>CAZJTL010000055.1:0-24758 GCA_964548905.1 uncultured bacterium | reverse complement strand
CTTGGGCAGATTTGTTATTACCGTGAAAATAAATTTTACTAGGATCGACTCCAGCTTCTAGAGCGGTGTAGAGTTCGCCTCCAGAAACTACATCCAATCCTAGTCCTTCGCTATTAACGATGTTAAAAATTGCCAAACAACTCCAGGCTTTAGAAGCATAAATCACTTGAGATTGCCCAGGATAATATTTAACAAAAGCTTCTCGGTATTGACGACAAGCTTCACGTAAAGTTGCTTCATCTAAAACGTATAGAGGAGAGCTAAATTGTTGCACCAAGGCAGTAAGATCGCAGCCACCGATTTCTAGGCAGTCATTGCTGTTAACTTTAGCTGTCAGAGGAAGAAGTTGCTGATTCGGTGAATTATTATTTGGCTGTGTGTTACTGGATACATATTGATATCCAGAATTTTGTAAGCTGGGATCTGTAGATAGCATGATTTGGATGTCGATCGATACTCTATATATATTGTGTGCGAATTGTTGGCTAAAAACCAATTTTTATAAAGGTAGAGATGATGAGCAGCAAGGTTGAAACTAAGGTCGGAATTGACCAAAGTAATCAATAGAATCTTGACGACTTTCTCGACTGTGTAGGTGAGTCTGGTATCTATCACCTAATCTTAATGATAGGACTATGCGGGCAGTTAAAGATAGAAAATCGTAGGTTGGGTTGAGCTAACGAAACCCAAAGCTTAAGTTTACATTTAAACTTTTACTTAAATTTAGAAAATATACGGAGTTTTTTTTGAAAATTCTGGTTTAGATTAGCAGTGGGAGTATTTTCTTCCTTCAAATTCATGTGTTAGCTACGATAAGCGTCAAACTGGAAATGTCTAAATTTAACGATATCTACTCTTCCAAGAATTTTTCTGATGTTATGAGCTTTTCAGATATCAATTTAGAACAAGCGTTTAAGCTAATCGATCGCATCTTGCCAATTGAATCTTGCATTCATCATCAAGTTTTGCCCGTTGCTATTGAGGGTAGCTCCTTGATTGTAGGAATGTTAAATCCCGATCATAGTTCTACTTTAGAAGAAATTCGTCCTCTTCTCTCATCTCTTGGTCTTCGTTGTCAGGTGAAAACGATCGACACTAAACTTTTTCAGATGGCGATCGCCGAATATGTTAAGTATTCTTGCTCTCCTCAACAAAAATCAAGCATTAACATTAATAGTTATTCAGGCGATCGATCTAATTCTGTAAGAGAAAGCGCACCAGCCAAGAAAAAAGTAAATCGTCTTCACGATAAACCAACTTTGATCGTCGATCCTCTAGAACCAGAACCAGAAGAGTTAGACAATAACTACTTTAATTCAGCAGAATTTTTAGCCAAATTACCTCCTCAGCAGCTATGGCAAGAATTATTTACAAGAATGCTCAATGGTGGTATTGGTAGACTTCATTTTCAAAAGGCTGCTAGCCAGAGTCGTATTTTATTAAGCCAAGATGGCGTTCCTCAATTAACGCTAAATAATATCGAGGATTCTACTTATCAAAAATTAATCGTAGAAGTCAAGAGTTTGGCTAAATTACCAGCTCAAAAGCTACAAGCTCCCAAGAAGGTAGCGATCGAGCGACATTCAGGAACAGAAAGATTGCTGCTCAGAATCAAATTAACTCCTGGTAACTACGGAGATGAAGCAACGATCCAGGTTCTTAGAGGAAAAGCTCTAGAGTTATACGAGCAAACTCATACAGATAAGCTAACCGAACAAGCCTTAGATTTGGCTCAGCAGCTTAAAAAAACACTCAAGCATTTACGCAATAGCGATCGCAGCGATCGAATTTATTTGGAGTTGCTATCTACTCTCAAAGAAGTTCAAATCGAAATTAGCCAACAACTGCAAAAATAAAAAAAAAGTCCACGAATTTCTTCGTGGAACACTAGATAATCATATAATTTTCAAACTGTTCAGATCGAGTATCAGTTCCAGGTCTTTGTAGATTTTCTCGATCTTTTAACCTGTAGTTTGAACTTTCACTTCTAGGAATTTCTACCCATTACTTGGGTTTTGAAGGCATCAAGTTCTTTGATTAGCTCTTGACGAGTGGATTCTTTCCAAAGATAGCGGTAGACAAACCAACCTGTATATCCTATCCCTACTAACTCAAACATAGGAGAGAGTAAAGGAATACTGTTAATAGCATCCAAGATTGCTAAGGTAATTTTAACGCTGACAATACCTCCGAAAATTAGCCCTAGAGTAATAATGAGCTGCTGGTAGTCTGAGTAAATTTTACTGATATTATCTGGTAGTTTCGATAATGAATCCAGTACGGGTGCTACATATTCTTGCCAAGGCTGCTCTGAAGACGATTTAGCCGGAGTTATCATTCCTGGTGATTCCATATTAAATCCTGAAGTTTGTTGAGCAGTTTCGCTTTGTTGAGATTCCATATTGGTGATTACTCCTCTTTTTAGATAAAGAATCTTATTACGTCCTCAAATACGGTAAGGTTCTTTGCCGCTTGGGACATAGAAATTGGCTAGTTGTGATTGATGAACTAATAAATTTACTAACTTTCGCCCATATTATCAAACACTTTAGAAAGCAAACACTAATATTAAACAAACTGTTGCCAGAAAACTAAGAGTGTCTATTTCACAACTATCTTCAATGATGTCTCATCATCAACAGGTATACTCTGAATGTTGAGATACGTTTAGCAATTTAGTTTTTTTTTAACTTCTTCAATTTCCATTAATTTAGCAACGGCGAGGAATATATTGAATTACTATGTCTGCATAGCCTGGATAAACGGCGATAAATTTATCAATACCAATATCTAGATAGGCTATTTCCTTAGCGCTTCTGAGAATAGCCAGTCTTCTTCCTGGTGTTGCACAGTGGAAATACAAGGCTTTTTGTGTAGGTTCGTAACTTAATTGGCAAACTCCCCAGCAAGGAAACTTGTAGGCAAAAAATTCGGAAATTACCTGCATAAAGTTCATAGCTAAAATTCCCACTATCAAAAAGATGCGACAGAATTTATTTGCAGGCGTTGACAAGCAATTTTGTCTACCAGTATGGTGGTTGCTGTTGCTCCTGCATAAACTTCAAGCTGAGCATGTTCTGGTGCTTCAAACAAAAGTCTTTGTGCGGGAAAAACAACCCGTTCTAGGTACCAATTGGCAAGATTGGCAATCCGAATGACTTGAACATCGGGAGTTTGATTAATGTAGCAGCATAAAGCGATCGCCGAGTCTTCTGGCGATCGAGGGATTGGTGACTGAATCATGGATTATTTGAAATTTTTTGCTTAAAATGAAGCGCCTAACCCTCATATGATGAGACTGACGCTTCTTTAAAGATATTATTGAGTTTTTTATAATTCAGGGTCTTTATATGGGCTGACCCCGTTTGATCATATGTATAGTTTTTCACCTAATTGGTGAACTTTTGTAAAATTTTAGGTTTTCTTAAGATTTAGTTGAGGTTTGGTGGAGTATTAGCTTCCAACCAATAATCAACAAATGCCTGTACGGTTTTTTGCAATTCCTGAAAATCCATCGGTTTAATTAGATAGCCATTAGCACCTTTTTGATAACACAGTTCTACATCTCTAGGATTAGAAGAAGTTGTAAAAACGACGATGGGGATTTTTTTAAAACTGCGATCTTGCTTGAGACGTTCGAGAATATCACGACCATCCATACCAGGTAAATTCAAATCTAATAAAATGGCAGAAGGTCTTGGTGCCATGTCAGGATCGCTATAGTCTCCTTCTTGGTAAAGAAAATTGAAAATTTCATCACCATTAGTACAGCGATAAATGGGGTTTTGAACTTCCATCCGCCGCATGAGACGTTGCAACATTTTAAAATCTTCATTGCTATCTTCAACAACCAGCAGTGGACCTTTAACTTTTTTCTCCATGCAGAACATTAAGTAAATATACTCACAAACTTTTTGTTACATAATATTACAATAGTTAAAGGACAAAAAAGAAGGTTGAACCCTTGCCATATATGGATTCTACCCAAATTTTGCCGTTATGAAGCTCAATAATTTTTTTAACAATTGCTAAACCTGCACCTGCACCACCGCCGTATTTGTCTTGGGAATGAAGGCGCTTGAATAGTCGGAAAATGATTTCCAGATAATGAGGTTGAATACCAATACCATTGTCACGAACATAGAAAATCAAAGATTCACCAGTCTCCCTGTTCCCTGTTAAGAGTTCCCTGTTCCCTCGTAAATAACCAATTTCTACCCATTTTTCAGAGCGATCGTTATATTTAAAAGCATTAGCAATTAGATTGCTAAAAACTTCGTTAACCAAAACTGGATCGCATTCTATAGTTGGGAGAAGTCGAGGAATGCGAATATCAAAACAAAGATCTGCACGACTAGCACGGAAAAGCTCGATCGCGCGATCGAGTAATCGATTGAGATCGGTTAGTTCTAAATTTAATTTAGTTTGCCCGATCTGGGAAAATCTGAGTAAGACATCAATCAGGGTGTCCATGCGTTGAGATAAAGACACCAAGGTTTGTAAGTATTCTATTCCCTCGCGATCGAGAACTTGGGCATAATCTTCTAATAAAATAATTGAGTAATTGTAGATGCCCCGTAAAGGTTCTTTCAAATCGTGGGAAGCAGCATAAGCAAAAGAAGCTAATTCTCGGTTACTGCGTTCTAATTCTAAATTTATTTTTGCCAGTTCATCTGCTTTAGACAAAACAATACCAACGATCGCATTTCTCAAAGCAATAGCGCTATCTAATTCGCACTTTTGCCAAGGTAGAGAGGTCAATCTGACAGTTTCTTGCCATTTATCAAAAGAATTGCGCGGACAAAGCATTAAACTACCATCAGGTGCAACCTGTAATGAATCGTGGGGATTACCCGCCCAGTTTACTGTTTGAATAACTTCGGGACGAAACCAGAGGATATAATAACGTTTGAGTTTAGAAATTCTAAGCAACAACAAACCACTGGCAGTATCCTTAAAAGCTTCTGCGGTTGAGTAAAGTTTAGGTAGGGAATCGGTACTAAAAAGACTTTCACTAACCTGTGTATCCGCCCATTCAATTAAAGCCTGAATCTCTTCAACTGAAGGTGTTTCTCCTACCAGTCTAATTTCATGATCCAAACAAACAGCCGCCCCAGAAGCGCTAACTAAATCGAGTAAGCGGATTGCTGGTTCGATTAAAGCTTCGATAAAATCTTGAGCATGGGCGATGGAATCAAGAAATTCAGATTGTAGAGACTGCAATTTAACTTTGTAATCAAACTCTTGATGGGCGATTTTATTATCTAGTTCACCAGAAACAAGTTCCCCTAAAAATTCGCACACAGTCCGTAATTCGTAAGATATATATTTGGGAGTATGATGGTGACAAGAAATTAAACCCCAAAGCTTGCCATCTTGGATGAGTGAAATGACTAGCAAAGCTTTAACTCCCATATTTTGATGGAATTCCTGACAACAAGTATCAAAACTTCTCAATTTAGAATAGGTTAGATCGAGGGGTCGATCGGTGATGTGGTTTTCTTGGGGAATTAGTTCTACAGATTGTGCAGTTAAATCTGGTATATGGCGAACTAGCGTGTGTTTATATAATTCTCTCGACTCTTCAGGAATGTCTGTAGCGGGATAGTGAAGTCCTAAATAGGGGGATAAGTCTTCTCTTTTCGCTTCCGCAATCACACAACCAGCAGCAGTTGTATCGAATTGATAAACCATAACGCGATCGAAAGCGATCGCCTGACGAATTTCTGTGGCTACTAATTGCAAAAATTCATTAATTTGGCTTGTTTTTTGCAGTTTAGCACTTATTTTTTTGACTCTACTATGAAAGCTTAAAAAGCTCATCTCTGTAGTCGAGTCTCTAGGTTCTAATTCAAGTACGATCGCCTCTTCGACTAAATAAATAATTCCATCAAAATAGCGATCGCGATTTCCATCAGACAAGGTAAGTTTAAGATGAGTGCTACCGTCTTCAATTTCGCCTAAGCATTTTTGGATCGCGGCGATTTGTTGTTCTGTAAAGACAACACTTAAATGCCGATTTAATAAATCTGACGGTTCGATGTTTAAGTATGTTTGGCTGTTATTGCTGACTTGTTGAATTTGAAGCTGGCGATCGAATGCCAATAGTACTCCATGAGGCTGAATCGAGCCAGGTGAATGAATTTGTTCGTAGTTCATGGTTCATGGTTCATCGTTCATCGTTCATGGTTCATGGTTCATTGTTCATAGCAATCAGCCATCAGCTATCAGCTATCAGCTATCCCCTGCTCCCCTGCCCCTCTGCTCCCCTGCCCCTCTGCCTCTCTGCTCCCCTGCTCCTCTGCCCCTCTCCCTCTCTTCAAACTTCTTTCCCATCCTTAAGTCGTTTTGGCAAACTCACCATCACTTTCGTTCCTTGCCCCACTTTACTAGACAAATCGATTTCGCCACCGTGTAACTCTACACAAGCTTTGGCGATCGCCAATCCCAAACCAGTCCCAGGAATAGTATCGACATTACTACCCCGACTGAAGGATTGAAATAAATTATCTCGATCGGCGATCGGAATACCAATACCTTCATCTTTGATGCCAAAAATTACTTGAGTAGTTTTACCAGTAAGATTAATTTCGATATTGCCTCCACTAGGGGAGTATTGAATAGCATTAGAAATTAAACTGCCGAAAATTATTTTCAAAAGTCCCAAATCTCCCCAAAAACCCTCAATATTACCCTTAACATTCAAGATCAATTGGTGTTTAGCGCTGGCAGATAGACTATGTTCGTCAATTAGATCGGAAAATAGTTGAAACAAATCGAGTGGGACTGGTTTGGATGTCATTTGGCTGAGATCGCATTGATGTACGATCAGCATATCTTCTACCAATTTAGTCATCTGACGAGCCTTATCTTCTATGATTTGGAGAAGACGTTCTTGCCTAGATCGATCGAGCTTGTGAAAATTTTGCTTGAGAGTAGAAGCTGCACCGAGAATAGCTGTGAGTGGTGTTCGATATTCGTGGGAAACTGTCGCCACAATCTGAGATTTAAAAGCATTAAGTTGTTTTTCTTTTTCGAGTGCGGCTTGAGTTTGGATTAGTAGTTCTGCCTGTTGAATCGCGATCGCTAGTTGTACGGATAATTCTTCTAAAATATTCTCATCACCTGGATGCCATTGACGCTTTTGCGAACAATGATGGGCAATTAATAACCCCCAAGCTTGAGAGTTTTCTTCAGCATCTTTGGTTAAAATAATGGGAACAATTAAACTGTTTGCCGTCTGAGTTTGTTTACCAGCAAAGGTTTTCAGTTGTTCTCTAATATTGACTATATCTTTACTTTTACGACTCGATCGCTCAAATTTTGACAAAAAAGTAGTCAATTGCTCTCTTAAATTGAGGCAACAATTACTCAATCCTGCTTCACTAACTTTGGTGACGGGCAACTGACATTCCCAAGTATAATCACGACCAACTTTCTGCCACCAACAAGTATCCTGAAGCAGATGTTCGGAATTATCTCGAAATGATTCTATTGACTTACCAAGGGTTTTTGTCTGGCGATCGGTCATAAATTGATAAACTACCACGCGATCGCATTCGAGAAGTTGCTGTACTTCTGTCACCGCAGTATGTAAAATTTGCTCTAAATTAAGAGACTGACGAATTCTTAGTGCAGTGGTAGCAATAAGGCGCTGTCTGTCCTGAGTTTGCCTTAATTCCCTTTTTAGATGGGATTTCTCGATCGCGTTATGGATTGCTAGTTGCAATACATCTGCTCTCAAGTTTTTCTTATTTAAGTAATCTCGAACTCCTCGTTCGAGTGCTTCTGTGAAGAGTGATTGATCTCCATAACCTGTTAGCATAATCACAGGAACACCAGCATCCAGCTTTCGCCACTTCAACTGGTTCAAAAACTCTAATCCATTCATGTCAGGTAAACAAAAGTCCAGCAAAATTACATCGCAGTGCATGTTTTCACAGACAGTCAGTCCCTCTATCGCTGAAGCTGCTTCTAAAATCTGGTAAGACTGATAAAGTGCCTGGGTAAGATAGCGACGATAGATTGTTCGATCTTCTGCACAATCATCGACAATGAGTACTGTCCATAGGTCTGACATGGCAAGAGCAAAGGAAGTTAACGAAGTCAGAAGTCAAGGCGCGGATTCGGGAGGCGACGATTGGCGAACCTGTGTCGCCAATTTTAGTCGCCGTAAGGTTTCCTCCGAATAGTGAGCGCCGTAGAAGTCAGAAGTCAGAAGTTTGTTTTTGCAGGGGGGGGCTTTATGCTCCGCTCCAAAAACTCTCCGCCTTTAAAGGCATGGTTGAAACCCCATTTTTCCGATAACAACTTCCTCGTTTGAGGATGTGATGAGTCGAGTGACTATAAGATAAATATAAACTAGTTAAACAAAAAACTTAAAAGTTATTTAAAAATAATGGTTTTTTCAGAACTGATTGTGAAAATTACACCAACAAATTATTATTTATGCACCAATATTAGCATCAAAATCTCCACAAACGTGCATTAGCTAGATCTCGAATCAAGGGAATTTTAGAGTATAAATAAATACTGACAAGAGTATTTTCTTCAACAGACAAAATTCTTTTTTTACCAAGCTCCATTAAAATATATTTGACTAGATTAGAATCATCAAATTCCAACATAATTTGAGTATGAGTATGATTAATAACGTGCCAAAGTTGATGTAATAGTGAAGTTTCCACCTTGTTTTTCCTCGATTTTTAAAATGAATATGATTAAAAAATAAAATTATTATTAAGAAATTATTAAAAACAATTTTAAATTTAGCAACAGGATCGAGTCTTCAGTTAAGATAAATACAAATAAATTTACTTTTCTTAAAAATAACTATCAGCCAAGCTTATGAGTGCAGAAATTATTTGTGTTGGAACCGAATTATTGCTAGGGGATATTTTAAATACCAATTGTCATTATCTTGCCCAACAATTAGCTAGCTTGGGGATTGCTCATTACTATCAAACAGTAGTGGGAGATAACCCCCAAAGATTGAAGGAAGTTATTGAAATAGCTAGCGATCGCGCCACCATTTTAATTTTTACAGGTGGTTTGGGACCAACTCCAGACGATCTTACTACCGAGACGATCGCCACTTTTTTCAACACCCCTTTAGTCGAAGATCGAGAAGTTATTGCCGATATTACCGATAAATTTGCCCAAAGAGGTTATAAAATGACCTCTAACAACCTCAAACAAGCCTTATTTCCCAAAGGAGCAAGTATACTACCCAACCCAACAGGAACAGCACCAGGAATTATCTGGCAACCCCGTCCCAATCTACATATCCTTACCTTTCCAGGGGTCCCTTCAGAAATGAAGCGGATGTGGCAAGAAACCGCCGTTCCTTACCTAAAAAGCCAAGGATGGGGCAAAGAAATCATTTACAGTCGCATGATGCGTTTTCGGGGTATTGGCGAATCGGCGCTAGCTGAAAAAGTCCATCATTTGTTCGACTTAAACAATCCTACCGTTGCCCCTTACGCCTCAACGGGAGAAGCAAGATTACGAGTATCTGCTAAAGCAAGTTCGGAAACAGAAGCGATCGCCTTAATTGAGCCAGTAGCAAAAGAAATTCAGGAAATTGCTGGATTAGATTATTTTGGTTCGGATTCAGATACTCTTGCTTCTATAGTTGGACAATTACTCGTGCAGCGAGGAGAAACCCTTAGTGTTGCCGAATCTTGTACTGGTGGAGGTTTAGGCGAGATGATTACTACTGTATCTGGTAGTTCTGAGTATTTTTGGGGCGGTGCGATCGCCTACGACAATCGAGTTAAAATTAACCTTTTAGGCGTAAATGCCGAAGATTTAGAGCAATTTGGCGCAGTAAGTCCAGTCGTCGCCGAACAAATGGCTTTAGGTATAAAAAAACGATTAGGAACCAGTTGGGGATTGAGTATTACTGGTATTGCCGGACCTAGTGGCGGTATGGAAACTAAACCAGTAGGCTTAGTGTATCTTGGTTTAGCCAATCCTGATAATACAGTCGAAAGTTACGAATATCGTTTTGGTGCTACTAGAGATCGAGACAGTATTCGTTATTTGAGCGCTTGTAATGCACTCGATCGCTTGAGACGCAAGTTATTGCTTTTTTGAAGAAAGAAATAGAGATAGTAGAGATTAAATACAGCAACCAGAGAAAGCTCAAACCAAAACTGGTTGTGACTCTAATTCACAGACTTGTACTGCTCGACGCGACACAATTTGCAATTCATGAGGATAACGCGGACGCGGATCGTCAACTAACCAGATCGGAGGTACTATCATTGCTTCATAGTAATCAATCTGATGCAAAACCCCTGGTTTGTCTTTGAGTTCTACCATCATCCCAGGTAGATACTCAAACATTTCATCCCAATCAATAACTGACTCCGTGTTCATCGTACTTAACTCTAACACTTAAAACTCTTGCTTTCTGAAATATCAGCCAAGTTTGGCTTGCAATTGCATAATATTTTTGTAATATCTTTGCGGGAGAATCCCATCGAAAACTAATTGCTTTAATCAACAATAAAAACAGCTTCGATCGAGAACGACTTCACCACAATCTGGAATCCAGGCGATCCAGGTATCTGGGGACTCTTGACAGAGCAACTTGGCTTCGTCAAATGCGTATTCAGTAGGTAGTTGCAGCAGCTTAACCCAGGTATCGCGAGTATAGGTAATATGGCAAACTGGGTTCCAACCTGAAGCGATCGCATTCTCTAGTGCAGATGCTGGTGGGCAAACTGGATGGATCGTTTGAAGAGCCATCATCTTTCTCCCTTTCAAATCCATTAAAATTGGTTAAAAATACTTCGCTTTAGCCAAGCTAAGTAAAAAAAACAAAATAATTTCTGTATTTATTTTTACAAAATAGGGGAGCGAGCGCTCAATTATAGCGAATAAGTTAACAAATCGTGACAAAATCTACGCTAATGTTGTTCAAAATTTTAGTTATTTTGCATACTTTATAAGCTACCGTCTAAACGGGCGGACATTCAGTGCTACCAGAGATCGAGACAGTATTCGTTATTTAAGCGCTTGTAATGCACTCGATCGCTTGAGACGAAAGTTATTTTTAGGCTCTAGGCTATAAATTTTTAGCGATCGCTTTTAACCCATTTTCTCAGCAGCGATCTCACTATAACGCACTGCTATGATTAAATTGAGTCATTAATAGGAGTAAGCAGTTTATGCGAGCAGTTGAGATTATGGGAACAGTAGATGAAAAAGGTCAATTATTGTTAGATGAGCCTTTAGAAATCAATAAACTTAGTCGAGTTAAAGTAATTCTTCTCATCTCAGAGGAAAATGATTCTGAGTCAGACGATTGGAGTGTAGAAGAAATTAAAGCGAGTTTGAAAAGAGCATTGAGAGAAGTTAAAGAAGGAAAAACTAAACCAATTTCAGAATTGTGGGCAAGAATTGATGACTAATGATTCTTCTCAGGTTTCCATAAGGTTTGCTGATGAATTTGAAAAACAATTATATCGCTTGTCTAAAAAATATCGAAATATCAGGAAAGATGTTGAACCTATCATTGAACAATTAACAGAGGGAATATTTATAGGCGATCGCCTTGCTGGTTTTGGTTCAGATATTTACATTTATAAAGTTAGAGTTAAAAACAGCAATCTTAAAAAGGGAAAAAGTGCAGGTTATCGCATAATTTATCTAGTCGAATCAGAAACAAGTATTTTATTGTTAACAATTTATAGTAAATCGGAACAAGAAGATATTAGAGTTAATGAAATTCAGTCTATTGTAGATGAGTTTTATAAAGATGAGTGAAAAGAGGGATCGCACTATCGCCTTTAACCCATTTTCTCAGAAGCGATCGCACTTAATTTGAGTGCTTGTAATGCACTCGATCGCTTGAGACGAAAGTTATTACTTTTTTGAAACACTAAAATGTAATTCTGACCTTTGTAGTAAATGTACCGTACATTATCTGTGAATAAAACATTATACGAACAAGAATACGAACGCTGGTTAGAAGAACAAGTTAACTTATTGCGATCGCGTCGATTTGAAGAATTAGACATTGAGAATTTGGTTGAGGAACTGGAGGGATTGAATAAAAGTAATGAACGAGAATTAGAAAGCCATCTAATTGTTCTAATTGCTCATTTGCTCAAATGGGAGTATCAACCAAACCTTCGATGTGGAAGCTGGCGAGGTTCTATTTTAAATAGTCGAAATCGAATTACAAGATTGTTTAAACAACAACCTTCTCTAAAGCGAAAGCTTGTCGAAATAATATCAGAAGCATATCCCGATGCTAAAGAGTGGGCAAGTGAAGAAACAGGTATAAAAATTAGTTTATTTCCAGATAGTTGTCCGTATCTAGATGTTGACTTGTTGGATAAAAATTTTTTGCCATAAAACTTTCCCAAGAAAAAAAGTTTACCTAATTTTCCCTCTAGAATCGATCGGGTAGTGCAGATGGATGGTTTAGTGATAGCAGTCAGTTGCAGTACGACACACACATTCACAAAGCAAAATCAGGAAAAAATTCAGCTTCTAACTGGACTTGGTGTTGAAAATGCCACTTTGTTAAAAAAGCAGAAGAAAGTTACCATCGAAACGACAGTGGTAAATCGGGTTGAAAATTATGATTTTTAAAAGGTATTAATCCTAAAAAATAAGGTCGGATTGCCATTAATTATCCTTTCCTCTATTTGTTTCATTCCAATTCTTATAGCTAGTTGTTGGGATTCAAGATTGGGGCGATCGCAGCTTGCTAGAAGATACTCATAGCCAAGTTCGTTAAAACTATACTCTAGTATTTTAGTTGCAGCTTCAGTAGCGTAGCCTTTTTTAGTTGCTTGTGGTAGCAAAGCATAGACTAATTGGGGTTGTGGTTCTTCAAAAAAATACCATAAACCAACAAAACCAATTATTTGGCGATCGCTTTTTGTTTCGATAAACCAAAGACCAAATTTTTCTGCTGCAAAATGTTTTTGGTTTTCATCGAGCATTTCTTCAATTTGTTGCAATGGTAAAATTTTGTCATCGCACAGATATTTTCTGACATAAGGATCGATAAAGATAGCGTGTAGAGGATCGCGATCGCTTTTAGTAATTGGTTTTAAAATTAATCTTTGAGTTTCAATGATTAAGCTCATAGCATCTTCATTACTTGCTTAGAAAATTATACTTAAGTTTACTTTTTCTAATCGCGAGCATCGTAGTCTCTAATTCCTACCTCCACCAATAAATTTAATTTTAATCAACTACTTAGTGGCAACGTTTTGTTTATAAATAAGACCAAAAAGCTATAGTTTACCTAATTAAAAGCTGAGATAAATATAGCAATTATAAATCATTGATTAAAAATCTATATTGCCTCTTTACTCTTGCCTATTCCACAACATCAAATACTAAGAAAAATCATATTATGCTCTTTAATAAAAAGATTGTGTAAAGATAATTTACATCAAAAATATTTTAAGTAAATATATAAGTAATCTCTAGTAGTCAAAAATACCTAAAAGTTGATAAATCTTCTTTTGAAAGAGGATCTTGTTAATTTTTAAATTGATTTTTTATGATTAAAATTCTCTTGGTAGACGATCAAAGAATGTTTCGAGAAGGACTACAAATCCTACTTGAATCAGAGCAAGATATCGAAATCATCGGCACTGCTGACAATGGGATCAATGCTATCGATCAAGTAGAAAAATTAAAACCAGATCTAGTGCTGATAGATATGGAAATGCCTGTTCTCGATGGCGCAAGTGCTACTAAAATCATTACTAAACAATTTTCTGATACTAAAGTTTTAATTCTTAGTAGCTATGATAATGATGAGTATGTCACCAAATCTTTATCAGTAGGAGCTAATGGCTATCTCTTAAAAAATACAAGCTCTCAAGAAATCGCTCATGCAATTCGTTCTGTCCACCGAGGATATTCTCAAATAGCACCTGGATTGCTAGAAAAATTATTTAATCAAACTAATTCCTCTCTTACTGTCAGCAATTTTAATAATTCTAATTCTCTCAATCAAAATATTCCTTTAAGTAATTCTTTAAGTACAGAAAAAGGGATTGCTTCAATCACTAAATCTGCTCCTCAAGAAACTGCATTATTATCAACTACTTCAGCAACTCCAAAACCGTCTAGTATCTGGCAACGTTTGTTATTTGGCACTACCTTGATTAGCTTAGGTGTAGCTGGTATAGCTCTTGGTAGTATTGCTCTAAGTCATCGCCTCTCGAATTTAGTCTTAGAAAATGGTGTAATTAATGGGCGAGTCTTACGCTTGCGATCGCCTATTGATGGCAAGCTAGAACAGTTTTACCCCCGTCCGGGAGCAGTGGTTAAACCAAACCAAGTCCTTGCTCGTATTCAATCTAATGTTGAAGAACCAAAAGAAATTTCCCAATTAGAGACAGAAATTCAGTCTAAGTCTAAGCAACTTTTATCGGCAGGACAACTGTTAACTTTTTTGCAAAGTAGTTTGCAGCAACAAGAAAGTCAAAGCGATCGCGTTTGGCAGGTAGAAGTCAAAATCGACGATAGACAAGTCAATGAAAAACAAGCCGTTGTAGATAAAGCCTTAGCTCAAGTTAAATTAGCTCGCTTAGACTACGAACGTTTGAGTAGGCTTCAAAAACAAGGCACGATCTCTCAACAACAAGTAGATCGAGCCAAGGCAAGCTGGGATGTTGCAGAAGCCGAAATGAAAGAGGCAAAAGAGGTTCTCCTCTCGGCACAGATAGCTAAAAATGCTTCCCAACAACAGCTAGCAATGAAAGAAAAACTGAACTGGAGTAATAATCTAGCCAAGGAAACAGCTCAGTTGAAACAACAGATTGTCAATCAATCTCTGTCGATCGATAACTTAAAAACCGAAATAGCATTTGCTAAAGAGCAACTAAAGCATGTGCGATCGCGTGCTAATCAAGCGAAACAGTTAGAAATCAAAGCTCCTCTGTCTGCTGTAGTTTATAGTACGGAGCGAGAAAAAGGAGAATTGATTAGTCAATCGGAAGCACTGTTAACTTTGCTAGATTGCAATGATATCTGGGTTGAAACTGTAGTTAATGCCAAAGATGCTGCCAAAATTAATATGCAACAACCTGTAATGGTACAACTTGCAGGCGAACCCGAACCCATCGAAGGAAAAGTTGCTTTAATTCAAGCAGTTAGTTCTCAAGGAGAACAGGAACGCTCTCAACGTCTTCAATCTCAGGCATTAGTACCGACAATTCCTAACAATTTAGTCGGTCAAAATTTATCCCGCATTACTGTTGCTATTCCACCACCTGCCAATTATTCACAAACTAAGAAATTCTGTGGATTAGGACAACCCAGTCGTTTAACTTTTGCTACTCACACTGAAGTTAAAGCACCCAAACAAATAGCCGATCGATGGCAAAAATTTCAAAAATTATTCGCCTTTAAATAGGAGTTCTTAAATGAGTCACACACAAGTCTTGAGATGGGATTCAGGATAGCTATGTCTTGCCATACCCACTACTTAAGTTACAAAAAAAATTAATCATTTTCAAAATGGAGAAAGTTTATGAAAATTCTTGTTTGGGGATTAGGTTATGTCGGTACTGTTGTAGCCGCTTGTTTTGCCAAACTAGGACATGATGTAGTTGGTATCGACCAAGTACCCGCTAAAGTAGAAGCACTCAACCAAGGAAAAAGCCCAATCAAAGAGCCTGGATTAACCGATTTAATCAAAGAAGCAGTTGAAGCTGGACGTTTGCGTGCAGTTTCACAAGGTTTAGATGAAATAGCTGACGCTGATGTTTCTTTAATCTGTGTAGGTACTCCTAGTGCAGCCGATGGCAGTACTGGATTGCAATATATTCAAGGTGTAGCTGCTGAAATTGGCGATGGACTTCGCCGTAGCGATCGCTATCATGTCGTTGTCTTAAGAAGCACTGTCTTTCCAGGTACAACCGAGGAATTATTGTTACCTCTTCTAGAGCAACATTCACAAAAAATTTGCGGTCAAGATTTTGGCTTGGTCATGAATCCTGAATTTCTTAGAGAATCAACTGCGATCACTGATTTCTATGACCCACCTTATACCGTGATCGGACAATTTGACCAAAAATCTGGCGATCTAGTCGAACCGCTTTATGCAGGAATCACTGGTAATTTTTATCGGGTTTCGATTAAAACCGCAGAACTACTCAAACAAACAAATAACGCTTTTCACGCTCTAAAAATTGGTTTTGCCAACGAAATTGGTAGACTTTGCGATCGCTTAGATTTAGACAGTCACGAATTAATGAGAATGGTTTGTGCTGACACTAAATTAAACATTGCACCTACCTATTTACTTCCTGGTTTTGCTTTTGGTGGCTCTTGTTTACCTAAAGACTTGCGTTCGATTAACTTTCACGCGCAAAAATTAGGAGTCAATTTACCGATCTTAGAATCAGTTTTACCCAGTAACGAAGAACAGATTGCTACAGCAAGAGTCAAAATTCACGAGCTTGGTGTTAAGCAAGTGACTATTCTCGGTTTGAGCTTTAAAGCTAATACCGATGACTTGCGTGAAAGTCCCGTACTAACTCTAATTAACCAACTCTGGCGTGATGGTTTAAATATTCGTGTCTACGATCCAGACGTACAAATAGAAAAACTGATCGATCGTCAATACTTAGAGCGTCAACTACCACAAATTCATCAAATTAGCTGCTCTAGCATGGAAGAAGCTTTGACAGATACTCAGGCGGTAATCTTAACCCAAAAACGCCCAGAATTTTCTCAAGCAGTCATGGATTTGCCAGAAAACATCGCGATTATCGATTTAGTACAACCCCATCTATCTTATCGTCGTGCTTCTGAAGTCCTGAAATTTCCTCTGGAACAAACTATCAAAGTCGAAGTTGCCACTGTGTAATCAGAGCGACAATTTCAAGAAAAAAGGGTAAGAGGAAAAGGTAATTATGACGCTTCTTTACTCTTTATCCCCTACCCTCCTCTTTCAATATGTTCGATCTCAACTATAACTCGTAAAACCAAGATGAAAAACAACCAGCAACTAAGTAAATATTTCCACTGGCTCATCTTACTGTTAATTGGTGTCACTGCTTTATCTAGTCTTTATGTGCTACGCAATGATACTGAATATCTAACTTTTGACCGTTGGGATAACTTAGTTGTTTTGGGTGCGATCGGTATCTGGCGTTGGTCATGGTTAATACTTCATGCCTTACGCTCTACGATTTATCGAGTTTGGCAATTTCCTCTCTGGCGCAAACGAGCGAGTAGCGTTGCGATCGCAGACTTACCACCTGTTGCGATCGTCATCCCTACTTATAAAGAAAAACCTTGGATTACCGAACGAGTCTTTCGAGCGATCGCTATTGAAGCTCAAAGCTTACCTTATCCTCTCACTTTAGTACCAGTAACTACTCCAGAGGAAATTGACGAGATCGCCGCAATCATTCAATCAGAAGATCCCAATGCCATCAATTTTATTCCTGTACTCGATCCCAATCAAGGTAAACGAGGAGCTTTAGCTGTAGGGTTAGAAGCTCTCGAACGCTCCAATTTTCCCTTAAATGGGGTTGTTGCTTTGATGGATGGCGACTCAGAATTAAGCCTTGGTGGTTTGCGATTGTGCTTACCCTTCTTTCAACTGTTTCCCAAGATGGGAGGACTGACTACTAACGAAAGACCAGAAGTTTACGGTTCTAAGCTGTTCTCTGAGTGGCTAGAACTTCGCTTCGGTCAACGACATCAATATATGTGTTCTCATGCTTTATCACGTAAAGTACTTTGTTTGACGGGACGTTGTTCTTTTTTCCGTGCCCAAGCAGCTTTAGATCCAAGTTTTCGCAACTTACTAGCTAACGATTATATTAACGATTGGTTGTGGGGACAATTTCGTTTTTTTTCTGGAGACGACAAAAGTACTTGGTATTGGTTAGTTAGTCATGGATATCAAATGCTGTATGTCCCTGACGTGATGGTGACAACGATCGAAACTATCTCTGGTTCGGTTTGGGATCGAGCCTATCAAAATATGCGCCGTTGGTCGGGTAATATGTTCCGCAATGGTTCGCGAGTTTTGTCTTTAGGTATTGGCAAAGTAGGATTCTTTATCTGGTTATGCGTTCTCGATCAACGGATCGGTATTTGGACTTCTTTAATTAGTCCTGGTATTTTAATTATTACTTTGCTGGAAGGAAATTGGTTAGGTGCTTTGCTGCTCTGTTGTTGGCTTTTAACCACTCGTCCTCTTTACCTGTTCTTGGTTTTTTGGGATCGTAAATCTCGTTTAAAGTTGTTGCACCTACCTCTGTTGCTGATTTCTCAGTGGGGAACTTCTGGAATCAAAATTTGGACACAAATGCATCTAGCACAGCAGAAATGGACTAATCGTCATGGTAACAAAGGACGTTCTGCGGGAGGTGGTTCTTGGCAACAGTGGTTACTCAATAGTTCATCTCGTTTTCTCTTTGTAGCGCAAGTATTTATTTTTGTCCTGTTTTTGCTCTGGCAATATGGCACGGTGAGTGTAGTTCAAGATGTTGCTGGATGGCGGTGGTATCGTCAAAAGGTTGAAGCAGTGACTATTCCTACTCAAATTATTGAAGCTAGGAACTATGGCATTGAACCTAGCGATCGCCAAGATGATTCAGCAGCATTGCAAGCTTTACTCGATCGCCTACCCCCTAATGGCAAGATTCAGATCGAACTGCCTTTAGGAGAAATAGATTTATTTAAGCCAATAAAAATTGATCGCAGTCATACTTACCTAGTAGGACAGGGAACTCAGGGAACTGTAATTACAGCTAGTCCTTCTGCTTTAACAGGTGAGGCAATTATTACTGTCAAACCTAATAAAACCAGCAAACAAATTAAGGATATTCAGTTAAGTAGTCTAGCGATCGCGACTACAGCAACAAAAACCAATCTTCCTAGCAGTATTAAATTGGAAAACGTTTCTCAAGCAATTCTCAGGAATCTCAAAGTAACTATTGATGGTTTCCACGGTTTGATTTTAGAACGTACCAAAGATGTGACGCTTGAATACCTCTCTCTTGACGCTGCGTTTCAAGCTGAACCCATTTTGAAAATAGGGACTAGGGGCTAGGGGTTAGAGATTAGTAAGGGTGTGGGGTGTAGGGTGTAGGGGAAAGTAGCAAGTAGCAAGTAGCGAGTAGCAAGTAGCAAATAAAAAAAACTTCTGACTTCTGTACGGGCGAATGGCCATTCGCTCCTACGACTTCTGCCTTCTGCCTTCTGCCTTCTGCCTCCTGCCTCCTGCCTTCTGCCCTTTGCCTTCAAATAACAATTCAACAGGACATTATCTAAAATGGTTAAATTTCTTCCTAACACTCGTACCGAATACTTACAACCCGATCCAGTCATAACAACCTTAACTGATGGCAGATTTGTGGTTGTCTGGCAATCTCTGTACCAAGATGGTCAAGATGCGGGTATTATTGCTCGTCTTTATAACTCTAATGGTCAACCTCTAGGGGGAGAAATATTAGTTAATACCACAACCAAAGATGCCCAAGATACTCCCTCAGTAGCAGCTTTAGCTGACGGTGGCTTTGTTGTTACCTGGCAATCAAGAGACTTTGGCGGTACTGAATACGATATCTTTGCCCAAAGATACAACGCCAGTGGCATTGCTGTCGGTAGTGAATTTCGAGTTAATAGCTATCTAAAGGGTTTTCAAACAAACTCTGCTGTCACCGCTTTAAATAATGGTGGTTTTGTCGTTACTTGGCAATCGGAGGGTCAAGATGGTAGCGAAAATGGTATTTATGCTCAACGCTATAGCAGTAATGGTAGCCGTATGGGTGGAGAGTTTAGAGTCAATACTACTACCAGTAATTTTCAAGATGACCCTGCAATTACGACCTTAAATGATGGCAGTTTTGTAGTAACTTGGCAATCAGATGGTCAAGATGGCGATCAGTATGGTATTTACGGTCAACGTTACGACAGTAACGGTAATACTCTTGGCGGTCAATTTCTCATCAATAATCAAACTGTAGGTTCTCAAAACCGACCATCGATAAATGCACTCAGTAACGGCGGTTTTGTAGCGACTTGGAATTCTTGGGGTCAAGATGGTAACGAATATGGAATTTTCGCTCGTATCTTTAATGCTAATGCTAATCCTGTAGGTAATGAGTTTCAGGTCAATAGTTTTAACAGCGACAATCAAATTAAACCTGCGGTAACTGACCTAAGTGATGGTGGTTTTGTCATTACCTGGCGTTCTCTGGGTCAAAGTGCTAATGACTTTGGGGTTTATGGGCAAAAATATAATGCTAGCGGTCAGAGAGTAGGTAGCGAATTTCAGGTCAATAGCTTTGCCACAGCAGACCAAGGTTATTCAGCAGTCACAGGTTTAAATAACGGAGGATTTATTGTCACTTGGCATTCTCTGGATCCGCAAGGAAATGATTACAATCTTTACGCCCAACGCTTTAATGCTAATGGCAATAAGATTGGCAGCGTTTTTCAAGTTAACACCTTTACCCCAACCATCGATCCATTAGATACAACTATTCCTCCTGGGGACAATCTCACCATTGTTATTGCAGCGAGCAATTCTAATCCTGTTGATGCTGCTAATGCTAACTGGCAAGCTACAGGGATAAATGACCAAGATTTAATTAATGCTGCGATCGCTCAGATCAATGCAGCAGGAAAAGGTGAAGTAATTCTCTTACCAGGAATCTATAACATTTCTGACAATATTTTCCTCAGAAGCAATGTCAAGTTAACAGGTTCTGGTTGGACTACCAAATTGAGGTTAGAGGATAATACCAGTCTCAGCTTATCGGGTATCATCCGTACTCAAGGTGCTTCTAATCTTTCTTCCGACGTAGCAATCTACAATTCTGGTGTTTCTAACCTACAAATTGACGGTAATCGTGCCAATCAAACCGTAAAAAGTAAACAGTATGGCATCTATGGCACTTATGACGGCGCTGTCTTTGAAAATTTATACGTTCACGATACTTACTCTTACGGTTTTGACCCCCATGAAGATTCTCGAAACGGTAGACCAACTACCAATATCGTAATTCGCAATAATATTGTTGAGAATGCAGGATTGGATGGTATTACCCTCGATAAAATTATCAATTCCTGGGTCGAAAATAATTTAACCATCAATAATGACCGTCATGGTATTAATGCGGTTAGTGAATCAGAAAATACTGTCATCAAAAATAACTACAGTATTGGCAATGGTGGTAACGGTATTACCGTTCAAACTGGTAGTCGTCTACTAGATATTACTGGTAATGAAATAGCTAATAATTTGGGCAATGGTATCTACATTCCTGGTGAAGGAGGGAATACTATTGATGACAATAAGATTTTCTCTAGTGGTAAATATGGTATTGGCATAAGAAGATCTTCAGGTAATGTAATTACTGATAACTTAGTCATGGACAGTTCACAGCTTACTCACGATCTATATAGTGAGATTGAACTGTATGATGACGACATTGTCTATTCTACTGACAACACAGTACAAGGCAATATCACTCGCAGTGTCTTAACTAACCGTTCTCGTTATGGCATCCGCGAAAAGTCATCTGGAGACAACTACAATGTCATTACTGATAATATTGTCTCTCCTTCTTTGAGGGGCGATTATTTTATTAAAGGCCCTAACACTACCTTTTCTGCCAGTACAATTACCGTCCTAATGGGAGATACAGCTAATAACTGGCTCACTGGTGGTTCTCAAGCTGAAAGATTAATTGGTTTAGGTGGTAACGATACCATCTTTGGTGGTTCGGGTGAAAATCTCCTAGAGGGTAATGAGGGAGATGATTCTCTTGTCGGTGGTGATAATAATGATGTTCTTTGGGGTAATGATGGTAATGATTACCTTCAAGGCAGCGCAGGAGACGATTACCTTAATGGGGATCTCGGTAATGATGTTCTTTACGGCAATGACGGAGAAGATATTCTTGACGGTAGTTTTGGCAATGATAGTTTGTTTGGTGGTTCTGGTAGCAATTCACTTTATGGAAGAGTCGGTTTTGATTCTCTAGTTGGTGGTGCCCAAAGCGATCGCTTGTGGGGAGGAGAGGATAATGATACCCTGGTAGCCGATTTAGGTAACGATTATCTCAACGGTGGTTTAGGAGACGATCGCTTAATCGGTGACGGTGGAGACGATTTTCTTGACGGCGATGCAGGCAACGATAATCTCGATGGTGGTGCAGGTAACGATGCGCTGAAAGGCAATGCAGGTAACGATCGCCTCCTAGGGGGTTTAGGTAATGATTATTTAACTGGTGGCATCGGTAACGATACTCTTAGAGGTAATGAAGACAATGACTTACTAGAAGGAGATGCTGGTGACGATCTTCTCTGTGGTAACGCTGGTAATGATATCCTCGAAGGAGGAAGCGGTTTTGACACTCTCTCAGGCGGTTTAGGGAGCGATCTTTTAGTTGGTGGCAGCAACAACGATTTGATTAATCTGGGTAACGATACAGAACGCGATACCTTCCTTTATACTTTCGGTGATGGCAGCGATCGTATTCAAAACTTCGAGTTGGGCGAAGATTTATTTGCCATAATTGATATTGCTACTGTTCGCGTCAGTACTATTGGAAGTAATACGGAGCTTCGTGCAGCCGATAGTAACAGCTTATTAGTAACCTTTGAAGGAACGATCGGTTTTAACAGTAGTAACCTAGCTAATTCTCTGAGTATTCAGAATGAGGCTAGTTTTATCTTTGGTTAAATTTAGCTCTTGCACTAATCTCGATAACCGTCAGTCAGCGATTAAAATCGCTGCCTAATAGCAAAAGCCCTCTTAAGAGGACTAATTTCAATTTCTGAGATATTAAGTTCTTTCTCTCCAGAAGGATTGAAATAAGTACTTAGTCTTCTTTAGACGACTTTGTTTATCAGCCAGGAAATTAATTTCCTGGCGGTTAATCGGAATAATGCAAAATCTCATTTTAAACAAGAAAGGCAATCGTAATAGATTCGCGATCGCACAAAAACATTTAACTGTTCAGTTTTGTGAACTAAATAAATAGCAATGTTTTATGTCAAAACCTTTTTTATTTGTAGTTAATTTTTTAATCTTAGCTTTAGCGATCGGCTTATATAGTAACTCATTAAAATCTAGCACTATAGAATCTGTTAATGCTTCCGATCGAGTGTCGATTTCCAACTCCAATTTCGCAAGCAAAATTAAACAACAACTTCCTTGGATGAAACAATGGCAAACGCTCGATCGAGGAAGTTGGGGACTAGATAATCTAGAAATAAAACCAGATTCAACTCAAAAGTTCGATCGAGTTTTGCGCGTTCACTATCCAGCTAATTCAGCAAGTCCAACAGTAGCAAAAAAAGAAGGTAATCCTCTCGGTGGGGCGCAATTTTATAGCAAATTGAATTTATCACCTCAAGATTCTTTCACTTTAAGTTATTACGTAAGGTTTTCGGAAAACTTTGACTTTGTAAAAGGCGGAAAATTATCAGGACTTTTTGGCGGGATGGGAAACAACGGTAGAGATATTCCCGACGGTACAGATGGCTTTTCAACACGCTATATGTGGCGCAAACAAGGAGAGGGAGAAATTTATGCCTATCTCCCTACCAGCCAAAATCATGGCACTTCTATTGGTCGTGGAACTTGGCAATTTTCACCAGGTAGATGGTATCATCTCCAACAGCAAGTTACTTTAAATCAACCCAACCAAAAAAACGGTTCGATTATCGTTTGGGTTGATGGTCAGAAAGTTATCGAGCAAACTGGATTACTTTTTCGTACCACTAAAGCTTTAAAAATTGATGGTATTTTATTTTCCACTTTCTTTGGTGGTGGTGATTCTTCTTGGGCAACTCCTCATGACGTTTATGCTGATTTTGCTGATTTTTCCGTTTATTAAAAGTCAAATTTTGGAAAGCTCGCAAATCGCTCTTAAGCTTAAGATTAATAAAGGTTTACCCAAACTTAATCTTAAATTTCCGTCGATCGATTATTCTAGTTGCGAGGGCAACTAGTGACTTTTACTTATTAAATTAACTAGCCACCTAAGAATCAATTATCTAATAACATCTCCAACACCACACATTTATTCTCAACGTGTTTTAGATTAACACTCCACAAAACATATGATTTTTTGGATTCCTGCAAAACGTCAAATTTTACTGACATCTGTATTAGCTGCTACTGTTAGCCTGACTGGATGCGGTGGTGGTGCGCCAACTTCGACACCAAACACACCTCCTGCTGGTGCGCCTGGTGGTTCATCAACACAAGCAACAGGGGGTGGTACTGTATCTCTTACTGGTGCTGGTGCGACCTTCCCCGCGCCTTTATACCAAAAATGGTTTTCTGAATACAACAAAACTAATCCCAACATCCAAGTTAGCTATCAATCTGTAGGTAGTGGTGCTGGTGTAGAACAGTTTACCCAGGCAACTGTTGACTTTGGTGCTAGCGATGTAGCGATGAAAGACGAAGAAATTGCCAAGGTACAAAAAGGTGTAGTCATGCTACCCATGACAGCAGGAAGTATTGTTTTGGGATATAACCTTCCTGAAGTCAAAGATTTAAAACTTTCTCGACAAAACTACGTTGATATTTTAACTGGCAAAATTACCAAGTGGAACGATCCAGCACTTGCTAAAACTAATCCAGATGCCAAGTTACCCGATAAAAATATTACTGTCGTCTATCGTTCCGATGGTAGTGGTACTACTGGGGTTTTTACCAAACATTTGAGCGCTATTAGTCCAGAATGGAAACAAAAAGTCGGTGATGGTAAAACCGTACAATGGCC
>CAZJTL010000054.1:0-24843 GCA_964548905.1 uncultured bacterium | reverse complement strand
AATTGAAGTAACTTGTAGTTGTTTTAGACGAGCAACTAAACGAAAAATTTCTCGTCTAACTACCGAGGCAGCATCGTATTGTTGAAATACAGCAGTCACCGAATCGATCGACACTAACTTAGCTTTATATTTACTAATTGCATACTGAATGCGTTCGATGAGTGCAGAAAGGTCGAAATTGCCGACTACTTCTTGACCGTCAGGATCGGGAGAAGCATCCAGAATGAATAATTTACCTCGATCGACTAAGCTTTGTAAATCCCAACCAAAACTATAAGCATTTTGGATGATATCCGTAGGAGATTCTTCAAAGGTGACAAACAAACCAGGGCAATCAAAATACTTGATGCCATTATAGAGGAACTGAATTGCAAAGAGGGTTTTTCCAGTACCTGAAGTGCCGCTTACGAGAGTCGTTCTACCAATTGGCATTCCACCATGACTGATTTCATCGAAACCTTCAATCATGGTACGAATTTTTTTAACTCCTTTATGGATTGTTTCTTCGTGTTGTTGACCGTTTGGATTCGGTTGATTCATTGCAGATTGATATTGTTAAAGCAAATTTTATTTGGTGGATTAAAAAATTAATTTGTTAAAATCGAGCAAATTAATGATGATTAGTTTAAAATTCCGACTCTCTCTCCCGAATTTCCTCATAGAGTAAGTCTAACCCGATCAAGACCTTTTCTCGATCGGAAAGGTCGCCAATGATCTTGCGAACGGGAGGAGGTAAAACTTTGGATAGGGTTGGCGTAGCTAGAATTTTATCCTCTTCTGCTAGCTGTGGGTTTTTCAGCACATCGATTACTTTAAGAGCATAAACTCCTTGAAAATCCTTTTCCAGAATATTTTTGAGTGTTTTTAAGGCTCTTACCGAATTAGGCGTATTCCCCGCAACATAAAGCTTTAGGACATAGGTTTTCTTCAATGCGCTCATGCTAAATAGATATTTAATTTGAAAGTTAAATCATTATTTGATTAAATCGATCGAGATATTTGCTCGTATGGTACTAAGTTAAATTGTAAACTTATAATAAGGCAGATATTATAATAGCACCCATCCTCTGGCTGGTTTTTATGATTTAATCTATTCTAAATAATAGTTCAAAGGGGATATCTTCTCTGGGTATGGATCGTCGATACATTTCACAAAGATGAGCAATAATGTCAATGATTGCCAAGCGGTAATCAAGTAGTATTTCTTCGCTTCTTCCCTCTAGTTTAAGTTGTTGAGCAAATTCATCCATTAAATCCATATGCACTTCTAAAACTTGAGGAACGGAGATATCTGCAAAAAAAGCTCGATTGACAAAACGATCGATTGCTTGATTAATTTTGTGGTTATTTTCCGAAAAATAGTCGAGGATGATTTTGCGATATTCTTTAAGTAGTTTCTGTTTGAATTCTTGTTGTTTTTCTTTTGATAAATTGCGGTAAAAATCTTGTGGATTTCTTTTATAATAAACACCTAAATATCCGAGTCTTTCTTTTAGTTTTTCAGCTAATCTGCGCTGCTGAAGCATGAGGAAAGTTTGATTCTTTTCTGCTTTAGAACGCTTTTTCTGAATCGTTTTATCTGCTAAATCGCAACTAGGAGCAAGATTGAGAAATTGAGTAATAGCACGGTCAACTTGGCTAGTAATTTGGTTTAGTTGATGCCATTCCAAGATAATCTCAGCTCCATGATGTAAATAAGAGGTATGCTCTGAGTTAACTGGGGAATTAGTTGATAAAGATTCAGGGTTGACAATAATTGTTGGCAATAAAATACCCTTTCGATTCAATGTCCCTAGTAGAGTCTGATAAGGCGGTTCGTTCAGAACAATTAAACAATCAATTTCCTCTTGGTGCTGTTCGACGAAGTCAACAAATTCGGACGCATCGTCAATTGAATGCAAATGGTAGCGATCGCTACTGAGTAATTGCACTAAAATCTGAGCTAATTGCTCGGAAGATGAAAAAATACCAATGAATAATCGACTAGACAAAATACTTTCCGAAAAAACCTTTTTCCTTTAATTGTCTGACATTGCTAGGAAATACGCTCCTTAGTGCAACGTCTTTATAAAAAATTAACATCTTGTACTTTTAAAAAGTTAACATTAATTCATTAATTATGAAAATTGTAATTAATTCTAAGCAATTAATTTGTCCATCGATCCAGTTTGACGCAATAATTATCTTGTAGGCTGTTCAACCTGCAAAGCTGATAAATTTGTTCTTTGCAGCTTAGCAACTACATAGTTTTCTTGAAAGTAGAGTCAATAGATATGGCTCATGCCTAATTGCCATCTTCCCTTAACTAATTTCGCCTATTCTGTTCCTGTTTGCTTAAGAGAAACTGAACTCGAATCTTTATTGGCAATTTTTCTAGCTGATCGACAGCAGTATATCGGGCTTGTCGATCGAGATAATTGTCTAGTGGGGATCGTTAGAGATCGATGTTTGTATGCTCACAAGCTCAAATTAGATCTAGATCGGGCTTCCTGTTCCCCGATCCTCACTTCCAGAGAGTTACCGATCGAGTCGCCAATTATTCTCTCAGCAGAAATGAATGTGTCAGAGTTTTTGCCTTATTTACAAGCAGAAACAACATCAACAGGCGACACTCCTATCTACGCTCTAGTCGATTGTGACAAAAACTTTGTTGGTATTTTAGATAGTAATAGTTTGCTTAAATCTCTATTACTCGATCGACAAACAAAGATAGAACCAAGGCTAGTCGATCCAGAAAATCAGCCAAATTCTCAAACTTTAATCCAGACTTGGCAGCAATGCTTCAGCGCGATCGTTGAACAACTACCGTTACCGCTTACTCTTCAAACTAGCACTGGTGAAATTGTTTATCAAAATAGTTGTTGGCAACAACAAATTGGAGAAAACGATACTGTAAATATGGCAGAGTCATGTGTTAGTCCATCCAATCTAGTTAGCCAAGTTGGGAATCGCCAAACAGTAACTTCGCTCTCCAATCCACCAGCTTGTCTGAGCGATCGCATCGCTTGCCAAACTCAATTTGCTCGGCAAGATCGACAATTAGAACCGCAACTAGTTAATAATGCTGAAACAATTGTTGGGAGTGCAGATAGTTTGCAGCTAGATCCTAACTTAGCTCAACAAAGTCGCTATCTTGCTCTGAGTAAAAATTGGCTCCATCTTTACCAAGCTAATCCAGAAGATTTAGCAGTTGACAAATTAAACTCTCGATCGGCACCAAGTAGTTTTCTAGCTACTTGGCAAAATTTTCGCTCGCCTCCAACTTTGGGAGAGCAAAACCAAGCAAATAACCAACAAAACTGGCAACTACTGCGATTTCCCATCTGGGCGATGGAACCAGGCGATCGCAGTTCTCAAAAGACTTTATCAGCAAGTGATATCGACAGTTTCAACCCCAAGGCTCACAAACAGCAAGCATTAGAATTATCCAATAATTCATTGTGGCTAGTATTGGCGATCGAAGCTAACCAATTGGAATCGAATCAGGTATTGGCGGCTAAAAATGCTAACCTAATCGCTCTCAATCGTCTCAAAGACGAACTTGTAGGCACTCTCAGCCACGAACTCAAATCCCCTCTAACCGCCATATTAGGGCTATCAAGTTTACTGAAAGAACAAAAATTAGGACTACTCAATCAAAGACAAAGTCGTTACATGGAGTTGATTTATAGCAGCGCTCGTCAATTGATGTGTTTAGTTAACGACTTATTCGATTTAGCTCGTTTAGAAACAGGACAATTACAATTATTCCCAGAGCCATTACAGATTAAAACCTTGTGCGAACAGGCTCACAAGCAAGCGCTCGAAATTGTAGCGAAGAAACAGGGGCGATCGCCATCCGAGTTGAAACAAAAATTTAGCCTGAAAATTGAACCAGGATTAGAACAGATTGTCGCAGACAAAATGCGTCTGTGCCAGATGTTAGTTAATTTACTCGATAATGCCTATAAGTTTACTCCCATCGATCGAGAAATCGGCATTGTTGTGAGTCGTTGGGCTAACTGGATTGCTTTTACCGTCTGGGATAGTGGTATTGGCATCCCTGAAGAATCGCAACATTTAATTTTACGCAGCTTTTCTGGTGAAGGAGACTCTTTTGCTCGTTAT
Source organism: uncultured bacterium (assembly GCA_964548905.1). GTDB lineage: Bacteria > Cyanobacteriota > Cyanobacteriia > Cyanobacteriales > Xenococcaceae > CAZJTL01. The sequence goes on along the minus strand of CAZJTL010000054.1, from coordinate 20,736 downwards.
ACAAAGGGGAAAGGATTGGGCTTGATTTTAACTCAAAAACTAGCTAGAGCGCAGGGAGGAGACATTTCTTTTGTCTCTAAAGTCGATCGAGGTAGCGAGTTTACCATTTTGGTTCCTCCTTCTCCCGATCGAAACTATCAAAACTTAAATAAACAGTTAAGTTCATGTGGCGATCGAACCCTAGAGCAAGCCAGTAATAATCTGGTGCTATTAATCGAAGAAGTTTCCTGTTATGTAGAGAGTTTGACAATTAAGCTCAAGGAATTGGGGTATCACGTTATTGTTGCTCGTAATGGCATAGAGGCTTTAGAAAAAGCTCGTCACCTGCAACCAGCAAAAATCTTGTTACATCCTGCCTTATCATTGCTTTGTGGTTGGGACGTTTTAACCGTACTGAAAACTGACAGCAATCTCAAACAAATTCCTACCATTGTCATGGCAGAGGAAACCCAAAGGCAAAAAGCCGAGCAATACGGAGCCGATCGATTTTTATCTTTACCAATCGCTCGACAAACATTAGTAGAGATTTTTCCCCCTTTAAGCAAAGACAAGGTGAGCGATCGCCAGAGTTTGAAGATTTTACATCTCTATCCTGAAGGAGAAGCGATCGATTCGTCTAAGAATAACCATGCTGCTGAGTTCGATCTCATTGTCGATCGTTATTTGTCTAACTTCGAGCATCGCATTCTAGAAGCCGATAGCTTAGAGCAAGGCGATATTTTGACGCGGATTTGGAACATAGATGTAGTTGTACTCGACGGTAGCATCTTAAAAGATCCCCTTGCCTACATGCGATCGCTCAGCGAACACGAAGATATTGCTAGTCTACCTCTAGTAATTCTCGACGCTAAAACCGCCCAGATAGCCAATCAATTGAGCAATCTCTCTGTCTTTCCCTGTCTCATTCCCGATCGCGAGCAAAACTTAGACAAATTATTAGAAGTAATTCAGATTGCAGCAAAAGCAGGGAGCAGGGAGCAGGGAGCAGGCAGCAGGTAAGAGAGGACAAAAATGTCTGAAATAGGGAAAAAACAGGCAGCAGGCAGCAGGCAGATCTGTTAAAGAAAAGTGGCAATCATAAGCCCCTTGCTGTTGCTTTTTCCGAAGAGGGTTGAGCTTCACATTGAGAAGCAAACAACTCAGGAATTGGATCTGATTCGGCACTCAGAACGACATTACCGCGATCGTTAATATACCAACTTTGAGCATTAATAGGTCTTACTCTCGGCTTCTGAGCCTCTCGGCTTCTAGGCTTCTCGGCTTCTGGGCTTCTCGGCTTCCTGCTGACTTGAAAACTCCAATCCTCCCAAAGCCAATCTGCTTGTAAATCGCGATCGGGTGTAGAGGAAAAACCACCACGTCCAGTTACCACAAACTGATTTTCTTGTCTGAGAGTACACAAGCTTTTACCTACTAGTTGTGTAACATCTTGAGGTTGTTCGACAACGATACTTTTTTCGCGATCGGGAGTAATGTTAGGCAAGGTAAGTTGAACTAATCCATCGATACCAAATTCCGAACTCGCGTTGATATCGCTTAGAGGAGTAATTTTTGTGCGTCTTTCTATACCAAACACACCAAAAGTTTCGATTTGAATATTGCCTCCATTGCCTCGAAAAGCACTGGCAGTAATATCGCTATTTTCAGCAGGAGATGCAATTAGGAATCGAGTTCTAATGTCAATGTTGCCACCGTCAGCATCACCGCTTGCTTGAGCAGAAATTTTGCTACTGTTACTCAAACGTAAAATCTCTCCGACTTGCAAATTAAGATTGCCACCTTCATCAAAGTTAGTAGCTGCGGAAATAGTGGCTTTTCGATCGAGATTGAGATTATTGGCACGGACAAAAATATTACCACTGTTACCTGTCGATCGAGGGGTACTATTAGCAAATAATCCTGTTTCCAAAACCAGATTTTGCAGAAGTGGCTGGTTAAAAAGTTTTTTAGGTAAACTCAATTGCTCTTTAGCAGGAGCATCACCACCATTAAGATTGAAGTTATTGGCAACATCTATATTAATATCGCCAGCTTTCCCCGTTCCATCTGTTCCCGTTACAATTTTTCCACCGCTATTGACGACTAGATTTTGAGTATCGATGTTGATATCTCCCGCATCAAAATTATTTTCCGTCAAAGAAGTGATAACTGAGCCTTGCTCGATCTCAAGATTGTCAGTTTTGATATTGATATTTTTGGCTTCGCCTTGAATAGCTTTATTACTACTGCTAGTAGTTACAAGTGAAAAATCTTTTAAGAGAATTGAGTCAGCCGTAAGATTGATTGCTCCTGCATCACCTTCGACATTTTCTCCCAAAATTCCAGTCCCAGAGACAATCTCACTACCTCGATCGAGAGTAGTATTACCTTGAGAATTGATGGTAATATTACCTGCATTTCCCTTGCCTTTTGTATCGGCAATAATCAAGGAGCGACCGGTTAATTCCAGTTCCCCAGTATTAATCTCTATTTGCCCTCCATTGCCTTTTCCACCTGGTTCTACTGAAGCAAGAATTATACTTCCTCCATCGAGAATAACTAGATCTCCAACATTAATCAAAATGTCTCCTGCATTGCCAGTAGACTTAGTTTGCGCCAGAATAAGAGAGCGGTTGGTCAAAGTCAGATTGCCAGTCGTAATGCTTATTTTGCCTGCATTGCCAATTGCCTCTGGGCGAACCTCAGCTAAGATTATGCCGTTGCCATTGAGAGTAAGGCGATCGCTGGCATTGATTGTGACAGTTCCAGCATTTCCAGTAGCACCTTCACCTAGGGCAGTTAGAATTGTGGCATTATCTCCCAAAAAAAGACTAGTGGTATCGATATCGATCTCACCAGCATTACCAATAGCCTTCTCTTTAATAATCTCTAAATTCTCACCTTTAACTGCGCTGGTAATTAAGCTTCTGCCACCACTGAGAGAGATATTTTCGGCATCGATCTTAATATTTCCTGCATTTCCAACACCATAGAGACTAGTATCGATACTAGCAACATTGGAAATTTGCAAATTTTTGGTGTTAATAGTAATATTTCCTCCGTTTCCCTGAGCCGTACTGTATTGACTCTGAGGATTTCTTTGCTCTGAGGAGATCCCAACATTATTTTTGATCGATGTACTTTGATTAATTTCAAAGATGATATTTTGTTGTGCTTGTTTTCTTTCCTCTTCATTTTGATAGGAATCGTTTGGTTTTGGATAAGCAGTTGGTTCACCGATCGATACTACAGAATCAGTAGCGTTAATAGTAATATCTCCTGCTTTAGTAGCTGGTGTTCCCTGATTTTCGTCAATTCCTGCTATTAATTGACTTTTTCCTGAAAGTTCTAAATTTCTGGCATTAACCCCAATAAAGCCACCACCACCAGCACGGACATTTACAGATGCGCTGTTAGCGAGGTTAATGTCTCCTCTTGGCACGCCAACAGGAAAGCTCAAACTACCATCAGCATTCAAGCCAACTGTTCCTTGGCTAGCAAGTGAACCTAATTCTACTCTTCCTCCTGGTGCAGTTAGTTTACCTCCATCAAAGTTAATTTCACCACCAACCAGAGTAATATTTTGACCTGTTTGTACTTGTAAACCTAAATTACTAGCATTGTTGGCGATCGCCCCTGGATTTTCTCCTAAATTCAAACCGATCGGTTGTTTAATTGTCAGTAAGGGAAGATTTTCCTGAGTAGATTTGGCACTAAATTCTGTACCATCTTCAAATACTACACCCTCAGCACTACTGCCGACAAACGAACCACCCACATCTAGACTGGCATTTGCTCCAAAAATAATCCCATTGGGATTGAGTAAAAACAGATTGGCATTGCCCAAAACTCCCAATTTGCCTAAAATCTGTGAGGCATTATTGCCCGTAACGCGGCTGAGAATATTGGCAATACCGTTAGGATTGGCAAAATAAACCTGTTGCCCGTTATTAACATTAAAGTCAGTAAAACTGTGGAATAAATTACTATCTCTGGTTGCGCCACCTTCTATCAGTAAATTCTCGATCGAGCCATTTTCTATGACTTGAGAATTTTCATTACCCAAAGTGCCATCGGGAATCACTTGAGCGATCGCTTGCCCACCATTAGCCAATAATTTCGAGATCGCCAAACAACCGATTAACAGAAATTGCAAATAGGTAAGAGTGACTTTAAGTAGCATGGATTAGGGGCTAGGGGTTAGAGGATACCCAAAAAACAACAACTAGTTAAACAGGAATCACTTTTAAGATTAAGGAGTTGATTACCGCTAGTGCAAAAGAACCGATTAACGCACTCCAAAAACCCCACCGCAGGCGAAAACCTGGTACAAGAAAAGCAGCGATTCCAAAGACGATCGCGTTAATAATTATCGAGAACAAACCAAAAGTCAAAAAAGTAATTGGCAAAGCAAGAAACGCTATGATAGGGCGCAAAAAAGCGTTAACTAGACCGAAAACAATGGCTGAAATAATGGCTTTACCAAAAGTGTCAATTTCAACCCCAGTAGGTAGCTTAGACACAATCAACAAAGCGATCGAAGTAATTAACAAGGTAATTAGAAGAGTAACAATCGTATTCATCGATAGTTTCTCCAAACATAACAGTAATTACTTAAACATTACCTAAATAACAGCACCTTTTCTTCTAACACAATATATTCTTTATAAATGGTTCATTGGTTGTTAGTTATTTGTTATTTGTTATTTGTTGTTTGTTGTTTGTTCATGGTTCATGGTTCATAGCTCATTGTTACTTACTAGCCCCTAATCCCTAATCCCTAGACCCTACTTAGACGTTGAATCTAAATAACAACACATCTCCTTCTTGCACTAAATATTCTTTTCCTTCCGATCGCACTAATCCTTTTTCTTTAGCTGCTGTCATTGAACCTGAAGCGACTAAATCTTGATAGGAAACGGTTTCAGCGCGAATAAAGCCTCTCTCAAAATCGGTGTGAATAACTCCTGCTGCTTGTGGTGCTTTCATACCAGCTTGAATCGTCCAAGCACGGGTTTCTTGGGGCCCAGTGGTTAAATAGGTACGCAAACCCAATAATTCGTAAGTAGCTTTAATTAAAGATTTTAAACCCCCTTCTTGCACGCCTAGGGAGTCGAGAAAATCTTGTTTATCTTCATCTGATAATTCAATCAATTCTGATTCAACTTGGGCGGAAACTATTACTACTTTGGCATTTTCAACCGCAGCTAGCTGTTTAACTTGTTCTACCCATTGATTACCAGTAGCTAAGTCATCTTCAGAAACATTAGCGGCGTAAATAATTGGTTTATTAGTTAACAATCCCAAGGGTTTAATTAACTCTGCCTCTTCTTGATTTAAATCTACGTGTCGCGCTGATTTTCCTTCATTTAAGGCAGCAGCTAATTTTTCTAGCACAACCATTTCTGCTTGTGCTTCCTTATTAGAACGTGCTTGTTTGCGCGTGCGCTCAATTTTACGTTCGATTTGAGTTAGATCTGCTAAACCCAACTCCAGATTAATCACCTCAATATCTCTGAGGGGGTCGATCGAACCAGATACGTGAATAATATCATCGTTTTCAAAGCAACGAACTACATGGACGATCGCGTCAACTTCTCGTATATTAGCGAGAAATTGGTTGCCTAAACCTTCCCCTTTGCTAGCGCCTTTAACCAAACCAGCAATGTCAACAAACTCGATGCGCGTCGGTACGATTTTTTCCGATTGGGAAATTTTCGCTAACACTTGCAAGCGCTCGTCAGGAACAGAAACTATCCCTACATTTGGCTCGATCGTGCAGAAAGGAAAGTTAGCAGCTTCAGCTTTGGCATTAGCAACGAGGGCATTAAACAAAGTTGATTTACCGACATTGGGCAATCCAACAATTCCGGCTCTTAACATAGCAGTCTTCGCTTATTTGTTTCTTATAAAAAAACTCAGTCTGCCAATTGTACTCGATCGTCTCCTGTCACCTCAAACATATATCCTCTGCCCCAAATAGTCTTAATTAATTTAGCATCGATATCGCCGATTTTTTTGCGAATGCGACCAATATGAATATCTACCTTGCGATCGTCTCCTCGATAATCTTCTCTATGCCAAATCGCTAAAATTAACTCCGATCTGTCCCAAACTCGATTGGGATTACTAGCTAAAAAGTAGAGAATATCAAACTCTAGTGCAGTTAGGGCTACAATCTCGTCATCAAGGGTAACTTCACGCCTAGCAAAATCGATGGTTAGACGCTCAATTACTAACGGTTTGCTAGGAGGCGCAGCAGGCGGAGTAGTGGAGATATGTCGCCTAAATAAAGCATCGATCTTAGCTTTTAATATTTGTAAATTAAAAGGTTTGGTTATATAGTCATCTGCACCTCGCTCAAATCCTTCCAAGACATAGTTTACATCTGTCATTGAGCTGAGCATCAATACAAATACACCAGTTTCTCTAATATCCTGACAAAGATTAAAGCCACTTTCATCAGGTAAATTAACATCTATAATTACCAAATCTGGTTGAAATTCCCTAAAAATTTTGCGGGCATTTTTACCATCGGCAGCGGATTTAGTTTCATAGTCATTGTAACTAAAAAAGCGACATATAAGATTTTGCAATCCTGAATCGTTATCTACTACAAGAATTTTTTTTTTAAGTTGAGTTCATTAATTAACACTGTTTAATTTCACCTAATATATTTGCTTGAGTTATGTTTGTATATCTTAAATACAAACTATACGGAATTCTACGGAAAAATAAAAGTAAAAATTAGCGACTTAACTCAAAATTCACAGAATAAATGAGCTATTTAAAGTTTAAATAAATCTGAATTTGTGAAAACTCTGATTTTATTTAAATAGCACTGCTTTTCTAGTATCATTACTGATTAGTAATGTTTTGTTTTAAAAAAGTTATTAAGTAGTTGCACAAAATTAAATTCACAGGTGAGGGTAGGCAAAAGGCAACAGGCAAAAGGCAAGAGGAAGTAGGATTTGTGTAATTAATTTTGTTTAGGCAGTTAGAATTTCCAGAATGAAATATTAATTTTGCACAACTACTTAACAAATAACCATGAACCATGAACTATGAACTATGAACTATGAACAAAATTCCCAAAATCTTACTCCTTTATTAAGCCAATTAGAGATTTTATCTAAACGGGAGGATGTGGCTTTTTATGCACCAGGACACAAACGAGGTCAAGGAATAGCTAAAAATCTCGAAAATTTAGTTGGAAAGTTAGTTTTTAAAGCTGATTTACCAGAGTTACCAGAATTAGATAATCTATTCTCACCAGAAACAGTAATCGAACAGGCACAAGAATTAGCAGCCGCAGCCTTCGGTGCAGATTATACTTACTTTTTAACTAATGGTTCTACTTGTGGAATTATTGCGGCAATTCTAGCAACTTGTTGTACTGGAGAAAAAATAATTTTGCCACGTAACAGTCACAATTGTGCGATCGCGGGTTTAATTCTTTCTGGTGCTATCCCCATTTTTATTAATCCAGAATACAATCCAGAAGCTGATTTAGCTTACAGCATTACTCCAGAAGCAGTAACAGACGCACTGGATCGGCATCCCGATGCCAAAGCAGTAATGATGTTATACCCCACCTATCAAGGTGTTTGTGGAGATATAGAAGCGATCGCCAAACTCGTCCATCAATTTCACATTCCTCTACTCGTAGACGAAGCACACGGCGCTCATTTTAATTTTCATCCTAATTTGCCCAAACCTGCCCTTGCTGCTGGTGCTGACCTTTGTGTACAATCAACTCACAAAGTTTTAGGGGCAATGACTCAAGCCTCGATGTTGCATCTTCAGGGCGAGAGAATCGATCGCGATCGCATCAGTAAAGCCTTGCAATTAGTACAATCTACCAGCCCTAACTACATCCTTTTAGCTTCTCTCGATGCTGCCAGACAACAAATGGCATTACAAGGAAAAGAGTTAATAACAAGAACTCTACACTTAGCAGCAGAAGCAAGGGATAAAATTAGCAAGATCGACGGTTTATCGTTACTAGACTTACCCAAACAAGCAACACCAGGTTTTCAAGATCTCGATCGCACCAGACTAACAGTCAACGTTACTCAACTAGGCTTAAGCGGCTACGAAGCAGACGAAATCTTACACGAACAACTAGGCGTTACTGCCGAATTACCCTTACTCAAACACTTAACCTTCATCATCAGCCTCGGTAACACCCCAGAAGACATCGAAAAACTAATCCAAGCCTTCACCACCCTTGCAGGGGCTTGGCATTGTCAAACCCCTACACCTCATCCCCCTACTCCCTCCGCTTCCTCTGCTCCCTGCTCCCTGCTCCCTGCTCCCTATTCTCCCAGAGATGCCTTCTTATCTCCTACCGAAACCATCGCGATCGAGCAAGCGATCGGACGCATTAGCGCCGAACTAATTTGTCCCTATCCACCTGGAATACCCGTTTTAATGCCAGGAGAAGCAATTTCACAGGCAGCAATCGATTATTTAAGACAAGTCGTCACTTTAGGCGCTAGGATTACAGGTTGTAGCGATCCTAGTTTGGAGACGCTAAAAGTGGTGAAATGAAAGGGATTAGGGAAACGGGCAGAGGGGCAGAGGGGCAGAGGGGCAGGGGAGACGAGGAGACACAAACAACAAATAACCAATGAACAATGAACCATGAACTATGAACAAAAAACAAACAACAAACAACAAACAACAAATAACCAATTAATTTAATGACTTGGCAATTTAAAACACCTGGAATTCCAGATAATTTATTTGAACAGTTACCTGGTATTTACTTAAGCAAAAGAGAAGTGCGTTTATTATTAATTTCTGCCCTAAGAATGCGATCGGATTCGGTATTGTGGGACATTGGCGCAGGAACGGGGACTATCCCTGTAGAAATTGGTTTATTGTGTCCACAATCTAAAATTCTTGCGGTGGAGAGAGATGAAGAAGTGGCTAGTTTAATTCGTCGTAATTGTTCGCGCTTTGAAGTTGGCAATGTGCAAATAGTCGAAGCTAGCGCACCAGAATGTCTGGTCCAAATGCCTTTTAAACCCGATCGAGTATGTATTGAAGGAGGAAGACCAATTGTAGAAATTATCCAAGAAAGTTGGAAATATTTACAACCAGAAGGTAGATTAGTAGCTACCGCCAGTAACTTAGAAAGTCTCTACTCAATTTCTAAAGTCTTAGCCCAATTGCAAGCTCGTAATATTGAAGTAGTGCAGTCTGCCGTTAACCGATTAGAAACTAGAGGAATTCATCAAACTTTTGCGGCGGTCGATCCGATTTTTATTCTCTGTGGTGAAAAACTTGCAGATTAAGAAATATAGCTTACCCAAATAATTGTGCAAAATATGTTACAAGAATTTGTTAACCTTTCATAAGACTTTCTTAATCTCTACTCAACTGTGTCTAGTGCCACTATTTCTGATAAAACTCCTCATATGCCTTGGTCCCGCATTATTAGCGCCATAGTTGCCATTGCCTTTGCCTTGGGAATGATTATTTTGGGGGGATGGTATTTCACCCTTGGTGTTAGCATTCTCATTTTTTTAGGTCAATTGGAGTATTTTCGTCTAGTCCGTGCTAAAGGAATTGAACCTGCTGGCAAAACAACAATGGTTGTTTCCCAATTATTGCTAATAATAGCGACAATTTCCCCTCATCTTGCTGATGGCATGTTTCCGATCGCGGGAACTTTTATTTGTTTCTATTTATTGTTCCAACCAAAAATAGCAACCATTGCTGATATTTCCACCTCAATCTTGGGTTTGTTTTATATCGGCTACTTACCAACTTATTGGGTGCGTCTGCGCGTCAATTTGCCCAACAGTAACATGAGCAGTAACTTACCTCTAAATGGTTACTGGCCAGATTCTTGGAGCGATCTCAGACATTTTCCTCCAGCATTAAATATAACTTTTTTGGCGATCGCATGTATTTGTGCCGCAGACATTGGAGCGTATACAATGGGTAAAATGTTTGGTCGCACTCGTCTATCTAAGATTAGTCCCAAAAAAACAGTAGAGGGAGCTATTTTTGGAGTTGTTGGCAGTTTATTAGTAGCAGAGATTGGTGCTTGGTTTTTCGATCTTCCCTATTGGTATTTGAGTGGTTTACTTTTGGGAACCTTAATTGGCATTACTAGTCTTTTAGGCGACTTGACGGAATCTTTAATGAAAAGAGATGCAGGTGTAAAAGATTCAGGGCAATTAATTCCTGGTCATGGAGGTATTTTAGACCGTACCGATAGCTATGTTTTCACCGCACCTTTAGTCTATTACTTTTTTACTTTGTTTTTACCTTTGTTGAATAAGTAGGGAGCAGGGAGCAGGGAGCAGAAGGCAATAGGCAATAGAAGGCAATAGGCAATAGGGAAGTCAGAAGTCAGTAGGGGCAAGGCAATGCCTTGCCCGTACAGAAGTCAGAAGTAAACAACTCATTACTCATTACTCATTACTCATTACTTTTGCCCTAACCCCTAACCCCTAGTCCCTATTCCCTATTATCGAGCTTTAAGATTAGATTTGAATGTTATATTTATCTTCGCTACATTAACAGTTAAGGTCTTCAATGGCTGTTGTTTCGGATTCTGTGAAAATCAACAAAAACGAGCGTCGAAATCAGAGTAACGATTGGCGGCTTTTCTTGAGACTGTTACCTTATCTTGGTAATTACAAGAAATTACTGTCGATCGCTCTATGTCTTTTGATTCCCTTGTCGATCGCAGGAGCAATTCAACCCTTAATTATCGGGCAAACAATCTCTCTCTTACGCGGCGAACAGACTTGGGTTTTTCTCAAGAATTTGCAAATGCAGCAGAGTTTAAATCTCCTAATCTGCTTGATGCTGGCAACTATTTTAGTCAGAATGGCTTTTTCTGCTACTCAGGGATTTATTATTCAAAAAATTGGACAAGAAATCACCGCAAACATTAGAAAAGATTTATTTAAGCATGTCACATCTCTGTCATCGAGTTTTTTCGATCGCACTCCTGTCGGCAAATTAGTGACGCGCATGACTAGCGATGTAGAAGCTTTGGCTGATGTTTTTGCTAGCGGTGCGGTTGGTATTATTAGTGACTCGATTTATATCCTGACAATTATTGTTACAATTTTTAGCGTTGAATGGCGTTTAGCATCAATTTTGATTTTGATGTTAATACCAGTTAGTGCTTTGATTATTTATTTTCAAAGGCAATACCGTCAAGCTAATTACCAGGCGAGAGAAGAACTATCCAAATTAAATTCTATATTGCAAGAAAATATTGCTGGTATTAATATTGTCCAGCTATTTCGTCGAGAACGTTTCAACTCCGAAATGTTTGGGACAATTAACGATCGCTATCGTCAGGCGGTGGATAAGACAATTTTCCACGATTCAGCTATTTCAGCTACGTTGGAATGGATTAGTTTGGTGGCGATCGCGGCGATGCTGTGGGTAGGTGGAATTTTTGTTTTACAAAAAAGCTTAAATTTTGGAACTCTCTCAGCTTTCGTTCTCTACGCGCAAATTCTCTTCAATCCGATCAAACAATTTGCTGATAAATTTACCGCCTTTCAAGCTGGATTTACTGCGATCGAACGCATCAGCGAACTAATGGACGAACCAATTGATATTCGCGATCCAGAGGTACTCAACCAAAATTTGTCTCAATCTCAACTACAAGTAAAGTCACAGCGATCGGGGGAAATTCGTTTTGAAGGGGTTTGGTTTGGTTACAAACCAGATGAATTCGTGATTAAAGATTTAGATTTTACGATTAATCCTGGTGAAAAAGTTGCTCTAGTCGGTCCTACAGGTGCGGGAAAAAGTTCGATTATTCGCTTGTTATGTCGCCTCTACGAACCTACCAAAGGGCGAATATTAGTAGATGGTATTGATATCCGCAATATTCCTCAAGCTGAATTACGCAGCTATATAGGCGTGATTCTACAAGATAGTTTTCTGTTTGCTGGAGATGTAAACAGAAATATTTCTTTGGGAGACAATTACACTCCAGAACAAATAGAGAAATCTGCTCAACTGACTAATATCGATCACTTTATCCAACAATTACCTCAAGGTTACTATACTCAATTGCGCGAAAGAGGTGCCAATTTATCTGGTGGTCAAAAACAGTTAATTGCTTTTGCTCGTGTTGCTATTCGCAATCCTAGCGTTTTAGTTTTAGATGAGGCTACTTCTAGTTTAGATGTTGGCACAGAAGCATTAATTCAAGAAGCATTAGACCGCTTATTAGTAAATAGAAGTGCAATTATTATCGCTCACAGACTATCAACAATTCGCAATGTCGATCGTATTTTGGTTCTCAAACAAGGACAACTAGTCGAATCTGGCACTCACGAACAACTGATGCAGCAATCTGGATTGTATTCTAGTTTGTACAAATTACAGATGCTAGGGACTGGGGATTAGGGGCTAGGGATTAGGGATTAGGCATTAGTGACAAGTTAAGTACCCTATTACCAAAACCCCTGCTTACCTTTTGGCAAAGTCGTCATCCAATTGGTTTTCGCTTGAGAGATTTGCTCTTCAGTCACCTTTGCATTGGTAAGATTAGCGCCACAGAGATTAGCGCCTTTTAAATTTGCTTTTTGTAGATCGGCAAAACTTAAATCGGCACCTCTAAGATCGGCATCTTCTAAATTAGCATCAACTAAGTAAGCCCTGCCCAAATTAGTTTTACGCAAAATTGCTTGACGTAAGTTGACACCAGCTAAATTGGCACCAGCTAAATTAGCTTCCTGCAAATTAACTTTAATCATTTTCGATTGATTAAAATTAGCCCCAGATAGATCGACTTTCTCCAATTCGAGCAAGTTCAAATCTTTCTCGTTAAAGTTACGTCTGCCTTGATTGTAGAGGTTCAGCAGCGTAGTAGAATCTAGCTTTTTTGATTCTTTTGCTCCCTTAAACGCGGTTGTGTGAGAACCTTGAATTTGAGTTTTCGGAGAGTCAAAAAAAGCAGAATGACCCATTCCTGTTGTCATCGAACCTTTCCGATCGCGATTGGCACGAATGCTCATCGCTAATTTAGACACAGCCGTCGATGCTGGAGTATCATCAGCACGATTAAATCGATTACCAGGCTGATTATTATTCTGATTGGGTTTATCACCTGGACGTTTAGAAATCATACCTTGGGATAGAGAACCTGCATGTGATTCCATATCCAAATCTCTAAGAATTTCATCGGCAACTTTATAGCGATGCTTGACCGATACTTCGAGCATTTTGCTTAAAATATTAGCAAAATTGTCGCTAATACTCACATACTTACGCCAGTTCATCTCTCCAGTAATCGGATCGCAGTCAATATTTTTGGGAGCTTTTCCTGTCAATAAATAAACACAAGTAATCCCCAATGCATAAAGATCGCTGGCATAGACTGGACGCATTGCTAATTGTTCTGGCGGTGCAAATCCTGGTGTACCTACAGCAAAAGCTGTTAAGGTTGTTTGGTCTGCATTTTGGGCAGAACCCGTCGTATTGACTTGATTTTTAACCACACCAAAGTCAATTAGCACCAATTTATTATCTAATTCTCGACGAATAATATTGGCTGGTTTAATATCACGGTGAATTACTTTTTGATTGTGGATATCCCTGAGAATGATTGAAACTTCTTCAATCACTTGTCTGACTTTTGACTCGCTTAAAGGTCCACCTTTTTTGACTTCCTGTTGAAGGTTATCACCTTTGACAAATTCTTGGATTAAATAAAATTGCTTGTAATGTTCAAAATAATCTAATAACCTAGGAATTTGGGGATGACTACCCACTTTTCCCAAAGTTTCTGCCTCTCTTTCAAATAATTCCTTTGCCATAGAAAAGAATTGAGGATTATCTATGGCAGGACGTAATTGTTTGATAACACAGAGAGGTTTGCCAGGCAGAGAAATATCCGCAGCCAGAAAAGTTGCCCCAAAACCTCCTTTTCCCAAACCTTTAACCAATAGATAACGATTGCGTAGCAACAAGCTGCCACCGCAAGCTTGACAAACTTTGCTACCAGGAGGATTAACAGGCTTAGGACATTGTGGATTTAGACAATAGCTCATTAAAATTTCACCGCTATGGCTCTACTTTTATTTTTACTCAAGCTTTTTAAACGATCGAGCTAGTTTTGCCAAGGTTGTGCATAACTTATTTTTTCTAAATAAATTTTAGATATCAAATTAACCAGCAACATTCTTTGCTCGTAGCAAATATATTAATTATCAACCATAAAATCTTACATTGTCAGCATTTTTAGTTTTAAAATTATTTTTTGTTTCTCTATCTTTTTAGTAATTATCAATAAAAATACTTAAGTGTTTTTACAGATTTCAAAGCGATAATATCCGATTAACTAAGTATTTTCTCAGGAAAAAATATGAACTCTCTTCAATTTACTTGCTACCGATCGCCTGCGATCGAGTTAAAATAATTTGGCACTTGGTAACTAGAATCGGGAATATAGATGCGGATCTCATTGAAGTGGCTGCAACAATTAGTAGAAATCAAACTCAGTCCTCAAGAGTTGGCACATACTCTAACTATGGCTGGATTTGAAGTTGAAAGTATTGAAGATCTCCGTACTTTTGCGGATGGCGTTGTAGTTGGTAAAGTAATCGATCGCCAGCCTCATCCCAATGCCGATAAATTAAGTGTTTGTCAGGTAGATATTGGCGCACAAGCACCTCTAAACATCGTCTGTGGTGCGCCTAACGTCCGTGCCGATATTTATGTTCCTGTAGCTACAGTGGGAACTTATTTACCCGCGATCGACCTCAAATTGAAACGCACCAAATTACGCGGCGTTCCTTCTGAGGGAATGATTTGTTCTTTGGCTGAATTGGGTTTGAGCAAAGAATCTGAAGGTATTCACATTTTTCCAGAAGAGAAGGTGCAAATTGGTGCTGATGTTTGTCCTCTTCTCGGTTTGGATGATGTCATTTTAGATTTAACCGCTACGGCTAACCGTGCTGATGCCTTAAGTATGGTAGGTGTAGCCAGAGAAGTAGCAGCGCTAACAGGTGGAGTTGTCAAGCTTCCTCAAGCACTTGAACTAGCGATCGCCGATCGCCAGAATATTTTGGATTTAAATATTAAAGAAACTCAAGCTTGTCCAATTTATATCGGTACGGCGATCGAAGGTTTAACTATTGCTACTTCTCCCGACTGGCTTAAAAGTTATTTACAAGCCGCAGGCATTAGATCGATTAACAATGTCGTTGATATTACTAACTATATTCTGCTTGAATGGGGACAACCTCTTCACGCTTTCGATCGCCAAAGATTACAAGCTGCCACTGGTAGCGATAATTTAACTATTGGTGTTCGTTTTGCTAAATCGGGTGAAAGTTTACAAACCCTCGACGGACAAAATCGTTCTCTAGTCGAGCAAAATCTTCTAATTACCGCTAACGATCGCCCAGTAGCTTTAGCTGGTGTTATGGGTGGAGAAGAAACAGAAGTACATCAAGGTACTACCACTATTATCCTAGAAGCTGCTATTTTCGATCCAGTAGCAATTCGTCGTTCTGCTCGAAATCAAGGTTTGCGTACCGAAGCTTCTACTCGCTACGAACGTGGTGTTAATTTAGTAGAATTAGAACGTGCCAATCAAAGAGCGATCGCTTTAATTCTCGAACTAGCAGGCGGTACAGTAATTAAACAAGCCATTGCTGATGCTCGTTCCGATTCCACCAGTCGCAATTCGATCGAACTACGCTTAAAACGTCTCCATCAAGTCCTAGGTTTGGTCAAACGAGATAATAGCCTGGATAACATTCAAGCAGAAGAAGTAGAAAAAATTCTCACTGCTTTAGGATGTCAATTAGAGCGATCGCTCGATCGACAAGATATTTGGAAAGTTACAATCCCTCCTTACCGCTATCGCGATTTAGAAAGAGAAATCGATTTAATTGAAGAAGTTGCTCGTCTCTACGGTTACGATAACTTCGGCGATACCCTACCAGAAATGACAGAAGCTGGTTATCTTTCGGTTGAATATCAACTGACAAATAAAATTAGAACTGCTTTTGCTGGTGTGGGTTTAACCGAACTAGTTCAATATTCTCTAGTTAAACCAGAACTAGCAGACATCGCGATCGCCAATCCTCTATTGTCCGAATACTCAGCGTTGCGTCGAGATTTACTGACTGGTTTGCTGGAGGCTTTTGCCTATAACCAGTCTCAAGGTAACGGCGCACTCAATGCTTTTGAAATCGGTCGCATCTTCAAGAAAGAAGGAGAAACTTATCAAGAATTAGATTTAATTGCAGGAATTATCGCAGGCGATCGCCAACCTCAAGGAAGTTGGATAAGAAGCGGTAAACCATCTCCCCTGAGTTGGTATGAAGCGAAGGGAATTTTAGAAAGCGTTTTCCAATTTCTCGGTGTAACTGTCACCTATCAAAGCGATCGCGAAGATGCTAGACTGCACCCAGGTCGAACTGCTTCTCTGTGGATTTCTGCTGGAAAAAAAGAAACTCAACGTTTGGGTATCTTCGGACAACTCCATCCCGAACTCAGACAAAAACAAGATTTTCCCGAAGAAGTTTATGTGTTCGAGTTATCTTTAGATGTGTTGCTAGCAGCACTCAATCGCGAAGAATTAATCGTCACCAAATTCCGTCCCTATTCTACTTATCCAGGTATCAACAGAGATTTAGCTTTCTTTGCGCCTGTGAAAATATCTGTAGCTGAAATTATTCAAGCAATGAACAAAGCAGGTGGTACTTTATTAGATAAAGTAGAATTATTCGATCGCTATCAAGGTCAAAACGTACCCGAAGGACAACACAGCTTAGCCTTCAGTCTCATTTACCGAACCAGCGATCGCACCCTCACCGACGAAGAAATAGAACCAGTCCATCAAAAGATTAGAGATGCTCTAGTTGAAAACTTTAAGGTTACACCAAGAAGTTAAGGTTTATAGTTCATGGTTCATTGTTCATGGTTCATTGAAGGCAATAGGCAACAGGCAATAGGTTTTATTAATTGCGACTTGCTACTCGCTACTTGCTACTTGTCTCCCCTGCTTCTCTGCTTCTCTGCTCCCCCTCTCCCCTGCTCCCCCGCTCCTCTGCTCCCTAACCCCTATCCCCTATCCCCTATCCCCTAAAATCATGCCCAAATACATCATGTGGGGTAGCTATTGCGAGGATGTTCTCGCCAAACGCGCTCCCTATCGTCAAGCTCATTTAGATGGTCTTACTGCTCAAAAAGATAGCGGTGTATTGCTTACCATCGGTCCTACTAAAGACCTCACTAAAGTTTTTGCTATTTATGAAGCTGAAGACGAAGCTGCTGTAAGAAAATTGGTCGAAGCCGATCCTTATTGGCAAAACGGCATTTGGACAGAATACGAAGTGAAAGAGTGGATTCAAGTATTCTAAAAATCCTGGGCGTATGTAACATAATATTAAGCCTTAAAATACCAAAGTTACATGCAGGAAACAGCACTCAATTTAATCGCGATCGGGGTCTTTGTAATGACCCTCACTTGTTTACTTGGTCCTATCCTTAATATTCCACCAACTATTCCCGCAGTTGCTACCCTAGGCATTATGGGACTAGCAACGATCGATACCCTAAGTTGGCAAAATCGAGGCATAACCCTACTCTTAGATGCTCTCGCCTCGAAAGAACATCGCCAAAGAGTTATACGTCACGAAGCAGGACACTTTTTGGCTGCCTATTTTTTGAGCATTCCGATCGCTGGTTACACTCTCACCGCCTGGGAAGCTTTTCAACAAAAACAAATGGGATCGGGAGGAGTTATTTTTGATACTGAAGTTCTCTCCCAACAAATAGATCCCAAAGAAATGCCTCTCATTATCGAAAGATTGTCTACAGTTTGGATGGCAGGTATAGCGGCTGAAACTTTATTTTATGATAACGTGCAAGGTGCAGAAGACGACCTACAAAAAATTAGAACCATCTTCATGTCTGCGGGTATCGCTTCTCAACAATTTCCCCAAAAAGAAAACTGGGCAAAACTACAAGCGACTAATTTAATCAAAAAATATCAAGAATCCTACGATGCACTAGTTGAAGCTATGGCAGTAAGAGCATCTGTAGAAGAATGCTATCAAGCGATTCAGCAACATCTTAATAGCTCGGAAGAATGAGAGACTAGAGACTGGGAAGCAGAGGAGCAGAGGAGCAGAGAGGCAGAGAGGCAGAGAAGCTCCAGAGGCAGGGAAGCAATGAACCATGAACCATGAACCATGAACAAACAACAAATAACCAATAACCAATAACCAATAACCAATCGCAATTAAAGTTAAATATCAAAATGTTAATAAACTGCAAATTTGGGGAACTCTTATCTATAAGAATATTTTTTTAAGCTAAAAATGACTGCTAAAGATAAGATTCTAAATACTCGCATTCAAATTCCGCAGTTTACTGCTCACAAGCAGGCTGAGTTTTTTGAATCCTTAAAGCAGGCTCGATTCAGTGGTCAATTGTTGGTGACATCATCACAAGGAACCACATGGGTGTTTTATCTCTATCTAGGTCGCATTATGTACGCTACTGGCGGACTACATCCCGTCCGCAGGTGGCGAAGGAATGTAACAGCCTATAGTCCTCAGATGATTGCTCAACTTTCTGAAATTAGATCGGAACTAGCTTCTATTGCTGCCGATCAATCCTCTAAAATTTCTTGGGAATATAAGCTTTTGTCGGTTTGGATAGACGAGCAAAAAATCACCCGCGAACAAGCCACTAACCTGATCAAAGCAACTGTTGTTGAAATAGTATTTGATGCTCTTCAGGCAATGCAAGTTACTTGTGAAACAATTCAAGATAACTTGCTCTCGACCAGACTTGTCTTAATTGATGCCGAGCAAGTCATTAGTGAAGCCTATCGACTTTACCAAGGTTGGCAAGATGCCAAAATTGCCGATCGCTCGCCCAATCTAGCTCCAGTTATCAAACAGGCAGAGGAACTACAAAAGCGCACTCAGCCCAAAGTTTATCAGAACTTGGAGCAATTACTTGACGGCAATCAGACTTTACGCGACTTAGCCGTTCGCATGAAGAGAGATGTCGTTACTCTCACCCGTTCTTTACTGCCCTACATTCAACTGGGGCTAGTTCAATTAGTTGAAGTCGATGATATTCCACCACCTGTGTCTACTCCTGTGGCGGAAATCTTATCTAAGTCGGTAATTCCTCAAAGAACTCTAGTTGCCTGTATCGATGATAGTCCTACTATTTGTCAGCAAATGGAAAAGATTATTATGGGTGCTGGGTATCAGTTTGTCTGTGAAAGCGATGGTTTAAGAGCATTAGCCGTTTTGCTCAGCCGCAAACCAGACGTGATTTTCTTAGACTTGATCATGCCCAATACTAATGGCTATGAAATTTGTTCTCAACTAAGGAAACTGTCGTTCTTTCGACAAACTCCAATTATTATCCTGACAGGTAACGATGGCATCATCGATCGCGTTAGGGCGAAAATGATTGGTTCGACGGATTTTATTAGTAAACCTGTCGATCCAGAAATCGTTCTCGAAACAATTGTCAAAAACGTCAGACAAAAAGTCTGAACCCACCTAAAAATAACGACTAAAAATTAAACTTTTTTTTGAAGAGCCTTTAATTTTAGTTTTAGTTTCGGGAATTCTATAAGTGTCTGTTCTAAACATCATTACAATCTACTGAGGTAAAAGAAGATGGGAAGTGCTTTAATTGTTGACGATTCTGCTACAGAAAGAGAAATTATCAAAAGCTGTTTGCAGCAAGCAGGAATTAGCGTAGTCATTGCTACAAGCGGAGAAGAAGCGATCGAAAAAATCAGTAGTGATAAACCCGACTTGATTGTCTTAGATGTAGTTTTACCAGGACGTAGCGGCTTTGAAATTTGCCGTGAGTTGAAAGGCGAAGAAAAAACTAATAAAATTCCGATTATTCTTTGTTCTACCAAAGGTAGCGAGATGGATAAGTTCTGGGGTATGAAACAAGGTGCTGATGCCTACATTCCCAAACCGATCGATCAGGATCAGTTAATTCGCACCGCCAAAGAACTAATTAAATAACTTTGTTCATTGTTCATTGTATTTACTTCAGACTTTAGACTTCAGACTTCAGACTTTAATTACTTCTGACTTCTGACTTCTGACTTCTGACTTCTCCCTAACCCCTATGTCATGGTGTCCGAATTTCTACCACAACCAAACTATTTACAATCTCTTACAGATAAGCAAAGACGAGGCTCGGAAGAACAATATTTAAAGTTCTTTCTCGAAGCCGAGACTAAAGTGATGTTGCCGATCGCACAGCTTACGGAAGTATTAAAAATTCCGATGGGGAAAATTATACCTATTCCCCATATGCCTGCGTGGGTAATGGGAGTCTACAACTGGCGGGGTGAAATTCTCTGGATGGTAGATCTCGGACATTTAGTCGGATTGACTCCCTGGCATCAACAAATTAAAAACTTTTCTTATTACAATGCTTTAGTCTTATCTGGTTCTGCCAAACTAGCGGAGATGAAAGGAACTCAGAAGCAAAATATTGGATTAATTATCAATCAGATTGAAGATATTGAATGGTGTAATCCCGATTTAATTCAATCTCCACCTGGTGCAGTAGTTACACCAGAATTAGCGCCATTTCTGCACGGTTATTGGGTTAAACCCGATGGAGAGGTTTTGTTGACTCTCAGTGGCGATGCCATTATTACTAATATGCCAAATTCTTAACGTGGAGAAGGCAGGAGGCAGAAGGCTTCTTTAAGTATTAAGTCATAAGTCATAAGTCATAAGTTTTTTT
>CAZJTL010000053.1:4509-25124 GCA_964548905.1 uncultured bacterium | reverse complement strand
TGCCTCATGCGTTGCCTAAGAAGCTACACGGCTTTTAGCCGTCGTAGAGCGTCACTAATCTTAAATCGCCAATCAATTTTCATTGTGTGGTTATTACCCTTGATGTAGTACTAGTCAGATCCCTTGCTTCCCTCTTATCCTGATAGTATAGATATTTTCATTTTATTTGGCTCTCAATTTTAGATATGGCTGGTTTAGACGATCTGGTAAAAAAAGCTTTTTACATGGGTGTTGGTATTGCTTCTTATGCCAATGAAAAAGCGGGAGTAGTTCTAGGCGACTTAAGGATTCAAGCTCAAAAATTAGCAGATGAAATGGTCAAACGGGGTGAACTGAATACAGAAGAAGCCCGTAAATTTGTAGACGATCTAATTAAACAAGCTCAACAAGAAGCTGTCAAACCTTCCTCTGAATCCTCTGAAAATGATGCGACTCAATCCAAAGGCCCCCGTCGCATCGAAATTCTTTCAGATGAAGAAGAACAAAAGCAATCAGAGAATCCCGAAAATCTTGATGCTTTGCGTCAACAGGTACAATCTTTACAAGAAGAGTTACGTCGTCTTAGACGTGAATAATCAAAAGCTATATAGCAATAAGCTATCAGTTTTCAGCTTTCAGCAGGTTAACTTTTGACCCTTCGCTATCGCTCAAGGGCAAGATGAGTGACTTTTGACTACTGACTACTGACTGCTGACTGCTGACTGCTGACTACTTTATATTTATTTTTAACCATGGAAGACTGGCAAAACAAGTTGTTCGCGGTTTTAGAAACTACTGCTGTTGAGATCGATCATTTTTTTCGAGAGGTTGGCGAAGCAATAGAGGATGTTGCTGAAGAAATTGGCGAAACTATTGAAGATATTAACGACCAACTTCAAGATACGGTTTTTCTAGAAATCGATCGCTATTTAAACGAATTATTCTCATCTGCGATCAATTTTGAAAACGATCTAGATTCGGAAGATTTATTTAATGAGGAACTTAATCATGACCTCGATCTGTTGAGAAATCCCAAGATTCAACCAGATTTAGTAAATCATCCTGCTTGTGTAGGTTGTCATCACTATCACGGTCAAGTGTATGGAGGAAATTTATTAGTGTGCGGAATGCACCCTTATGGTTGGGATGGAGAAAATTGTCCAGATTGGGAAGAAGAAGGGATGATAAATAGAGAATAGACAAAATCTCGATCGCTTTTTTAATTCACTAACAATAACTAAGATAAGCAACACTTTGATAGGCTTTGATGATTAAATCCAATCATTTCCTATGGCAATAGCAAAGCTTTTATATTTTAAAAAACTTAATAAAAAAATATTTAAAAAACCTCAAAAGCTGTTAATGCTTTGGTTCTATTTTTTTTAATGGTTATTTAATACTATTTTCAAAAAATAGTTGTTATTCTATTGTCATCATAAGAAAAACACTAAAAAACATTGGCAGGGAGTTTTACCGTTGTGTCCCTTTGCTACGTATTGAAGGAGAGCGATGTCAATTGCGTAGACAGTGTTTTAATAATGGTTTTATTGGCGTTGTGGAGTTTTTATCGCTTCCTCCACTTTACTGCTATCGAAAGAAGACTCAACTCTTCATCAGAACGGTTGTAGATAGTAGACGTTAATGAACTACTCATCCCAAGCTGTCGCTTGGGGTGAGTTTCTGTCGCCTCATCTCCCAAACTTGCTTCCACCCTCCAGTTGCCTGGGCGTTAGAAGTAGAGGTACGAGATCCGCGATTAGACACGCTAGTTCCTAGCGCGTAGGATAGACAGACCATTGCACTAGCTACATCTCTATCCTCGATGCAACCGCACTTGGCACAATCATGTACTCTCTGGCTTAAAGGTTTGGGCTTCTGATTCCCACAGACAGGACAAGTCTGAGTTGGCTTGACTTTTTTGGCTGGTACTTCTACCAACATCCCTTCGCACTCAGCTAGCTTGTAGGAAATTGCACTACGCAGAAAACCCCAGTTCGCATCGAGAATGGAACGGTTAAGTCCTGTTTTTTGCTTTTTCCTTTTACTCCCTGGCTTGGGTTTGCGAGTCATCGCTTTGATCTTGAGACTTTCGGTAGCAACCAGGCTATTACCGCTTACTATCTGTTTTGCTACCTTGTGCGCCCAATCTTTCCTCTGGTTGGAAACCTTGGTGTTGAGTTTGGCAATCTTCCGACTCAACTTTTTCCAACGTTGCGAACCTCGAATATGAAGTTTTCGGTTTGCTCGTCTCTTTCTTCTCAACTTTTTGCCCAGTTTACGAACCTTCGACTGAGCTGAGGTTAGAAAACGAGGATGGGCTATTTTCGTCCCATCGCTTAACGCTACTGCTGTAATGCACCCAAAATCTAAGCCGATACTCCCAGTCCCCGTTTCTCTAGTTGGATTGCATTTAACCGTGAGGCTGGCATACCACAACCCATTCCTGTACAAGATGGTACAAGTGCTTGGCTCCCCCCAAGTTCTTGCCTTTCCTCGCATTTGGATTTTTAACCCCAAATCTCTTAGCTCTAGGCAGCCGTTTTTTCCCGTGCTATGGACTTTCCATCCAGCTCGATCAGGATATGTCCATCCACTATATCTACGTAGAGGACGAAACTTAGGCTTCCTTCTGAGTCCCTTAAAGAAAGATTGGTAGGCGAAATCTACTCGTTTTAAGGTAGCCTGAAGGGTGTGCGAACCTAGTTCCTTGTACTCTACCCACTCTTCTTTAAAGGCAGGGAGACAATTCTGCTGGTCGTAGTAGGAAACACTTTTGCCGAACTTGGAGTACTGAGTTCGTCTATTGGAGATAGCAGAGTTGTACAACAACCAATGTAATTTTCTGGCATAGTGCAACTTGGCTCTAGCCTCTGTTTTTGGGTACAATCTGTAGGTGATGCGACGTGTTTCCATGCAATGCAGTATACAAGATTGGTCGTCTTAACTCAATCTCCCGACCCCCGCTAACTCCCCCTCAATTAAAAATCAGGAGTGAGAATGCGCGGCAGAACAGCTAAGTTCACCATTTTCTAGTATACGAAGGCAGAAGGCAAGAATTAAGTCACAAGTTCAGAAGTCAGAAGTTTTTTAATTGCGAATTGCTTAGGAGCGAATTGCGAATTGTTTCCCTACTCGCTACTTTTTCTGAACGAACTACGAAGGTACGGGTGGGTTTAGATGATCGGTTATCAATTTAACCCACAAATTCCGAACAAAACCCGCCCCTACGACTACTTCCTGCTTATTCTCCTACACCCTAGCCCCTAATTAATCGGCAACCAAACACTAAACTTAGTATGACCTGGTTGGCTTTCGAGGATAATTTTTCCTTGGTGTTTTTCGACAATTTTGCGAACGATATCTAATCCTAGTCCGCTACCTTCACCTGCTGGTTTGGTGGTGAAGAAAGGCTGAAAGATTTTTTCTTGAATTTCCACAGGAATACCAGCACCAGAATCAGTTATTTCAACAACTACATTGGTATCTTTCTGCGAGACGGCGATCGCTAGCTGTCCATTGTAATTCATGGCTTGAATGGCATTGTGAATTAAATTCGTCCAGACTTGAGTTAATTCTTCGGGATAGCAAAGAATTGGTGGTGCTTCTCCATAGTTTTTAGTAACTTCAATACCTTGTTTTAGTTGATTGTGGTAAATTGTCAACACGGTATCAATGCTATCAGTAATGGATGTTTTGACCATGGTTGCTGAATTATCTTGACGAGCGTAATTCTTGAGTGCGAAGACAATTTTTGAAGCTCGCTCGACCGCTAACTTAATATTTTGACTGTTGTTTTGGATCGCTGATAATTGATAAGCCGTTTCTAGGATAGAACTATTATCAGGAGATTGGAGTAAAGATTCTATAGAATCCAGAGCTTCTAGCGCAATACCCATCTTACTCAGACTATCTGCCAAAATATCTGAATTGGCAATTTGTTTCTCTTCTAGTGTCTGTTTTAAGGAGCGTTTTAGTTGTCGCTCTTCTCGAAACGATAGAGACTGTTTTGGTTGTTGAGCTATCTCTAACAGATTTAAAAATTCCCTTAAGCATTCTGATGATAACTTCTGAAATAATGGTGGTAAGTCTTGAATCGATCGCTCTAAGGCACTGACAATATTGCCGATCGAGGCTTGAATTGCACCAAGAGGAGTGTTAATTTCATGAGCAATGCCTGCTACTAATTGACCGAGAGCAGCCATTTTTTCTGATTGAACTAATTCGTTTTGCGCTAGTTGCAGTTGTTCTAAAGCTGTAGTCAGTTCTTGATTTTTTTGACGGATAGCATCTGCTGCTAGTTTGCGATCGGTAATATCTATGGTAATGCCAGTAGTGCCTATTACTTCGTCTCTTTCGTTAAAAATTGGCGTTTTAATAGTTTCCATCCAGCGAAGTTCATCCAAATCATCGATCAGTGGTTCTTCAACTTGTTTGCGTTGTCTAGTGGTAATTACTTCTCGATCGTCATCGTAATAAAGTTGAGCTAAATGTGGTTCCCAAATGTCGAAATCTTTTAATCCGATCAGTTCTTCAGGTTTTAGATAGCAAGCTGAAGCAAAAGGTTCGTTGACAGCAATAAACCTACCTTCCAAGTCTTTTAACCAAGCAAAATGAGGGATATTGTTGAGCATGGCTTGAAACTGAAGACTTTGAGTTTGCAAAGCTTCTTGAGCTTGTTTACGTTCGCTAATATCTTGTACGATCGCCATTAAGTAATCTGGTTTTCCCAAAGCATTGCGAACTAGAGAAATCGATATATTCACCCAAACTAGGCTGCTATCTTGGCGAACATAGCGTTTTTCTCGCGAAAAAGACTTGATTTCTCCAGTTAATAAACGTTCGATTTCATGGCGATCTAAACTAAGATCGTCAGGATAGGTAATATCAACAAGAGTTTGATTGAAAAGTTCTGTGTCAGAATAGCCGACAATCTCGCAGAATTTCTGATTAATTTGCCTGAATTGCCCTTTTAAGTCGGTTTGAACAATGCCAACTGCTGCTTGTTCAAAAGCAGTACGAAAACGTTCTTCACTATCTCTTAAGGCGGCTTCTGCTAGTTTGCGATCGCTGATATCAGTAGCAATGCCACAAGTTGCGTAAGCTATACCATTACTATCTATTAAAGGAAACTTTGCCGAAAAATAAGTATGTACCCCATCTTCAAGAGTGAGAACTTCTTCTCTATAAAGAGGAAGTTCTGATTCAAGTGCTTGGCGATCGTTATCTCGAAAAGCTTCAGCAATATCTTCGGGGAATAAGTCATAATCTGTTTTACCCAATACATCTACTCTAGAGATATTAATAACGGTTTCAAACTTACGGTTAATCAGTAAATATTTTCCTGCTAAATTTTTGATGTAGACGATCGCTGGAGCATTATTAAAAAAGGTTTGTAATCTTTTCTCACTCTCTTGCAATGCTTCTTCAGTTGCCTTACGATGAGTGATATCGCGCATGGTAGCAATTAAAACTTTATTACCAGAGCGATCGGCGAGTAGAGCTTTTTTAGTTAAAACTGTCCGAAGGACTCCAGAACCATCGGTAAAACTTTGTTCTTGTTCTTGTTCGACACCTGTAGTGAATACGAGATTATCTTTTTCTCGGAAGCGATCGGCATCTTGTCGTGAGAAAAAGTCATGGTCAGTTTTTCCAATTAAATTTTCTCGTTTACGACCAATAAATTGACATGCAGCGCGATTGAGAACGATCCAGCGATGTTGTTCGTCTTTAACAAAAATCGGATCGGAAATAGTATCGAGAACGCGATCGATAAAACGCTGAGTTGCCTGAAGTTGCTCCAGAGTTTGCCTTAGTTCCTTAGTTCTCTCTTGTACTTGTATTTCTAGGGTTTGATTTTGGATTGCCAACTGTTTTTCTTTGTCAGTTAGTGTCTCATTAAAAGCATTCAAACCATCAAAAGAGGCTTGTAGATAGGCAATCATCAAATTAAAAGATTCAGTTAACTGTCCCAATTCATCGCTGCGATCGCTATGCTCGATCTGAACTAAATCGCCTGTGGTAATTTTCTTAGCTGCTTCATTTAAATCTGCGATCGGTTTGGTAATCCATCTAGAAATCGATATTCCTATTAAAACTGAAACACCAAAAGCAGCAAAGCAAAGCGCCATGGTAAGCTGAGTATTTCGCTCAATTTCCTCCATAAAAGCCGCTTCTGGAACTGTGATAACAATTGACCAATCCAAACCTTTTTCATCTTTTAGAGAGGCAATTCTGGCAAAAATACGTTTGCCTTTTAACTCGAACGTGATTAGTTCTTCAGGTTTAATTTGCGCGAAACTACCAAAATGTTTAAGTAAGTTGACTGCTGTAGTTCTAATTAAGGTTTCATTGCTTTCTGTAGCTAATATTTGTCGCAGTTGTCCCTCAGTTTGGAGCGAATATTCCCCAAAATTAGACGCTATGATTTTTCCATCGCGATCGATCGCGAAAGCTTGAATACCATTCTTGCGTTCCAAGTCTTGCAGTAATTTTTCAACATGTTTAAGGTTTAACTCTGTACTAAGCACTCCTAGTAACTTACTATCTTTAGAGTAGACGGGTGTAGCTGCACTAAATCCTAATTGTTTTCCTGTAGGCGCTAAATAAATGGGACTCCAAGTAGGTTTTTTGGCAGTCACAGCAGCTTGGTACCAAGGACGAGTAGTAGGATCGTATGGTTTGCTTGAGATTAATTCTTGCTGCTGACATTGACGCTCGATTCTGTAAGTGTTGCGATTAGAACCAGTCGAGCTATCCTTAATTTTGAACCAAATTTTGTCTCTACCATTGATAGCATCGATGTTAACGAATTCTCCTTTGGGGTTAGCAAAAGCGATATATTTGCTTAAATCTGGTTGCAGTGCTAACTGGAGGAAGTAGCATTTTAACTGTTGCAGATTATTGGGGTTGAGATTGCCACTGTGAATAGCTGATACAATCGTTTGATGAACTAGGTAAGGTCGATCGAGAAAATCTTGGATTTCGTAGACAGTGCGATCGCCAATTTCTTCCATCAGGCGATCGGCTAAATGA
Organism: uncultured bacterium; assembly: GCA_964548905.1. Taxonomy (GTDB): domain Bacteria; phylum Cyanobacteriota; class Cyanobacteriia; order Cyanobacteriales; family Xenococcaceae; genus CAZJTL01. The sequence goes on along the minus strand of CAZJTL010000053.1, from coordinate 18,113 downwards.
CTAACTGTTTGTTGTCCATTTTTAAACGATAAATACCCGACTATACCTACTGTGCCTACAATTTGTAGGACAAAAGGAACAACTAAAATTACTTGTAAAGGCGTATGAGCAAATAATTTAGTAACTATTTTCATTGAATTGCAGGCATTTAACTGAGGATTAGGCATTAGGGAAGATCCCTTTACCTAAAACATTGCTCTTTTCCAAAAGCAATTGACGGTTTCTTTTACTGTTCCCAAATTGGCTATCAAACCATGTTTATGTTGATATTTCTCAACACAGTTATCAGTTATCAGTTATCAGTTATCAGTTATCAGTTATCAGTTATCAGCTATCAGCAAGTCTTTTCTTGCTGCCTGCTCCCTGCTAGAAAGCTCTCTACTACCTGCTCCCTGCTGCCTGCTGCCTGCTGCTCATTTTTTGCATTTAAGTTATTTCATGTAGATAAATTCAGTAAAATTACTTAATTTAGCGGTAGGCAAACTCGACTTTTTTATATATGTATATTAATTAGACCTGCTTCTCCAGTCTAGACTCATGACCAGATCGTTTTTTAAAAGCTTACGATGGCAAATGCCTTTATTGGTTTTGCTGGGGGTTGTTCCACCCATGGTGCTGGCAATTTTCTATGCTAGTTCTCGTGCTGCAACGATTATCCGTCAAGAAACTACGCAACATTTTGCTCTCAAGGCTACAAGCATAGCTGAAAGCATAACAAGATGGCAGGAAACCTATGTTTTAGCGCTAGAGAATCTTGCCAAACAGCCTGAAATTATTAGTATGAACCCCAAGCAGCAAAAGCCTGTTTTGAGGAGAATGATCGATACATATCAAAATCTATATGTAGCTCATACAATTGGTCTTGATGGTTTTAATGTTGCTCGTAGTGACGATAAACCCCTAAAATCTTATGCAGATAGACTTTGGTTTCAGGGTGCGATCGCTGGAAATGAAGTCAACTATCAAACTTTGATCGGTCGTGTTAGCAATAAACCATCTGTATGCATAAGTAAGCCAATTCGAGGACAGCAGGCGGTAATTAAAGGTGTAGTTACTATTTGTTCGCAATTAGAAGCTCTGAGCCAGCAAATTGGCACAATTCGTTTTGGTCAAACTGGCTATGCTTTTGTCGTAGACGAGGAAGGAAAAGTTATTGCTCATCCCAATCCAGCGATCTCCGCAAGTAATCAATTAACCGATTTTAGTCACTATCCTCCAGTTCAAGCTATCTTAAATGGTAAAAGTGGTTTGCTGCAATTTAGGGAGAAAAATAGGATTAAATGGTTTTGCCATGTAATTAGACTGGATAATGGCTGGGGAATAGTTGTCTTGCAACAAAAAGCTGAAGCTTTATCTCAAGAGTACGAATTTAAAAAGTTAGCATCAATTATCGCTGCTGTAGCTGTCTTAGGTGTAGTTATTATCACTTGGTTAGTTGCCAGACATTTGCTCCAACCGATCGAAGATTTAACTGTAGCAGCTACTAATCTTGCTAATGGCGATTTAGAGCGCAGAATCGATACCAACCGTGAAGACGAACTAGGAATGCTCTCCCGTTCTTTCGATCGCATGGCGCAACAGTTACAAGATTCCTTTGCCACTTTAGCAGAAGCCAATCAAAACCTAGAAAAAAGAGTTAAGGAAAGAACCATCGAGTTAGAACAAGCAATGGAAATGGCAGAGTCTGGTAATCGTGCCAAAGGTCAATTTCTTGCCAATATGAGCCATGAACTGCGAACTCCTCTGAATAGCATTCTGGGTTACGCGCAAATTTTGCAACGCGATCGCAACCTATATGAGAGTCAAGTTGAAGAATTAAAAATCATTCACAAGAGCGGCAATCATTTACTCAATCTAATTGATGATGTTCTTGATTTCTCGAAAATAGAAGCTAATAAAATGACCTTATGCCCTGGTAATGTAGATTTACCAGTTTTTTTAAAAGAAGTTACCGCTATTGTTGGATTGAAAGCAAAAGAAAAAAATCTTCTGTTTACCTTTGAAAGACAAGGTATTCTACCTAATGTAATTAGGATCGATGAAAAAAGATTGAGACAAATTTTGTTAAATCTTTTAATCAATGCCGTAAAATATACCGATCGGGGTCAAGTTAAGCTTAAAGTGAGCATCCTCGAATCAGTTCCAGCTTCAGATCTTAATAGTTCAGAAAATATTAAAATTAGTTTTGAAATTAGCGATACTGGTGTAGGTATTAGTCCTAGCAATATCAAGAAAATTTTTCATCCCTTTGAACAAGTTGGCGATCTCGAAAGTCGCATCACTGGTACAGGTTTAGGTTTAGCGATCGGTCAACAAATAGCAGAATTGATGAATAGTGAAATCAAAGTTTCCAGTCAATTAGGTCAAGGTTCAACTTTTTGGTTTGAGATTGTTGTTCCTATTGTAGAAATTGCTGAGACACTTCCATCCCTAGAAGCGAGTGCAAGCAAGATCGTCAGTTATAAAGGTCAAAAGATTAAGTTATTAGTAGTAGATGATCGCCCAGAAAATTGTTTACTAATATCTAATATACTTAAGCCCCTTGGCTTTGAGATAATCGTTGCTGAAAACGGGGAAGAAGGCTTGAGAATTGCCCGTCAAAGTAGCCCAGATTTAATTTTGACCGACTTGTTTATGCGCGTCAAAACTGGCTTTACGATGGTAAAAGAATTACGCAAAATTCCTGAATTCAAGCACTTGCCAATTATTGCTACTTCAGCTAACAGTGTTTCCTCCGTTCGTCATGAGAGTAAACAAGTTGGTTGTAATGCTTTTATCGCCAAACCGATCGAAGAAAAAAGATTGCTAGATTTACTCAAAAGTTACCTGAAATTGGAATGGATTAGTAATTAACCTCAGTTCGGGTTAAGACAGCTTAAAGGGAGGGTAGCTATCAGTTATTAGCTATCAGCTATCAGTTATCAGCTATCAGTTATCAGTTATCAGTTATTAGTAGATAGATCTGTAACTATCTAATCCCTAGTCCCTAATCCCTAGTCCCTAATCCCTAATCCCTTGCCCTTGACTAAGTCTCTCATTATTTTCGAGAATTGGTATAAGAATATGACCCAGTTAAGACTTATAGATTTTATCGAGCAAGACAGTTTACAGCAAAAAGACAAACTGTTTATGTGTTCCGATCTATCTTGGGATGACTATGAAGCAATCCTCCTACAAAAAGCAGACTCCCCAAGCTATAGAATTTCTTTCTCAAACGGTGTTCTAAAAATAATGTCGCCCAGTCGCAATCATGAAATAATTAAAGATTTTATCTATTTATTAATTGTTGCTTACTGTGATGCTATTGATTTAGATTATTATCCTCTAGGTTCGACTACACTCAAACAAAAAGATAAGTCCGTAGGCAAAGAACCAGACACTAGTTTCTGTTTTAATAGCTTGAAACCAATTCCCGATCTAGCTGTAGAAGTTGTTTTTAGTAGTGGCAGTATTGAAGATTTAGAAAAGTATCAAGAATTAGGTGTTAAAGAAGTTTGGTTTTGGATAAAAGATAGACTTGAAATTTATGTTTTTGTCGATCGAGAGTATCAAAAACAAAGCAAGAGCTACAATCTAGCAAATTTAGATGCAAAATTACTGTCAAAGTATATTAGTCAGGTCTTAATTGGGAATCCTAGGACACTTAAAAAAAGTTTTTTAAAAGAAATAACTGTTTTACTTTCCTACAAGCCTTAAAATTAATGGATAATCACGAGCGAGAACAACACGAAGATCCAATAGAAGATTTTTGCTTATATTTAGAAAAAGCTGGTTTGTTACCTAGTGATTCTGACGAAATAGTTATACTAGACGAAGAAAAGTATAAACTACTAGCACAAGAAAAAGTCGAAGCCAGACAAAAATTGCTAGAAATACCACCTCAACAAGCACAGGAATTAGTAAACAACATTCTTTTCCCCGAACTTTGGGATATCGATTTGAAAAATATCAACTGGTCAGATCGTCTAGCTATTCCTTGTGAAGATGACAATGAAGACGATGAGGACGATGACTATTAAATTAACACCCAACGACCTTAAAGAAATCTTTTCTCTTCTCCAAAAAGCAGAGCTGGATGCAATAGTGGTAGGAGGACAAGCAGTTAATCTTTGGGCTAGCAAATACAGCGAGCGGGTACCAGAATTAAACGAATATCTTCCTTTTGCCAGCGAAGATTTAGATTTTTATGGTGGCAAAATTGAAGCGATTGCCTGCAATCAAGTTCTCAAAGGACAAGTTACTCTCAATAAAGACTTCGATCCCAGCCCTAATACAGGAGTAGTAGTTGCAGATTTTAAAGAACAAAAGCTTAGAATTGACTTTCTTGGTTCGGTTTTTGGTCTAAACGATACAGAAATTACAGACACTGCTTTAAAACTTGAAGGCAAGGGAGAATTAGCAGGAGTTCAGCTTAAAGTTTTGCATCCGATACTTTGTTTAGAAGGTAAGCTTAGTTCGATTAAAGGTTTACCACAAGCGGGAAGACAGGATATCAAACACGCTAAAATGTCGCTGCTATGTTTAAAAGAATTACTTAAAGATTACACAACCACACAGTCATCTCGCAAAGGTTTAAAGTTAACAGAACGAATACTTAAAAATGCCTTAAGTGAAAACGGACTACATGCTTGGTATCGCCATCAAATTAAGGTTGAATCGGCGATTCCGTTTAGCATAATCGAACAATTGCAAGATGAGAAATGGCAAAAATTTTGTTCGATGAGAGTTCCAAAAGCTTTGGAACAAATAGAAAATAAAAGAAATCGATACTCTGAAGTAATGAAACAAATTGAACATAGAAGAGAAGATCTTGCTGAAAAAAAAACCGAAGCTAAAATAAATTTTCCCGCACCCGAACAAAAAGAATGGGCAAAAAGCATCTTGCCTAAGCTAACAGCAATTACTGAAGAAGCCAAACAACTAAATCGAGTAACAGTCAAAGCATCAGGAGTAGGAATAATCGAACTAGAAAAGTACAATCTAGAAATCGACTTTCATCAACGCACTGCTAAACTAACTAGTAAACATAGCGATCGAGAAGTAGCTGCATTTGACTTGAGAGAGAAAAGAGTTATTGCTGCTAATCCAAATCGAGAAGATCTAAACTATTGGCAATCCTTTTCTAACAAAACACAAAGCAATAAACCGAAAAAGTCTAGTTCTAAAATTAAGAAGAAATCCAAAGATATTGAACTTTAATCTTTAATCTTTCTAAACCCTAATCCCTAACCCCTAATCCCTAATCCCTGCTACTATATCTATGCCGATCTTTTTCTGAATGCTAAGTTAAACGGAGATTAGAAACTTGGGCGTAGAACTACGCAGTTATGTCTATTTAGATAGACTACAACCCCAGCACGCCGCTTATGTAGGAACTGTAGCGCTAGGGTTTTTGCCATTACCAGGAGATGCTTCTTTGTGGATTGAAATTTCACCTGGGATTGAAATTAATCGAATTACTGATGTTGCCCTCAAAGCTGCTGTGGTTCGTCCAGGGGTACAATTTGTAGAAAGATTGTATGGCTTGTTGGAAGTTCATGCCAGTAAACAGGGAGAAGTACGTGCGGCTGGAAGAGCTATTCTAGAAGCATTAGGTGTAAGTCAAAATCAATGTCTCAAACCTCAAGTTGTCTCCAGTCAAATTATCCGCAATATTGATGCTTATCAAGCACAATTAATTAATCGCAATCGTCGTGGACAATTACTTTTAGCAGGACAAACTCTTTATGTCTTAGAAGTTCAACCTGCTGCTTATGCTGCTTTGGCTGCTAATGAAGCTGAGAAAGCAGCTTTGATCAATATTTTGCAAGTTTCGGCGATCGGCAGTTTTGGCAGACTTTACTTGGGTGGAGAAGAGAGAGATATTCTTGCAGGTTCAGCAGCAGCTTTGACGGCGATCGAAAGCATTGCAGGAAGAGAATACTTTGATGATAGCAACGAATAAGCACCAACTATTTTTAAGATTTTTTGATGATCCAGTTATTTAGTCGATCGAAGGTGAAAGGCGTAGCGCCAAGAAGTATTAGTTTCATCGACCAAGGAGCGATGATGAGAGCTAAGATCGCGAATAAAATAGCTGTAAATGCCATCGCCGCTTGAAAGACATCATCTTGAAAATTGAAGCTGAAATAAGTTGCTAGACTTGCAATGCCAAGTATTACTAAAGAAACAACTAGCATAATTGCGCTCTTTACCTAATTTCGTTGTCAATGGAGTATAGATCTTGATTTTTTCTGACTTGTAGATTTTAAAATAAAGTGTGACAAATTGGTTATTTACTTTTCTCAAAAATAAGCGATCGCTTGCTCAAATGTCAAAAAAGATCGAGACGACGACCAAAAATCACCAGATCTCTTTCAAGATTGTCTAAGATGGCAATTCTTGGTAAGTATCCCCATTGTTGAAAGTGATATTTTTTAAATAGTTCTAAACTAGGTTGATTATGCACAAAAATAAAACCTAGTAGAGTACTCAAACCCAAAGCAGGACTTTGTTGAATAGCTTTTTCTAAAAGTTGTTTGCCAATTCCTTGACGATGGCGTTCGGGTGTAACGTAAAGACTTAACTCTGCGGTTTGATGATAAGCTGGACGACCATAAAAATCATTGAAGCTTAACCAACCTACGATTTTACCTTCTGTTTCCATTACCCAAATTGGTCGAGTCTGGGAGTTATGGTTATGGAACCAGGGAATGCGACTTTGAAGAGAAACTGCTTCGGTATCTGCTGTTGCCAAGCGATCGGGTATGCTGGCGTTGTAAATTTCGACAATTGCTGGTAAGTCTTGTAAGACAGCATCACGGATAAACATTGCGGCTAAAGTACCCGAAAAACTCGACCATTATTGACATCGCCACTTTTCCTACCAACTTTGACAATTTCGTGCCTGGGAGACAGTTCTTTAATAACGGCGCTACCAACTGTCCCAGTCGCACCAATAACGACAATCTTCATCCTAATCTCCTCTGCATCTGTGTCTCTGAGCTTCTCAGCTTCTCAGCCCCTCAGCCTCTCAGCCCCTCAGCTTCTCAGCTTCTCTTCTGCCTTCTTGCACTAGCTTAATCACTTGTTGTTTCAATGCAGCAAACGCTAGTCCTAGCACCAGCAACAGTCCTCCAGCTAAACTCTAGGTTAAAGCCAAGCTCCAATTCTTACTAATCGGTTGAGTGGCGATCGGGGAAAGAAATTGTCCGAGAAAAAAGAAGGTAGTTAAACCTCCTAAAACCCTACCTCTAATCGTGTCGGGAACTTCCGAAGATACCCATAAATTTAAATTAGGCATCAGTAAACCCAATCCCAAACCAGCGATCGCCAAACCGACTAAAACCCCTCCGTAACTATTGCTTATTCCAATCAGACTGTAGCCAATACCCATCAATCCCAAACTTAAAGCTAGAGTACTGATAAAATCGAGCTTTTTCTTGACTCTGCCAAAATTCATCGAAGCAGTAGCGCTAAACAAGGTACAAAAAGCGATCGCCAATCCACTTTGGCTAGCATTAGCATTGACGATCGACTTCAAATAAAAAGGAATTTGTACGGGAATAAGATAAAAAATAATTTGTGTTAATACTGCGGTGAAGTAAACCAAAGTCAAGAGTTTGACAGGAGTTTGTACTTCTGAAGCGCGATCGCTGGATGCTTTTGATTCTGAACTAGGAGACGATCGCCTGGGTTCCCAGAGACAATAAATCATTAATGGCAACAGCAACCAAGCAAACAAATAAATCAGAAAGGGAAAGCGCCAATTAAGATCGGCGACAAACCCTCCTCCAGAGAGAAATAAAACGCCTCCAAACCCCATAAAAGCTGCCTGCAAACCCATGAAATTAGCACGGGTTGCCCCTTGGTAATAGTCAGCAATTAGGGTGGTAGCGCTAACCATGATCCCAGCAACCGCACATCCTAAAGCCATACGACCTAAAATTATGGTAGGAAGGGAGTTCAAGATATATCCCGAACTCCCAGCCAAACCATACACGGCGGCGGAGAAAATCAGTAAAGGTTTGCGTCCAAGGCGATCCACGGCTACGCCTACTAATGGGGAACTCAACGCAATCAGTAAAGCAGGAATAGTTAAAACCAATCGCACCCACAAATCGACATTTTCTACACCAGCAAAATGTTTTTGCATTTGCGGTAAGGAAGGAGCGATCGTCGCACCAGCCATTACAGTTAGAGTACTAGCTAAAAGCAGGGTAGCTTTAGTTGGTATTGAGTTAACAGTAGCCGAACTTGTCATTGTTAATGGCTGGCTAATTGTTCGTAGAAAAAGTCTATAACAACTCGATCGGTTTTGTCTTGCTGATTCTTGCTAAAAATATCCTAGTCTTGCTCGATTAGATCGTTTCTTGATATTTTTTGGGTGTTAAGCCCGTGTATTTGCGAAACAATTGAGTAAAATGACTCTGACTTTGAAAGCCAACTTTTTGACAAATTTCAACGATCGAGGCATTTTCGGAAATCAGTAGGTTTTTCGCTTGTTCGAGACGACAATGAATTACGTACTGATGGGGAGTAACTCCAGTTGATTGTTTAAACAGTCGAGCAAAGTAGAATGTACTCATTTGCACTAACTCAGCTAGTTTTTCCAAGCTCAAATCTCGATCGAGATTGGCTCTAATATATTCAATTACTTGTTGCAAACTGGTTTTAGACAAACCGTCTGCATATTCTGCAAACTTAGGCTTTTTATTGGCATAAAAACGCAGCAGATGAACGGCTAAAAGATTGGCTGCTGAATCAGCATAAAGACTGTCGATCGCCTTTGTCGTCTCCAGTTCACTTTGTAAAGATAAGCCAATTTGGGCGATAAGTGGGTCTGGTTTGGCAAAATGAGGCAAAATTTCGACTAGATCGGGATCGATCGCTTCATAGGCAGCAATGGCAATCCTTCTTGGTTCTAAAATTAACAGAGTAAATTCAGTCTCTCGATGCCAATAAACTTGATGATGAATTTGAGCGGGAACGACGACAACATCCCCATTAACAATTTTTTCTTTTTGAACATTGTTGTCGAAAGTTCTAACTGTTTCTAGAGGAGTGCGATCGCGAATATTGTTAATTGCAATTACGTGCTGTTGTGGATAATGTTCTGGGGTGTTGTGTTTGGGTTGACAGTGATATTCACAGTAAATACCCTGCCATCCCTGTTGATAGCTCGATCGCAAAGACTCACGAGGGAGAATTGATGATAGTGCTTTGTTTTTTTCTTTGTGAAAATCAACAACTAGGGGATGTTTCTGTAACATAGCTTGTTTTTTTACCGATAGATTCGATCGAGACTCGATCGTCAATGGAGTAAGTAAACTCGATCGACAATGGAGTGAGAAATATAGCTAAAACGCAGAGTGCAGTATTCTATCGGTTCAATCTAGGGTGAATGTCTTAATAACCAGTGTAGTCAAGAAGAGAGAAGAGAAGAGTTATTAAGTAGTTGCACAAAATTAAATACACAGGTGAGGGTAGGCAAAAGGCAAAAGGCAAAAGGCAAAAGGCAAGAGGGAAAATACAGTGTGTAATTAATTCTGTTTAGATACTTAATACCTTTCAACTCAAAAAATTTGTAGCGATTGACAAACTAAATAAGCAAAAGTGATGTTGACCATAAACAATTAATTATTAGTTTTTAGGTTTTCCTTTATGGGTATGATCCCTAGAAACCCTACAGATTAGCAAGTAGGTACTTCAAAGTTATATACGAACCAAATGGTCAATAAGCATATTTCCGATCGAGAAGAACCAGAAGTTTTTACTCTAGAGTGCCCAACTCAGAAAGTATTCGATATCCTCTGTAATAAATGGAGTCTGATTATTTTATACTGTCTCAGTTTTGGTACTAAGCGTCATAACCAGTTACAAAAACAAATTGAAGGAATTTCTCAAAAAATGTTAACTCAAACATTGAGACATTTAGAAAGACACGGATTAGTCGCACGCAAAGTCTTTCCAGTCGTTCCCCCCAGAGTCGAATATTCCTTAACTGCTCTAGGCGCAACTCTAATTGAACCATTAGCTTATCTGTGCGAATGGTCCGAAAATAATATTGAGGAATTAGAAATCGCACGCGATCGCTACGATAATTCTTCTGAGTTGGATTAGTCCTCGTCTCCTCGTCTCCTTGTCCCCCTGTCACCTGTCCCCAATCTATTTTGGTGCCATTTTGTCACCAACTCTTTATAATCTAATATAGTAGGAATAAAAACATGTCATGGTTAATGCAACTAAAAACGATACTCGTATAACTGTCAGAGTTCCCCAAAGCATCAAGGAAATTTTAGAACAAGCGGCTGTTATATCTGGTTCGACTTTAAATCAATTTGTTGTTCAAGCAGCTTTAAAAGAAGCACAGACAATTTTAGACACTCAAAAAGTAATTAATCTTTCCGAAGCAGATGCCGATCGAATTTTTTCTTTATTAGAAAATCCTCCTGTAGCAAACGAAAGCCTAAAAATCGCTGTTCAAAAACATAAAGAATTTTTTAGTGCAAGTCATTGAACTTTTAAATAAATTTCACGATCGCAATAATTTCGATTGCAATAGTGAAGTTTTAAATCGCTATCTCAGACAAACGGCACGACAGCACAACCAAAAAGGCGTTTCTCGTACTTTTGTGTTGATAGATACAGAGAAACCAAAAGTCATTATTGGTTTTTTAACTTTATCTCTATGCGAGATTCGTGCAGAAAAACTTACAGAAGAACTGGCTAAAAAATATCCCTCAATCGTTTCTGGTGTTAAGTTGGCGCGTTTAGCAGTAGATAAAAATTGGCAGCGTCAAGGTATAGGAGAAATCTTAATGGTTGAAGCGATGAAAAGAGCTATAGTCATCGCCGATAATGCAGGAATAATTGGTTTATTCGTTGACGCTAAGGATGAAAAAGCTAAAAACTATTATTTGCGTTATGGTTTTGTCAGTCTAAAAGATAATCCGCTAGAAATGTTTTTGCCGCTTTCTACCGTTCGAGATCTTGTTTAACATAATGAACCCCACTCGCCTTGCGGTGGGGTAGTTCATCGAAGCAGATTGGGCGACTTAATAATCCAAATCCCAACGAGTACAGTAGCTGCATTAATTAACCAAAAGCTGTGAGCGATATTAGTAGATCGATCGAGCGCCCATCCGCCGATCGCTGGTGCAATTAAATAGCCGATCGCCCAACATTGAGAGTTAATCGACATATATATCCCTCTCAGAGATTCTGGGGCTAGATCGGCAACAAAACCAGAAGCAGAAGGAGTATAGCTTACCATAGCGATCGCCAAGACTGAGAGAGCTAAAATTGCCCAAATCCAAGCGTAGCTAGTAGCAGTACCTGTCACCCAAATTAAAATAAAGCCCCCTCCCCATAACAACAGCGAACCAGTTAAAGCGCGAATATAGGTGAAGCGATTGAGAAAGCGAGCAACTGGTAACTGACAAATAGCAGCTAAGGCAATCTGCCAAGTAAATAAACCACTAATTAATGCTTCTGAAAATCCTCCTGTGGAGATGAAATTTTTGAAATAGAGAGGAAGGGTAGTTTGCAGATGGGCGAAATAGCTAGTAAATAAAATATTGGCAAAAGCAAAAGTGATTAAAGCGCGATCGCTAAAAGCTACTTTCCAGCCTTGTAATACTTGTTGTTGCCTAGTTTGAAATTGATAAGTTTCAGAAATCGCCACATAAATGACCACAAAAAAGACTACAAAAGAAATAGCATCGATCGCAAACAGGGCGCGATAATTACCAGAATTAGCGACTAGTAAACCGCCCAAAACTACACCCAAACTCAAGCCCAAACTATCTGCTAAGCGTGTTAAGGCAAAAGCTTCGTTGCGCTGCTTAAGGGTAGTTAAATCTGTGACTGCGGCTTCGGTTGCCGGCCAATACAAACCAACTCCCAACCCCATACAAAGATTACCAATAATAAAAAGAGGAAAATTGTCAGTCAGTGCCAAAATTAGAGAAGCGATCGCGGAAATGACAGCAGAAAGCAAGAGAGTTTTTCTTCTTCCCCAAAACCGAGAATCACTAAATTGTCCCCCCAAAAAACGACCAACTATTCCAGATATTGACGCGCTACCCAAACCAATGCCTACCAAAGTGCTTGATAAACCTACTTGATTGACAAAAAAAATAGGTGCATAAAAAAGAGTAAATCCCGTACCAATTTGCGATAAAAATCGTCCTAGAGCTAAAATCCAAACTTTGGGATCTAGTTCGGGTAACTTGAATAGCTGAAATTTTCCCATCGATACAAACTTAAGTTGTCGAACGAGTTATCGATTCGTTAAATTGATTACAGAATACAGTATTTCTCCTTCCTCTGAAGCCTCTCTGCTCTTCTGCTCCTCTACTCCTCCGCCCCTCTGCCTTACCTCCACTAACAAGTAAGTAATTAATAAGGATACGATCTAAGGTGTTACCTTTTAAATCTTCTTCGCTTCGTTTAGTTTTATCTCTATTTCTCTTGGGTTTGTTGAGCGCCTGCGATAGCAAGACAGTTACAGGCTTTTTTGCTCCAGATCCGAAATTACCAGAAAATTCCCAAGCTGCCAACCCATCAACAACTCAGCCGACTGATTCAGGTGCGCCAACTCAAACAACTACAACCGAACTTCCTGCCAATTTTCCCGCCAATCTTCCCGTCTATCCTCAAGCGCAACTACTTAGGGTAGATTCTCCCACAGATTCCCAACAAATTAAAACTAATTGGTCATCTGGGGACAACTCTCAGGCGATCGCCGATTTTTATCAACAACAATTACAGTCAAATAACTGGCAACTTATTCAACCTTTCACCCCGCAAGCAAATAGCGGGGAGCAAACCCTAATCGCCAGTCGCGATCGCACTCGTATTGCAGTTTCTATCTTACCGACCGTTAACCCTAATAATGGTGGTAGAACTACAACAGAATTCGCGATCGCCTACCAACCAGAAATAACTAACTCAGCTAATCCTACTCCCAATCCCACTCCCGATCGACAAACACCAGTACAGCCTACAAACCCCACACCTCCAGTTGCGCCAGTCACCCAGACAGAAAACCGATCGGGAGGGCAATATCTAGAAGATGCGATCGCTTTGGGAATTAAACTAGGCGATCGAGTGACTCCCGAACAAACTATTAGTCGTCGCGAATTTGCTCGTTGGCTAGTTACTATTAACAATAAAATTTATGCCAACGATCCTGGCAAACAGATTCGCTTGGCTACTAATAATTCTCAGCCTGTTTTTAAAGATATTAGCAATCGCGATTCGGATTTTTCCCTCATTCAAGGGTTAGCTGAAGCTGGCTTAATTCCTTCTCCTCTGAGTGGAGATAGTACTGCTTCGCTATTTCGCCCCGATTTGCCTTTAACCAGAGAAACTCTCTTAGCTTGGAAAGTTCCTCTAGATACTCGTAAAGCTTTACCCAAAGCTTCGATCGACAGTGTTAAAGAAACTTGGGGTTTTCAAGATGCGAATAAAATTGACCCTAAAGCCTTGCCAGCACTTTATGCCGATTATCAAAACAGCGAACAGTCGAATATTCGTCGCGTTTTTGGATATACTACTCTCTTTCAACCGAAAAAAACTGTCACTCACGCAGAAGCAGCCGCCGCACTTTGGTACTTTGG
>CAZJTL010000053.1:0-4409 GCA_964548905.1 uncultured bacterium | reverse complement strand
TTTACAATCCTAAACAACTCGCGGCAAAGGGACATCTTGAAGCACAATGGAATGAGAAGAGTCCCCATGGAGTAACCAGAAAATGCTGGCATATGTCCTAGCGATCGCCATTGGCTTAATTAGCACGATCTTTTTTCTAGCAGCCTTCTTTGCGCCAAAAGTTCATCGTCAAGATGATTTTTTGTGGAGTGGCGTAGGTTTGTTTTATGCATTGGTGTTGTGGGTATGTGCCGAACAGATGACTGGCGCAATATTATTAGGACAAACCGCCGCGACACTACTACTGCTAGCTTACGGTGCGGAAACAATTAATTTAAGAGGAGCGATCGCCAATCCTGACAAAATTTCAGCCATGAAAAGTTTTTCTGTAACTAAATGGTTGCTAGGTGTTGGTGGTTTGTTTGCTTTCTTGAGCAAACCGAAAGTTCAATTAGAAACTCCTAAACCCGAAGCAACAATAGCAGAAGAAAAAGCCGAGACAACAGAAGAACTAAAACAGGAATTGGCTGAAGAGACTACAGGCGAATCCACAGAAGCCGAAGTCGATAAATCTAGTCCAGAAACCCAAACAGAAGTAGAATCACCAGAATCTTCTCCAGTTAATGAAGAAATAGCAATTACTCAAACAGATGCAACCATTGTAGAAGAGGAAAGCGATACAGTTACAGAAGCAGCATCAGAACAAGAATCGGCAAAAACAGTAGCAGAAACTCCCGCTAATGTACCAGCACAAACGGCGAAAAAAGAAAATTTACTGTCTGGGTGGTTAGGAAAAATCACTAGCAGTTTTAGTAAAAATAAAACTAAAACAACTGGATTGAGTGCTGCACCAATTTTAGAAGCAGATGAAGATGTTGAAGATTTTGAACCAGAAGTAGCAAAGCGCTCGCCAGAATTAGAAACCACAACGAATCAAACAATTACAGAAACAGTTTCTACTGAACCTACCGAACCAGAAGTAAAATCCGAAGTGATTTTAGAAACATCCCCAGAAGTACTAGAGAAGATAGAATCGCCAATAACAGAGAATGCTGAAGTTAATCCCGAGCAGGATGCGATCGAACCAGAGGTAGAAGTAAAAGCAGATGAAACGACTGCAACTGAAACTCAGGCGATCGACTCCCCAGAAACACCACCAGAAACAACAGAACTAGTTACTGCACAAGAAACACCCCAAATTGTTGAGTCTGAGATATCACCACCAGAATCTATAGCATCAATTCCTCCTCAAGAAGAAATTGAAACAACTAGTTCACCCGAAAATAGTCAACCAAATCCAGCAGAGACAATAGAGAAAAAAGAGGAAGAAAAAATACAAGATACAACTTCCGATCTCAAAGCTGAAATAGCTAAAATTTTTGAGGAAGAAGAAGGAGATAAAAAATAATTTTATAGATTACAAATCTCAATTTTTCATGTTTATCCAATCATGTTTTTAGCATTAGAAACACAAGAGAAAAATTACCTTGTTGCGATCGAAAGATCGACACCTCTATAAATCAAGGCTATTTCATTTTCAAAAACCAGAGAATTTATTCTCTGTCTGATAGCTAAACTCGGTTAAAACCGACTGAAATTAAAATTTTATAATTATTTAGTCTTCTTGAGAAGACTTCAGCTATTAGACAGGGATTTTAATCCCTGGCTATTGTTTGTCAGCTAATACCAATTCTCGAAACTAGCTAGATACATGAGCAAATTATTTCTTAATAGGAAAAAACTTGTAAACCCTTAATTAATTTGTTGCCTGTTGCCTGTTGCCTGTTGCCTTACCTTCTACTAAGTCTTTTGTTACTTTTGAGAAATGGTATAATATCAATTCGCAATGAGTGCAATTAAAAAGCTTGTATTTCCGAAGTTTCGAGCGAATTTATTTGGAGCAAATATTTAGCAATTCCATCTAAAAGCTAATTAGTTAGCAATTTTTTGCTTCTTTCTACTCATCATCAGATAAACACTAACTATACCTAAACCTCCTATAGCGAAAGGCTCAGGAGTCTTCGCAGTAGGATCTGATTTTCTTGTATCTTCAACAATTTTCGCCCAGATCGATGTTGAATTTTGGTCACGTTCCTGTGAAAAGAAATCAGGAATAAGACTATTAGGATCGCTACCAAATCCAACTAGTTGTAAAGTGTAATTTTTTCCATTAAAAGAGAAGCTTTCTGAAGGTAAAGAGCTAGGAAAAAAAATCTTGTCAGCACAAGGATTACCATCAGGGCTAGGATATTTGCATGGCTCTTTATTAGTTGTCTCATCAATTCCAAAATTAAAACCGAATGTTTTATTTAAAGCTGGATCGGAGAGGTTAAGATCGATATTGAGAGTTGCTCCTGATGCTGGATTAGGAGCTGGATTATTGAAATGGGTCAATGTTCCCACTTTAAATGTTTGATCGATCTCAAAATTAGTAGAATCAACTCCATCAAACTGTAATCCACTTTGAGGAATGTCATCCCCCCAACGTACCTGATTAGTTCCTCTTCCGTTAACAGTATTTCCTCCATTTGTCCCAGTCCAAGTACCAGAAGAATTAGATAGTGTAAAGGCTTGTGCAACAGATGGGATTAAGCCCAAAGACATAGCAGCTATTGGCAGTGTTGCTATAGTAGTAGTTAGTTTTTGTTTCGTTTTCATTGTTACCTGCATAGAAATTAAATATAATCAAACGCTACCAAAACCTTGTTCAGAAAAAATCAATCAAAGCTACTAAAAATTGCGATAATTTGGCTCTTGAGCAAATGAAATAATTATGCTAAGTAACAGCGCGTATTTATTATCTTTGGCGATTGACGTTCTGCTAGCAAAGTTCGATCGGTATTATTCTGCTGCATAGTTTTCTAGCCAAGTCACTAAATTTGCTTCTGAAGAAAAATCTAACAATGCTTCTGCTAAATCTTCTAGCTGATTGACAGATAAAGAGCTTATTTTCTCTTGTAATTCAGGAGAAACTGTACCAAGACGACGTTTGATTAGGCGCAAGATAATTGCCACTTCCCCTTCCTGTTTTCCTTGTTCTATTCCTTCGCGCATCCAACTGGTAACGATTTCCATAAGCACCTCCTGTTCTGTTGCTTCCATATTACTAATTTCAGTTCTTAATAAAGCTTGTTCCTCTGCACTTAGCTGAAGATAAGTGTCAATAAATCCAGAAATCAATTTCATCCGCGCTCGATCGAGACGCAATGTAGCTAGTAGGCGCAAACATTCTAATTTCACCTGACGGCGCGATTCTGGGGCAATATTCATTTTTGCCATTAAAGCACTAGCTACGGGATTTCTTTGTTGTAGGAAGTCTCTCCAGTTAAGGCGATTTAGTTGAATGACATCGTAGTTAAAATTCAAAACGACTTTATTGGGAAAAGCAATTTGATGAGAATCCGATTCTGGGCGATAAGGACTATCGTAAGAAAAAAGCGCGATCGGATAGACGGGTAAATTATATTTTTCGTACAAGCGAGAAAAATAGCGAAACATTCGCTTGCTAAATTCAGATTGTGGTTGGGATTGATGTTCTAGATGAACTAGAAAAAAAGATTCTTGTCCTCTAAATTTAGTCTTAACTACTAAATCTGCTTCATATCTATCTCCTGCTGTAACATCAGTAAATACTTCTTTATCTAAAAACTCTAGAGAATCTCGCTCTAAATAAACAGCAACTTCTGGCAAAAATAACTCGATGAATTCAACAAAAAAGGTAGTCAGAAGTTCTTTAAACAAGCGATCGTGGTCTATCATTGCTTTCAAATAATGATTGCTATAAAGTTGCTGTATTCCCTATTGCCTTTAATCACAATTCAACTTCTCCAAAGCTTCAGTTGCTTGAGAAGATTTTGGTTCGATCGCGATCTCTTTCTAGAGAAGCTATTGTTTGACAGCTAAAAGCTAGTCGATTCTGTTTTTTTCTCAATTTTGGTAATTAAGCTTTCTGCCATGGCGATCGCCGCAATAATTAGATCTTGCTCTTTTTGTCCCCTAGCTAACTCATCACTGATGGTGGGATAGACATGAGGATTAGCCAACATCCCCGCAAGTAGCTGAGTGGCAATTTGTTTGAGTTCACTTGTTTGGGGTTCCATGATTGCTTCCTCGATTTGAAAAATTTTTCTCTTCTGGAAATGTCTTTAATTTACAAACCAAACTTGAAGAATGTGTGAGGGGCTTTCAGGTTGAAGAGGAAGGATTAACTGCTTCTTGAACGATCGAGACCGAGCAATGAGCGTGATGAACTACATAATTACTGACGCTTCCTAACAAAAGTTCTGCTAAACCACTATTACCTCGACGACCGAGAACAATTAGATCTGCACCCCATTTTTTGGCTCGATCGCAGATCGACGAACTAGGAATGCCGATTTTACAATCAATTTCCGTAGGAATATTTTTCGATGCTGCCTCTTGGCGGTAAG
>CAZJTL010000052.1:0-25644 GCA_964548905.1 uncultured bacterium | reverse complement strand
AGGCAGAGAGGCAGAGAGGCAGAGAGGCAGAGAAGAAATAATAATTACTATTGCCTATTGCCTATTGCCTTCTGTTAGCTGATAACTGATAGCTGATATAGCGATCCTAGATCATTTGTGAAAAATTTCTGTTGCCTGTTGCCTGTTGCCTCTTGCCTATCTTCACCGACTAATTCACAATTCAAACCCCGACTGCTATAGCTGATAGCTTAGATCTAATCAATTCTCATGCTCAGATCCAACCAACTAGAACGAGTAATTGGAGCGCTGCTAGAAATATAATCTACTCCAGTTTCTGCAACTGCTCGAATTGTTTCTAAAGTGATATTTCCTGATGCTTCAATTTTAATTCTGTCGCTACTGTGGCGAATTAATTGCACTGCTTTTGTCATCAATTCAACTGACATGTTATCCAACATAATAATGTCAGCACCAGATTCGAGTGCAGATTCCACTTCTTCTAAGTTGGTTGTTTCCACCTCAATAGTCAAAGGATAGGGAATATTTTGACGCAAACGAGCGATCGCTAGTTCAATTCCTCCCGCCGCTTGAATATGATTATCTTTAATCATTACAGCGTCGTCTAATCCCATCCGATGATTAATTGCACCGCCGACAACAGTAGCGTATTTTTCCAAAATTCTCAAGCCAGGTGTAGTCTTACGAGTATCGACTAACTGAGTAGATAGATCGGCAATTTTGTCAGCATATTGTTGAGTTAACGTAGCAATTCCACTCAAACGCATTGCCAAATTTAAAGCTACTCTTTCGCCGATTAACAAAGCATCAAAAGCACCCTCAATCTTAGCAATTGTTTGTCCTGCTGTACATTTTTCTCCTTCACCAGCAACAGCAGTAAATTCAACTCGATCGTTCAATAATTTAAATACTCTGGCGGCGATCGGCAATCCAGCAATAACACCATCCTCCTTGACAACCCAATCTGCTTTGCCAATTTCTAGATCGCGATCGAATAATCCGTTAGTCGTGCGATCGCCTCTACCAATATCCTCTAACAACCAACTTGTCAACAAAGGGTCGATAACTAGCCAAGGAGGTAATACCGCCATATCAAAATCTCAAAAAATTTTTTCTATCTTTCAAGTTCAGTTCAGAAATAACTGACCAATAATAAATACACTACACCCTTGGGGATGTATTGACATTTGATATATGGCTTTTCCTTCTGCCTTCTGCCTTCTGCCTTTTCTTAACCAGCTTTCTTAAATGCCCTCCATGCTTATCCTCCATTTTCCCTTTTCAGACATCGCTCGAGTGGTTGCCAAGCATCCTTAAAATTTAATTGTGGTGAAGCAGCTAGTAATTGTACCTTGCCGCGAGCGTCAACAATCCATCCTTGTGCTTCGACAATAGTAGGTGAATTGGGAGCGAAGTTGGGAATATTTTCGGAAACTAAAGATTTTTGAGAGTTAATATTCAGATCGGAGAATTTGGTGGCTCGATCGCCTTGAAGAAGACGTAAATCAGTCCAGATTGCCTGATTTCCTAAAGCATGACTGGGATTTTCTGGAAGTCCGCCTTTTCCCGCAATAACTAAACTATTAATTGGCTGTATGGAGCAAGAAGTAGTAAGTTTCTGATTTGGCGCGATCGTCCGATCTGGTAATGGTATCAAACCAAAATCATGATTTACTTCTGGGTTAACAATACTAACGATGCCATCAACCCCAACTTGAGAACTAGCACTGATATCGCTATCAGCAGACTGAAATAAACCTTCGGTTGTAATCTGAATTCTACCACCAGCACCTAAAACAGCATTAGCTCTAATATCGCTATTGTCAAAAGCAACCAATAAATTATCGTCGATGTTAATATTACCGCCACCACCAGTACTATCTAAAACACTAGTAGTAATTAAACTGTTATTACCCAGCAGTAAATTGCGATCGCTTGCTAAATTGATATCTCCACCACCAGATTGCACAGATGTGGCAGTAATTTGTCCGCGATCGAGGTTAATTTGTTTGGCATTAACTGTAATTTTGCCAGCTTGTCCCAATCCTTCGCTATTGGTGGTAATTTGCGCCCCATTAATTAAATTGAAAAAATCGGTAGTAACTTGAATATCGCCGCCGTTACCTTCACCTTTAGTTTCCGCAGAAATTTGACTATTATTACGAGCAATTAAAGATTTTTGGGCATTAAGAATTATATTTCCCCCTCCAGCAGCATTAGTAGAAGCAGTAATACTACTGGGAACGAGCGAAGAAGAATTATCGAGTTGTAGAGAATTAGTTTCGATGGCAATATTACCAGCCTTTCCTTGTCCTGGTGGGATGCTAGAATCTCGACTAGAAAAGTTACTAGTATTAATAGTTGCGCCATCTTTAATCGTCAGGCGATCGCTAGCAATATCTAATTCTCCGCCATTTCCAGTACCAATAATGGCGCTAGCAAAGATACCACTTGAAGCTAACTCGGAACTGCCAATCAGTTCAATTTCATTAGCTTGAACTTTCATTTTTCCAGCATTACCCGAACCTGCCGTAGCTACTGCAATTTGAGCGCCATCGCGAACTTGTAACTTTTCGGTTTGGATCGTCAAATTACCGCCGTTACCTGTAGCTTCTTCTTCAACACTGGCTGATATTTGGCTGGAACTGACAATTTCACTGAGTGAAATACCAACTAATTGGATCTCTTTTGCTTTTACCAATAAGTTTCCAGCATCTCCATCACTAAAAGTACTACTTAATATTTGTGCGCCATCAGCAATTTTCAGGCGATCGGTTTCAATTGTTAAATCTCCACCTTTACCTGTGGAGCCTACGTCTGCATTAGTCAATAAGGTAGTGGGAAAACCATTAGGTGAAGTACCGACTAACTCTATATTCTTTGCTTTGATGGTTAAGTTTCCAGCATTGCCATCGCTAAAAGTAAGAGTTGCTGCTTGTGCGCCATCGGTAACTAGCAAACTTTCAGTATCGATATTGACATTGCCTCCATTTCCAGTAGATCCAGACATAGCGAGAGTAAATAAGCCACTAGAACCAACTACAGATGAACCGCCAATCAGTTCAATTTCTGATGCTTTAATATTTAAGTTTCCCGTGTCTCCTGTACCAAAAGTACTACTCAGTATTTGTGCGCCATCAGCTACGACTAAATGACTTGTATCAATATTGATCTTCCCACCATCTCCCGTGCTTCCTGGTGCAGCATCGGTAGATAAACGACTGATAAAAGGAAGAGAAGGATCTGAAGTACCAGCTACTACTAATATTTCTGATGCTTTAATCCCTAAAGTACCACCATTTCCATCGCCTAAAGTATCTGCTAAGATTGCCGAACCGTCGGTAATAATTATTTGTCTACCCTGTAATTGCAGATTACCGCCACCGTTGCCACTAACTTCTAAAGAGGCTGCATTAGCAAGATTAATATCTTGAAAGTTTTGAACGTCTTCATAATTTAAACTCCAGCCTGGATTGGTAGCACTCAGTTTAACTAATCCTTCTCTGTCAACACTACCTAATTCAATTCTGCCTTCCTCTGCGGTGAGATTTCCGCCTTCTAAGGCAATGTCACCACCGACAAGGGCTAAAGTTTGTCCGCTATTGACTTGAAGTCCAACAGGTCGATAATCTCTAATTACGGAAAAATTATCAGTATTGAAACCTGTATTATTCCCTTCACCTTGTACAGTAATTCCTCCTGCATTAGTACCAAACTGTAAACCAATGGGAATACTTACTGTCAGTAATGGCGAGGTTTGAGGATTGGTGGTACTAAATTCGCTACCGTCAGCAAACTTGATGCTGCTAGCTGTGCTAGCAATAAAAGATCCACCTATGTTGAGTGAGGCATCTTTACCAAAAATAATACCATTGGGATTGATTAAAAAGAGGTTAGCCGTACCATTAGCGCGAATTAATCCGTCAATATTGGAAATAGAATTGCCAGTAACCCGATTGATAATATTCTCGATCGCTAGAGAATTATTAAAAAAAGCAGTATTACCTGTTGGAATAGAAAATTCTGCAAAACTATGAAACTGATTGCTACCTGCTACAGTACCTCCTGTAATCTCCATGACATCTCCATTGGGAGTCACCACAGAATTATGGGGGAGAGTTGTATCTGGAGTGATTTGTGCGATCGCGATCGAATGAGTGTCAAGCAGTAGCCAATAGACAGCAGATAACACTAGAAAAGCTGATGTTTTACTGTAGTTAAATTTGGAAATATTTGCCATTTTCTCGATCGCCTCTCTTAGCAACCCGATTAGATCGTGATTCGAGTCAGATTACAGTTAGAGAATTCCCTAAAATATTGCTTGATTTACGGTTTTAAATAAAAAGACACATAACAATGTTCATGGTTCATTGTTTATTGCCATTCTTAGTTGAGTAAGATACGCCTTATGGAAAAGAGGCAATAGACAAGAGAATTTTTTTGTATCTTATCTATTTTGATAAAAACTATCTAAAAAAAACTTCGCCTATAAGGAGAAGGGTGAAATTATTGAAATTAATTTTTGTAGTAACCCAACCACAATTCTCAGCTTAAAAGCTCATCTTTACTGAGGTCATTTCCTAATTTGTTAGAGATTGAATCATCTAAAAGTAAAAGATCGCGATCGCTATTTAATGTCCAAATTAGATCGCTTTGTACATTTTGAGCGTATTCATTTACATCACTTTGAGAAGCATCATTATTTGGAGTAGAATCATCATTAACGATGTCTTCTTCAATTAGATTGTCGTAATTTGACCATTCGATCGCCCGATTTTCTTGACCTAAAACTTCTAATCTCAATCCAACTGGAGATGTCAAAATAGGCTTAGTTTCTGAAGTGGTCGCCGAAGAATCCATTTCTTGATCTAAAATATGTTGCCAGAAGCCTTTTTGCCATCTACGACCGCTAGTACCCCATTCGTAAACCTGGCTTTGTTCGACCATTGCTTGAACATCACTGTCGCGGTTTGCGATTCTGGCTGTTTGAGCTTCGGTTGCTGCTTTATTGTAAAGTGCTTGCCAGTTTGACTGCCCAGAATAGTTAAGATCCCAACCCATTACATCCATCGCTTTTTTATCGAGATTGGATATTTGTCTTCTTTGACCTGCATTAAGGATCGGATCCATAATACCTATAGGATTATCCTGATGCTTCCAGTGGCTAGCTTGTTCTCCGTCAGCACCTAAACTTGTCTCTTTTCCTGTAGCAAAATTAGCTAGATTGGTATATCCACCATCGATCGAAAAATATTTATTATCTCCATTAATTGAAAGATCGATTCTACCTTGGGCTGCACTGGAACTAGAATAGCGGAACATATCTAGTACGGTAGTATATTTCAATTTTTTGCCATCGATTTTTGTACCGTTATTCTGATTATCTACAACAGCAGTTAACCAACCTGGATCGTCAACTCCACTGACAAAACCAAGGATATGACCAATTTCATGCACGGCTACACTGAGAAAGTCTAGAGTATTACTTGGGACAGTGCTACCAGAAATATCGTAATTCCATTGAATCGATGAATTGGTGCGATCGCTCATAAGAATGTAGCCATCAAGATAACTACTTTGACTATCAACAATATTGAGTGCTTTAGCATTAGCACGAGTCATACTTATGATGGCAACATCTTTAATTAAGTTATCTTTATTAACGCCTGTAAGCTGTACGCCAAATTTACCTTTATGATCTTGTATATTAGTGGAGGCAGTGTAATCATCTGAAGAAGTAATATCGTTGTTAATATCTTTGAGAAAATCTCCATATTTATAATTTGCTTCTATACCTGTTAATGCTCCACCAATAACATTAGTTGGTAATTGGTTGGACATCTCAACGTGAATATTAACAGTCACATTATCGGTGAAATAAGAAGACCAAATTTGACCCGCCATTTCAAAACCAAGTATTTGTTCTTGAGTAGTTCCTGGTGCGTAGCTAAAGTCGAATAACATTATTTTTAACTTCCTAAAATCGCAAGAATTTGAGTTGTTATCAATACAATTGGATTATTTGCTTTAAAGATATCTTGCTATCGATCGCTTTAGGCAAAGATTAGATAAGTAACAAATCAAGTTTTTGCTAAATAAAATAGAATTGAAAGAATAATTGTTCGGTATATTTACAGAGCTAAAATTAATTAATCATTCTTTCTACTGCGATCGCGATCGCATTTGATTGAGATTTACCATGAACCATGAACCATAGATGATCGAATATGAGCATCTTTTCAATTCTGTCTTCCAGAACCAGATAAAATACTTAAAGTAAATATTAAAATCAACAAAATCTATGCAACAACGTGGAGTCACCCTTTGGTTTACAGGGCTAAGTGGCGCTGGTAAGACCACCATTACTAGAGCTTTAGCACAAGAGTTAACTTCTCAAGGATATAGCCTCGAAATCCTTGACGGCGATATAGTCCGCGAAAATTTGACTAAGGGACTAGGTTTTAGCAAAGAAGACCGAGATGAAAATATTCGCCGCATCGGTTTTGTTGCCAATTTGTTGACTCGTCACGGTGTAATCGTTCTCGTTTCGGCAATATCTCCCTATCGTGACATCAGAGAAGAAGTAAGAGGAAAAATTGGTAATTTTGTCGAAGTTTTTGTTAATGCGCCTTTGGCAGTTTGTGAAGATCGAGATGTAAAGGGACTTTACAAGCGAGCTAGAGCAGGCGAAATCAAATCTTTTACTGGTATCGACGATCCCTACGAACCACCTGCCAATCCAGAAGTCGAATGCCGTACCGACAAAGAAGAATTATCGGCAAGTGTTGCTAAAGTAATCAACAAACTCACTGAGTTGGGATATCTTGCAGAGAAGGTAGCGGTATAGAGGGGTTAGGGGTTAGGGGGTAGGGTTTAGGGATTAGGGATTAGGGGTTAGGGATTAGATGCAAACCAACTTATTAGATTTAGATTTTGGCAATAGTTGGCTAGTCGCCATTTGCTTGAATGTAGTTTTACTGGCGATCGCTTTTCTGATTCCTAAAAAATTACTGACTACGGCGGGATATTTGAATGCTTGGCTGTTGGGGGTGATAGTTTGGGGAACTTTGGGTTGGCGAGGATATACAGTAGTGATGTTTTATTTCTTGGTTGGTTCTGCTGCTACCCGTATTGGTATCAAACAAAAAGAGGCGGAAGGAATTGCTGAAAAACGCTCTGGTGCTAGGGGACCAGAAAATGTTTGGGGTTCGGCATCAACAGCTACAATTTGCGCGATCGCCACTTTGTTTGTCGAGCCATCAATTAAGGAATTACTTGTCTTAGCTTATGTTGCTAGTTTTAGTACCAAATTAGCGGATACTAGCGCTAGTGAAATTGGCAAAGCATACGGTAAGCGAACGTTTTTAATCACTACTTTGCAACCAGTAGCTAGAGGAACGGAAGGCGCAGTTAGTTTGGAAGGAACTCTCGCTGGAATAGTTGCTTCAGCTACGATCTCCGCTCTAGCTTGGGCAATTGGCTCGATCGATAGTTTAGGCTTGATTTGGTGTATTATTGCTGCGTTTGTGGCTACCATGATCGAAAGCCTGATTGGCGCTAGTTTACAGGATAAATTCGCTTGGCTCACTAACGAAGTTGTCAATATGATTAATACCTTGATTGGCGCGATCGTAGCGATTTTGCTAGCTTTAGTCTGGAAACAATTGTTCGGTTAATGAAATTAAACGTCGAAATTGCTGGATCGGGTTATCCCATTCTCTGTTTGCACGGACATCCTGGTTCGGGTCTTAGTATGTCTGTATTTACCGCTCGCCTTTCTCAACAATTCCAAACTTTTGCTCCCGATCTGCGAGGTTATGGCAAAAGTCGTACCAAGCAAAATTTTCAAATGAACGATCATCTAGTCGATCTGATCGCTCTTCTCGATCGCCATCAAATCGATCGCTGTCTGCTGTTGGGATGGTCTTTGGGTGGTATTCTGGCTCTAGAATTAGTGCTGAAGTATCCCGAACGCTTTAGCGGGTTAATTCTGATCGCCTCTTCTGCACGTCCTTGGAGTTCTCATCCTCAAACCAGATGGAAAGATCTCTTATTTACAGCCATAGCAGGGATCGTCAACTGGATTAAACCTGGATGGCAATGGAATATCGATTTATTTGGCAAGCGATCGCTTTTTCGTTATCTAGTTCATCAACAAACAACCCTTGCTTATCGTTACCTAGCTGCTCAAGGAGTTCCCGCTTATTTCCGCACTTCTTCGGCTGCAACTAAGGCGCTTTCTGCTGCTCTGAGAGCAGGATACAATCGTCTTGAAGATCTTCAGCAAATTGAGATTCCCTGTCTAATTTTAGCTGGCGATCGCGATCGACATATTACAGCAGCTTCTAGCCAACAAACAGCCGAACAACTCAAAAATTGTCAATGGCAATGCTATCCCGATACCGCTCATTTATTTCCCTGGGAAATTCCCGATCGCGTTCTTCAAGATATCGAACAGTGGCTTGACAAACGACACCCTACTAGCTACTAAACATATTTATAAACCACTGCTCCAGTACTTTCTCGATTATCTATTTCGAGTAAACCTTCAGCATGTAAAGTGGTTAGTAATTTTTTCACTTCTTCGATCGATTTATTAGTAGCCAAGACGCAATCAGCAACAGAAATCCCCTCATGGCTATCTTTTGCCAATTGAAGAACAATCTGAATATCCGATCTAACTGGTGGCGGAGGAACTGGTTGAGGTCGATCGTCAACTATTAGAGGATTTTTCTCGCGTATTTTCTGATTTTCTTCCGCTAAATTAATGACTACTTGTGGCGGATTTTGTCTGGTGTAGGGATCGCCATACAAAGCTCTGTATTTACGATTTTTTTCGTCAATCATGTCTGGGATCAAAGCCAGATCGATAACTTGACCGAATCCAAAACAGCCCCAAGTAATTAGCCAAAAGAAACCACTAATATATTTACCAGCATAAATACGATGAACTCCTGCTGCACCAAATAACCATGCTAGCCATAGGAGATAAGCAACCCCTGTATTTCTCATAAATATATTCCTCGCTCAATCGATCAATTGAGGGCTTTTTCTTCTAGTATATTGTTCGAGACGTGGCGATCGAGTGTGTGTTACATAACATATATTCCAATTTTTTTTAACTTAAGACAGTAGTATAAAAACGGAAAGCAAATTTGCCAAAATATTTAGCGCTCGTCAATTCTCAATTTGTTCGACTCAATGACTGTATTCAATTCCGAACGTATCTTATTTACACCAGCATCTACAAACACCGATGCCATTTCTACTATTTTCGCTTTTCCCAATGAATACAGTGTTGGTATTACTAGTTTAGGTTATCAAATAGTTTGGGCAACTTTGGCAATGCGTGCCGATGTTAGTGTCAGTCGTTTGTTTACAGACGTACATGAGTCTTTACCTCGATCGCCTGAATTAGTTGGCTTTTCTTTTTCCTGGGAACTCGATTATGTTAATCTGCTCAATCTGCTTGAATTTCTAGAAATTCCTGTTCGCGCTGCCCAAAGAAATGATTCTCATCCTCTTGTTTTCGGTGGTGGTTCGGTTTTGACTGCTAACCCAGAACCTTTTGCCGATTTCTTCGATCTAATTTTACTGGGAGATGGCGAAAACTTACTCGATAATTTCATCGATGCTTATCAACAAGTTAGAAATGCCGATCGCCGTACTCAATTACTTCATTTGGCGCAAATTCCAGGGGTTTATGTACCTAGTTTGTATGAAGTGATTTATGCAAGTCCCGATGGAGAGATTAGCGCGATCGAACCTATTGATGCTGTTGTTTCTTCTCTAGTTCAAAAACAAACCTATCGAGGTAATACTCTTTCTGCTTCCACTGTAGTTACAGAAAAAGCAGCTTGGGAAAGTATTTACATGGTAGAGGTGGTACGCAGTTGTCCTGAAATGTGTCGCTTCTGTTTGGCAAGTTATTTGACTTTACCATTTCGTACCGCTAGCTTGCAGGATTCTCTCATTCCCGCGATCGAAAGAGGATTAAAAATAACCGATCGCCTGGGTTTATTGGGTGCATCGGTGACTCAACATCCAGAATTTGAAACATTATTAGATTATTTATCGCGATCGGCATACGAACATGTACGTGTAAGTATTGCTTCAGTCCGCACTAATACTGTGACAGAAAAGCTAGCTCAAACTTTAGCGAAAAGAGATACGCGATCGATCACAATTGCAGTGGAAAGTGGTTCGGAAAAAGTTAGACAAATAGTCAACAAAAAACTAACTAATTCAGAAATTATTCAAGCAGCAATTAATGCTAAAGCTGGTGGTTTAAAAGCAATCAAATTTTATGGCATGGTCGGTATTCCTGGGGAAGAAATGGATGATGTCGAGCAGACAGTTAAGATGATGCAAGAGGTAAAAAAAGCTGCTTATGGCTTACGTTTAACCTTAGGTTGCAGCACCTTTGTGCCGAAATCTCATACTCCTTTTCAGTGGTATGGAGTCAATTCTGATGCACAAAAAAGATTGAAATTTTTAGAGAAAAAATTACGTTCTCAAGGGATTGATTTTCGTCCAGAAAGTTATAATTGGTCGGTAATTCAGGCTTTAATTTCTCGCGGCGATCGCCGTCTTTCTTATCTATTAGAATTAACCAGAGGATATGGTGATTCTGTTGGCAGTTTTAAACGCGCTTTTAAAGAATTAAAAGGTCAAATACCAGAATTGAATTTTTATGTTCACCAAAATTGGAACTGTGAGCAAATTTTACCTTGGTATCATATTCAGGGAGCTTTACCAACTACAACCTTAATCAAACATCTTGAAGATGCTAACAGTTATTTTCAAGACTCTAACAAACAAATATTAGTTAATTGATTAATATGTTTTTTCAATTGATAAGCTGTTATAAATTTAAATTGCGATCTGACTGTTTCTATAGTCTAGAGCCTATCTCAACCATTTTTCTTAAATGCGTGTCAGCTTACCAAGTGCCATAATTTTTGAATTGTCAATTTAAAATAATGCAAACAACTGCTGAATACTATTGTGCTTTTTGTGGCGAACCGAATACTACTTTTGTCGATATTAGTGCGGGAATGCAGCAATCTTATGTAGAAGATTGTCAAGTTTGTTGTCGTCCAAACGTACTTTATTTACGGGTAGATGAAGATACCCTAGAAGTAGAAATTGATAGCGAATATGAGGGTTAAGCTCGTCAACATTTAGTTTGTAGGTGAAGAAAAGGCAGAAGGCAGAAGGGAAAATATATTATGCCATTTCAAGGTGGATAGCTTAATAAAACACAATTAAAGAGTGAGAACATTTAGCAGTGATTTAGATCGCTGCTTTTTTAATGCTTATTGGCGAAAGTGAAGGGACAAATTATCGAAATTTAACAAAACTTTCTCACTCGCAAAACAATAGGAAAACTTTCATGAAAAAGCTGTTACTAGTTGCCATCTTACTTGCTGTTGAAACTGTTCCTGTGCTGGCACAAACTCCTAGAGAACAAATGCTAATTGAGGATGTCAAAAAAGAATTAGGAGCTTTCGGTTTTGCGATCGAACAAGAGCCAAGTATCAAAGCTAATTTAGTCGATATGGGTAATGTAATTTGTGAATATTATTCAGCCTATCAATCACAATTACCCGATGCTACGGACGATGAAATGAAATCTTACTTAAAGGAAAACGTTAAAGATTATGCGGCTCAAATGTTTGGTCGAGACAAACAAGAGATGGTTGATTTTGTCTCTTACCTAAATGATGTCGTGATTACCTCAGTAGAGCATACTAATTATTGCTCTGCGAATACAACGATCTAGTCGTTTAATTCGCCTCTAAATACAGTTACAGCTTGTCCGCCCAAAAACACGCGATCGCCGCCATCATAACGCACTTTAATCGTACCACCACGACTGGATGCTTGATAAGCTAGTAACTCATTTTTCCCCAGGCGATCGCGCCAAAAAGGTGCCAAACAGCAATGTGCCGAACCTGTGACTGGATCTTCATCAATACCTACTCCTGGTGCAAAAAATCGCGAGACAAAATCGTATTCCGAACCTTGATGAGTCAGACTAGTAACGATCGCACCTACACCTGCTAAATTCTTGAGTAGGTCGAAATTTGGTTGCATCTGTTTGACTAAACCTTCAGATTCTACTTCTACCAAAAAATAGCTAAGGGAATTCTGGAAAACTAATTTAATTGGTACGTCTAAAGCTTGAACTAATCCTGGTGGAGTTTCTATTTGTTCGGAAATAACGACAGGAAAATCTAATTCGATCCACTCACCTTCTTTTTTGGCAACGAGTACGCCACTTTGGGTATGAAAACGGGCAATTTTATCTTCTGCTAAATAACCTTCAGACCAGAGTACATGTGCGCTAGCGAGAGTGGCATGACCGCAGAGAGGGACTTCTGTTGCAGGTGTAAACCAACGTAAATTATAACCATCTTCTTGCTGTTGCACAAAAGCGGTTTCAGATAAGTTCATCTCTTGCGCTAGTTTTTGCATCCAATTATCTTCTCTGTGGCGATCGAGAACGCAAACAGCAGCAGGATTACCCGCAAACAGATTCTTTGTGAAAGCATCTACCTGAACGATACTTTGTCCCATAGCTTGACTCAATAATTTTTTGATTGGGTAAATTTTGCCTACGCATTAATTGTCGCTTAAATTATCCCCAAATCGGCTAAACGCTCGATCGCGCTTTGTTGTGTTTGCCAGAAGTGTTTGCGATCGACTTCTTTATCTTGCATAGTATTAGCTGGATAGAAATGCGATCGCTTGTAACTTTCTGCATAGAGTTCAAATCGCTGGCGCGAAAGTAAATTATTTAACCCAGGACGGCGGCGGTAACGACGTAAAGCAGCTAGATCGATTTCTGCAAATGCCGCCATACTCTCACCTGTAGCTGTCTCTGCTAAAACTAATCCTCGATAGTCAACGATTTTAGAACCTCCATCAGCAGAAGCAACGGGGATGGGAATATGATTAATACCTGCGGTATTGGCTGAAACTAGGTAAGCCATATTTTCGACAGCACGGACAATTTTAGCCGCATCTTTGGGCGATCGCTCTCCATACACTTCTGAAGTAGAGTGTAAAAAAATCTCTGCACCGCGCATTGCCAGACATCTTGCTACTTCTGGATATAAAATCTCTTCTGAAGCTAAAGCTGCTAAATTTCCAATCTCCGTTTTGGCAACAGGAAAAACACCCTCTAAACCGTAGCAGTCTAAATATTTATCCCAAACATCGTGGGGGGTTGGTGCAAACATAGAATTTAACCTTCTATAGCGCAACACAACCGAACCACTGGGATCGATAACAAAGCAGGTTTGGAAATACAAATTAGGAAAATTGCGATCGAGTTCGTAGGCGTTACCAGCTAAAAAGATACTATGTTTTTGGGCAATTGTACCGAGTGCTTCATACTCAGCACCAGCCATTTCCAAACAAGCTTTTTGAGTCCATAAAGCGATCGATTCTCCCAAAGGAAAGCCTGTAAGAAAGTATTCTGGTAGGACGATCAAACGACAGTCAGAGCCAATAAAAGCAATACTAGCAGCAATTTGTTGTGCTAAGCGCTCGATCGTCTTTTGCATTAAAGAAGAGGCTTCAGCGCGATCGCTTGCCTGATTGACTGCATGACAAGTTACCTGGAGTGCTAAGGCTCGAAATGACTCAATGGAATTGGCTTTTATAGCGTTCACGGATAGAACCAAGTAAGTAATTGCACAAAATTAAATTTACAGGTGGGGTAGGCAAAAGGCAAGAGGCACTCATGCAAGAGGAAATACAATTTGTGTAATTAATTTTGTTTAGGCACTTATTGTTATCTGTATGATAAAACTTAAGCAGCATGAATAAAGCAAAAATTAAAGGGATCTATGAGGTTTGTATTGGTGTTCGAGAACCAATATCTGCGATTCAATATTGGCAGCAATTTGGCTATCGCATCGATCGCCTGGGTGAATTATCAGCAGCAGCAGCGCAACAATTATATGGAGTCAATTCTGAGTTGCGATCGATTCGCCTTGCCCATCAAAATGCAGATCATGGTTTGATTCGGTTGATGGTTTGGCAAAATCCCACCAATGAAGGCTTGGGGATGGGTTCGATGAAGGTTAAGGGAAATCGTTGGGCAACAACCCTAACGGCGGATGCTTTGAATATTTTAAATCATGCTGAAGAAGCCGCCAAAGCAGGATTATCGATTAAATATACTAATCCACACTGGGAAATTATTTACAACAAGGAGAGGAAAAGCCGTCCTTTTATCGATCCAGCAATGGGAGTACGGGAAATGTTGCTCCTGCAACCTTTGTCTAGACAAGTTCTATTTCAACGCTTTGGCTACACCGTACCTGATTACGGACAGATTAATGAAAATGCAGTTTTTAAAACTAGCCAGTTTACCCATATGGGTATAGTAATTCAGGATGACAGTAAAGAAACCCTCAAGTTTTACGAAGAAGTTTTAGGTTTGCTGCGATCGCGTGACGATGTGGAAACTAGCTATGAATCATCGTTAGCGGGACGAGAGATTTTCGATCTAAAACCTAGTGAAAAGTTTTTCGTTACTGCCTTTGACGATCCGCGATCTTCTCAAACCGACTTTATGGCATCACGTTCTGGTAGACTCTACGCAATCAGATTTCCCGATTCTCTAGAGTTAGAGTCACAGTTCGAGCGATCACAACCAGGTTGTTTGGGGATGTGTTTGTATACTTATCGCGTAGATGGATTAGAGGAAACGAGCGATCGTCTTAAAACAAGTCAAGCGAACAATATTACAGATATAGTCAGTAATGAATTTGGAGAGAAAAGTTTATCTTTTGTCTCGCCAGATAGTTATTTTTGGACGTTGCTAGAATCCCCAAGTATTTAAAAGTCATCAAATATCTGAAGAATCTGTACTTTAGTTTTAGATAAGATTTGTACTTTAGTCCTAATCAAAATTAGGACGATCGGTCGAGGTGGTTAAAGAGACAACTTTTATAGTATGGAATCGTTATCAATTCATGCTTTGGAAGTTGTTATGAAAATTGCACTTATAAGTAAGTTATTGGCAACAGCAGCAGTAGTAACGATCGCCGTCAATAGTAATCTAGCTCAAGCCCAGCAACCTTCTGTACCACCTTTTTTGCAAGGTATAGAGTTAACCAGCGAACAACAGAGCGAAATCGCTCAAATTAGCGAAAGCTATCGCCAAGAAATAGATAGTCTCCTCTCTCCCGAGCAACAATCTCAATTTAGAAGTGCGATCGCTTCAGGGGGAAATCCTAGGGAAGCAATGAGAGCTGCCAATCTATCTTCAGAACAAAAGCAAAAAATGAAAGAAATTATGCGATCGCAGCGCGAGGAAATTTCTAATCTGCTTACTCCCGAACAAAAACAAAAATTACGAGACAATAGACACTCACCAGCGCCTATGTAAAATTAGGATGTAGGGCATAAAGCATAATAGTTCATAGTTCATAGTTCATTGCACAAAACAGGGAGTAGGGGTAGTGCCTTGTGCCTATAAAGTGCCAGATCTCCAGAAAAAAAGCCGAAATCGCTGGCTGATACCACTAATAGGATGTTTGCTTTTGTTAGGAGGAGGAGGTTTCTTTTTTCGTCAAGTAATCATTACTCAGCATCAGGAAGCAGGCAAGAAAATTCGCACTACTGTTGTCGAAAGAGCGAATTTACCGATTACGATCGCTGCAAATGGAACGATTAAACCAGAACAACAGATTAATGTTTCTCCCAAAGAAGAAGGTAGATTAAAAAGTCTGTTAGTTAAAGAAGGCGATCGCGTCCAACAAGGGCAAATCATCGGCTACATGGATAATTCCAACCTACGAGGGCAATTAATGCAAGCAAAGGGAGAATTAGCAGCAGCCCAGGCAAATCTGCAAAAAGTACTTGCTGGTAATCGTCCTCAAGAAATTGCTCAAACTCAAGCCCGTTTGCGAAATGCTCAAGCTACTCTCAATCGAGCCGAAGACGAATTACAGCGCAACCAGCAAATTTACGAATCGGGTGCAATTGCCTTGCAAACTTTGATTCAAAAGCGTACAGAACGGGATAATGCTCAAGCCCAAGTTTTAGAGGCGCAGGAAGCCCTCAACCTCTCCTTAGCTGGTTCCCGTCAAGAAGATATTGACGCAGCCCAAGCTCAAGTAATGAAAGCCCAAGGAAATTTACAAAACACCCAAACCAAACTAGACGACACGATTATTCGCGTACCTTTTAGCGGTGTTATTAATAAAAAGTATGCCGATCCTGGCGATTTTGTTACTCCTAGAACGGCTAGCAGCGAAGTTTCTTCAGCTACTTCATCCTCTATCTTATCTTTGGCTGCCAATAATCAAGTGGTAGCAGATGTGGCAGAAAGTAATATCGCCCAAATTAAACTAGGACAAAAGGTTACTTTTAGTGCAGATGCTTATCCAGGTAAAACCTTTGTAGGCAAAGTTACGCAAATTGCCGTTGAGTCTACCGTCAAGCAAAACGTAACTAGTTTTGAAGTTAAAGCAGTGATCGCTTCTGATTCAGAAAATTTGCTGCGATCGGGCATGAATGTTAATGTTCAATTTCAGGCTGGTAAATTACGCAATGCCCTAGTAGTTCCCACTGTCGCGATCGTTCGTCAACCTGATGGTACAGGTGTTTTTGTGGCTGGTGAAAATAATCGACCTGATTTTATCCCCATCATCACAGGAATAACTATTAATAATAAAACCGAAATTAAATCGGGACTCAAAGGAAACGAAAGAGTTTTTATCAGTTTTCCACCTGGATTTAGACAAAAAACTCAACCAAGAGGATTTCCTGGTTTCGGTGGTGGCGGTAGAGGCTAATCTTCCAAGGGTATAATTTTAAGCCGATCGATAAGGACAAGACAAGGAAGACAAGGGGGAAAGAGCTTAGTTTTTCGTTCTATAAGCAGAATCAAACAAGAGTCATGTCTAAAACATCTAAACTTGACATCTCAGAATCAGTTGAACTCCTACGATCTCTGATGAAATCCCAAAAAACTGGATTGGGATATGCCAAGATGCAAGCCCTATATCTTCTCAAGATCAACGCAGTAGAGACAGTAAGATATTTAGCCGTAATTTTAGGGCGATCGGAAGCAACTATCTATCATTGGTTGTATTTATATCGTACAGGTGGATTAGATAAACTACTCGAAAAACCACCAAAAACAGGAAGAAACAGAAAAGAAACGCCAAAAATTTCTAAAATATTGCTAAAATCACCTGATTTCATTAAATTTACTAGTTATAAGTTATCAAATGTCAGTTATTAGCTATCAGCTATCAGCTATCAGCAATTAGCCATTAGCAATTAGCAATTAGCAATTAGCAATTAGCAATTAGCAATGAACCATGAACCATGATCAAAGTTTCCTTTTTAGAAATCATATCGATCGCAATTGAAGCTTTGTGGAGCAATAGATTGCGTACTGCTTTAACGATGCTAGGCGTAATTATTGGCATTGCGGCGGTAGTTGGTATTACATCTGTAGGACAGGGAGTACAAAAATCTACCGAACAACAAATTCAAAGTTTAGGTACAAACGTAATGACAGTTTTAGCTGGTGCTTCTCGTAGTGGTTCGATCGATCGGGGAACGGGTTCAGCTTCTACTTTAACTTGGGAAGATGCTAAGGCGATCGGCGAACAAGCACCAGCAGCTAAAGCTATATCTGTTTTTCTTCAACGTCAAAGTCAAGTTACTTATTCTCAAAAAAATGTTTCTACTTCAGTTATTGGAACTGACTTAAACTATCCAGATGTCAGAAATGCTTATCCTCAAGAGGGACAATTTTTTAGTCAAGAAGATTTAGATACTGCTAATTCAGTAGTTGTCTTGGGTTCTAAAATTAAAGATGAGCTTTTTGATCGAGATCGAAGTCCTTTGGGGGAAGAAATTCGCATTCAAGGGAAAAGTTACCGAGTTATCGGTGTGATGGAAGTAAAAGGTTCTGCTGGCGGTCAAGATCAAGACGATCGGGTGATTATTCCTCTTACTAATATGTCGTCGCGATTGGTGGGTAATAATGCCATAGCAGGTATTTCGATTACAGGATTTAATCTACAATCTACTGATGAAAACGAACTAGAGGCTGCTCAATTTCAGGTGACAAATCTCTTGCGCTTGCGCCATAATATTTATCCTCCCCAAGCTGATGATTTCCGCATCATCAATCAAGTCGATGTTCTCAATACTTTTACCAGTGTTGTTAGTTTATTTACAGTAATGGTGGCGATTATTTCTGGTATTTCTCTGTTAGTTGGAGGAATAGGAATTGCCAATATTATGCTGGTTTCAGTAGTAGAACGAACGCGAGAAATTGGTATACGTAAGGCTGTTGGTGCTACTAAATCGGCAATTCTCCAGCAATTTTTAGCAGAATCGGTGATGGTTTCTACTGTTGGTGGTGGGATAGGTATTGCTTTTGGCATCGCGATCGCACAGGTCGCTTCCTCTATCTTTAAATTCCCTTTGATAGTTTCGATCTGGTCGATCGTCCTCGGTTTTGGACTCTCTTGTCTGGTTGGTTTGTTAGCTGGTGTTATTCCCGCTAGAAACGCCGCTAAATTAGATCCGATCGCTGCTTTAAGGAGTGAGTAGTTAAGCTAATTATCTAAATGGTTTAGGATTGCTATAAATATTTTAAATTACAAACAAGCAACTAATGGCTGAAACGACGATCGCGCGGAAAATACGCTGGCAAATTATTAAGTTATACCGTTTTATAGCAGCACGCAAACAACTGCGGATGCTCAACGAACTACTGTTTGATTGTTCTACACACGCACTAGGAATTCGCAACCTTGATAATGATATTGTTAGTGGTAAAAAGCATTTTATTGAAAAGATTTTACCCAGTTATCTAAATTCAGACAAACCAATTACGGTTGTTGATGTTGGCGCTAATATAGGAAGCTATACTGAATTTTTATTGTCTAAATTTACTAAAGCTCGCTGCATTTGTATTGAACCTCACCCAATCACCTTTAAATCTCTTGAGAGCAACCTTGCATCTCGCGTAACTTCCGTCAATTGTGCTTTAGGAGCAAACGCCAGTACCTTAACTTTATATGATAGCGCTAACTATAACGGCAGCGAACACGCAACTTTTTATCAAGCAATTATCAGCGATCTTCACGAGCAAGATGCAGTTAGTTACCAAGTACCAGTCAAGACTTTAGACGATTTGGCTGAAGAATTAAATTTAGAGAGGATTGATTTTCTTAAAATTGATACTGAAGGTCATGAATTGGAAGTTTTACGCGGAGCAAAAAGATTAATTTCAGCAGGCGCGATCGGTTTATTGCAGATCGAATTTAATGAGATGAATGTTGTCTCTAGGGTATTTATGCGAGATATTCTGACCTTACTTCCAGGTTATAGAGTATATCGATTGCTACCATCGGATCTGATAGATATTCCTAAAATGCCTTTAAAATCAGAACTTTTTGGTTTTCAAAATCTGATCTTTATACCAGAAAACCTAATCCCTAACCCCTAACCCCTAATTACAACCAAGTCGAAACCGAGCGCAAATCATCGGGAATGGGTATATGTTCGGGAAATTCTAAGATAGTTTCGCTCTCTCCTAAATATCCTGACTGATTAAAAGCAAGCAGCATTCTCGCTAAAGCAATCCAAACCTCGCGATCGAATTCCCAATCACTTCCTTTAGGTGCATGACAAGATATAGATTTTAAAGCCCAAAAATAACTATTACGAACCATAGAGCCACCCTTTTTATAATTGGGAAGATCTTCGCGATCGATGGTGAGAATATCGTCATTTAAATCAACTCTCATGGTTTGGTCAAGATCCTAAAGATTTTTATGGACGAAGACTTGTAAACATCTGAGCTTAAAGTATACTTATAGGTCGCGATTAAGATACAGGGAATGCTAAAAAACGATAAATGGATCACAGAACAAGCTCAAGCAGGAATGATTCACCCTTTTGAGCCTAACTCAGTCAGAAAAGTAACACTCGATTCTGGATTAGTCGTTCCAGCTTTAAGCTACGGTATATCTTCCTATGGCTATGATATCCGTCTCAGTCCCGAAGAGTTTTTAATCTTTCGGCATATACCTGGTACAGTTGTCGATCCTAAAAATTTTAATCCCAAAAATTTGGAATCAGTGCCACTACATCAAGATGAATGTGGACAATATTTTATCATTCCTGCCAATTCTTACGGCTTGGGAGTTTCTCTCGAACAAATCCAAATGCCTGCTAACGTTACCGCCATCTGTGTGGGCAAAAGTACCTATGCCAGAATTGGTGTAATTTGTAATGTTACACCTCTAGAGGCTTCTTGGAAAGGCTCAGGAATTACTCTAGAATTCAGTAATGCTTCTAGTGCCGATTGTCGGATCTACGCTAATGAAGGAGTGGCTCAGCTATTATTTTTTGAAGGCGAACCCTGTCAAACTACCTATGCCGATCGCTCTGGTAAATATCAAAATCAATCTAGTCGGGTAACACTACCTAAAGTTTAGATGAATATCTCGATCGAGAAATAAAGCTTGCAGATCTTGCCGATTTGGTTGGGATGAGCCAATTTCATTTTAGTCGTCGCTTTAAACAATCGATGGGCATTCACCTAGCTTCAGGTAAATTGGCAGGAATTTTTTCGGGAATAACCCAGTAGTAAATTGTCGAACCTTCGTCAGTCTCAACGACGCGATCGGGTTTCCAATCACCCATATCAAAATCGTGAGAAACAACACGGGTTCCAGGTCTGAGTTGTTCAAATAACTTTGGTCTTAACTTAACATTTAGTTCTGGTAATAGATAGAGAGTAACTACACTGGCGTTACTAATATCAGTTGTAAATAAATCTTGTTGCCTAAATTCAACCCGATCGCTTACACCAGCTTTTTGAGCATTTTCGTTAGCTTCTCTAATGCGATCGGGACTAATATCGATACCGACACCCCTAGCGCCATACTTGCTTGCTGCTGTAATTGGCAATCTGCCGTCGCCACTGCCAAGATCGTAGATAACATCATTTTGATTGACTTTTGCCAGCTTAAGCATCTCCTCAACAACTGACTGGGGAGTTGGCACGTAAACAACATCAGGAGTGCGTTCTGGTGCTTGTGTATCTTGAGCTAAAATTGAGTTGCGACTTGCTTGGATATTAAGGCGATCGGGTAAAGTAAATCCCGCCATGCCAATACCAACTGCACCGATAGTAGCAACAACCATCACGAAAATTTTTGTATTTCTGAGCATTTTTTATTTCCTCATCTTTAAATACAAAGGAACACCTAAAAGCAATACAGCTAGACCTACTAATGCGCCAATTCCTGTATAGACAAGACTAGATTGCAGCATATAGAAGCAGATTAAACAAAACAAAATTGGTGTGAGAGGATAAAAAGGAACTTGAAATGGTCGATTAAGATTCGGTTCGCGTCTTCGCAACACAAACAGCGATATTCCTGTTAATAAGAAAAATAGCCAAAATACAGGGGCTGTATAATCTACCATCGCTTCAAAACCATCACGGGCAAGGGTTGCTAACGAAACTAGGATGAGAGCGATCGCGCCTCGAACGATTAAGGCATTAGCAGGAGTTTTGCTGCTATGTTTCCAGCAGCCTAAAAAGGAAAAGAGAGGAAAATCTCGTCCTAATGCATAATTAGTGCGCGCACCCGTCAAAATCGTGGCGTTGAGCGAACATAAGGTAGCGACGACAACTAACAAACTAATTGCTATACCTCCCCAGTTACCAACCGTTGCGCGCATCAATTCGGCTGCTACGGCTTTTGAAGATGTCATGCGGGCAAAACCCAAACCGTGCAGATAGGCAAAATTGAGTAGCAAATAAAGAACGGTAATTAAGCCAATACTCCAAAACAGCGATCGCGACATGTTGCGTCGAACGTCTCGTAATTCTGCCGAAATATAAGCTGCTTCATTCCAACCGCCATAGGTTAGTAAGACAAATACCAATGCCATCCCTAAGTTAGTTTGAGTGGTGGGTTCAGTTGCAGTAATCGCAGTAGTTGCAGGTTTGGCAAAAATTAACCCAACCAAAATTAGTAAAACTACACCACCTATTTGGGCAACTGCTAACCAATTCTGCGTCCATTTAGCTTGTTGAATGCCTAAAAAATTAAGGATGCTAAAGAGGACGATCGCACCTGCGGCATAGATAGACGAAGAATAATTGCCTAAATTGAAAACTTGTGTGGCATAGTCTCCAAATACAAATGCTAACAGCACGATCGAGCCAGTTTGAAGCACACTCAGACGAGCCCAAGCGAATAAAAAAGCAATACTATTGCCAAAGGCACGCTGAAAATAATAGTAACTTCCGCCTGGATGTGGATATGTTGTTGCTAGCTCTGCAAAACAAAAAGCTCCGATTAAAGAGATTGCACCACCTAAACTCCAAATTAACAGCATATTAATGCCATTTCCAGCATTAGTTGCTACCAGAGTTGGAGTCTCAAAAATTCCTGCACCGATTACTATGCCGACAATAATCGCTACCGCATCAAAAACTGATAATGTCGGTTCGGTTGCAACTATCGTTTCTTGTAATGGAGACTTGCCATTGATAGAGACGATCGCCTCTGCATTGACATGGGAATGTGATGACTTGTTGCTTTTTCTAGTCATACTTTTGTTTAAGCTAGAATTACTTCGGCTTAAAATTACCGATTTTTCTTGAGTATGATCGGCAAATATGACAGAAATGTGTTTTTAAGTTGGGATCGATCGCGCTTTGCCAAAATTAAAACAAAATCTGCGGATGAATCAACTCTAAACCTGCTTTTTTGATTTTATCGCTCGACAAACGCACATTATAAGGACGTGTATAAGCATCCGATCCATCCCAAACAACAGATTCTAAACCATGCTTAGCAAACAAGCGATCGAAAAACTCCTTTGACTCTAAAGGATCGCTAGCTAAATGATAAATACCATTTAATTGCTTAAGTCTGATCAATTCTAAAGCATTGACGATATCATCTAAATGGATCCAATTAGTATAATCTTCACCGTTACCAGGACGAGTAGTACCTGCATAACTCCGAAAAATTCTAATTAGTTCTCTTCCCGTGCCATAAATACCAGCCAACCGTAAAATACCAACCTTCAGGCGATCACTTTGTGCTGCCAGTAAAACTTGCTCGGTTCGAGCGAGAATTTCTCCGTTTTCGTTAGCTGGTGCGGCGGGTGTTTCTTCATCTACCCATGCACCTTGTTTGTTACCTAAAATGCCGTAGCTGCTAGTATAAATTAATTGTTGCACCCGTGCAGATTGTTCGATCGCCTTAATTAAATTTTGAGCAGTTCCTAGATAAGTTTCTCGATAAGCTTCAAGACGGCGATCGCGCGCACCTACACTTAAAAGAATGACTTCGCGATCGGTAACTATCTCTTTTAGAGCAGCTAGATCGGCACCTTTAAGTACTATTACTTGTTGAGCTACTTGCTCTAATTCTGCTACCCTTGCTGATGAAGTAGTAGTTACTGTAACGTCATGACCCGATTGACTCCACAAACAAGCTACCGCAGTACCTAGATAGCCACAACCGATAATAGCAATTTTCATAATGGAAGAGTTCGTAATTCTTAATTTATTTAGAGCGGGATTTAAGGATATTATCTTCAATTTGAAGACAATCTTCTCCCAAAGGGAGTTAAATAATGTCGGAAGTAGTTTGGCAGAAGCCAGAAATAGTGGCTTGGACACAAATAATTTTAAATAGTTACCGAAAATTTGTAGGAAGCGAATTAATTGAGAGAACAGGTGAGGCGATCGAACAAAGCAAAAATCTCTATTTTGCTTCTGTTGTTGTTGTTTCTCACGGAACCCAAGCAGATCCTATATTGAACTATGGTAATCAAACCGCTCTCGATTTGTGGGAGATGAGTTGGGATATTCTCACTCAAACTTCATCACGATTGACGGCTGAACCGATGAATAGAGAAGAAAGACAGCAAATGTTACTCACTGTCGAAAACCAGGGATTTATCGATAACTATCGAGGTGTACGTATCTCTAGTACAGGAAAGCGTTTTTACATCGAACAAGCTACCGTTTGGAATTTGATCGATGCTCAAGCAAAATACTGTGGACAAGCAGCCAAATTTTCTAGATGGAATTTTTTAACTTAACAACCTACTATTATGTCAACTTGAAATTGAAGAATCGAACTTGTTTGTAGTAAATCCTTAAGGATTTACTACAAACCTATCAAATTAATCTCGACAGAATACTACCCTGGTGAGGTGTTAACAGGTAATGCTTAAGTTGTAGGCTAGAGAAATTTAGGAAAAATCTAAGTTGTGAAACAAAACGATTTCGATCGCCAATTAGGTTGGTCAACAGAAGCAAGAGATCCCAAGTTTATTGAATCATTAATGCCTTCTTGGGAGTGGTTTTATGATTATTATTTTCGAGTTCAAACCGATGGCTGGCAATATATTCCTGTCGATCGCCAAGTACTATTAGTAGGTTCTCATAATGGTGGCATCGCCGTTCCCGACATGGTGATGATGATGTATGATTGGTTTCGTCATTTTGGTACAGAACGACCAGTTTATGGTTTAATGCATCCTAGCACTTGGAAGATCGA
Organism: uncultured bacterium; assembly: GCA_964548905.1. Lineage (GTDB taxonomy): Bacteria > Cyanobacteriota > Cyanobacteriia > Cyanobacteriales > Xenococcaceae > CAZJTL01. Next base: position 1,069 of record CAZJTL010000052.1, on the reverse strand, counting down.
CCCACTCATAGCTAAAAGTGCTGAAAAATTAGGTGCAGTAGTTGCTAGTCCACAAATGGCGATCGCTGCTTTTGAAAAAGGAGGCAGTGTACTCGTTTATCCTGGCGGTGCCAAAGATATGTTTCGTCCCTATTCTCAGCGAAATCAAATTAACTTTGCTGGCAATAAAGGTTTTATCAAATTAGCATTGAAGATGGAAGTGCCGATCGTTCCCCTCATCTCTAGTGGCGCTCACGATACTTTGATTATCCTAGGCGATCTCTATCCTTGGATGAAAAATTTGCATCAATGGGGAATACCTTGGTTATATGGAGTCGATCCAGAAGTATTTCCTATTTATCTCGGTTTGCCTTGGGGTTTAGCGATCGGTCCTCTACCCAATATTCCCTTACCAATACAGATTCATACTCGCGTCTGTCAACCAATTATTTTTGAACGTTATGGTAAAAAAGCCGCACGCGATCGCGCCTATGTAGATGCTTGTTACGATCGGGTAGTTAGTCAAATGCAACAAGAGTTAGATGAGCTTACTAATAGCTGATTGTTAAACTCCATAAACCAACGGATTAAGTTGAGAGAGCAAATCCTTTGACTAAATGCCTTCATAACCGAGATCCGCAGGTAAATTTCTCTTTCGTGCAGCACTAACAGCCAAGCGATCGCAACATTCATTCTCCTCAATGCCAGCGTGTCCTTTAACCCAAACAAACTTAACTTGATGCTGGTTGCACAAATCTAATAATTGCGCCCAAAGATCGGGATTCTTGGCTGCTTCTTTGGAATTACGCATCCAGCCATTAGCCTTCCATTTTTTCGCCCATCCTTGCGTAATGGCATCGACCAAATATTTAGAATCGGTATGGAGAGTAACTAAGCACTTATGTTTAATTGCCTGCAATGCTACGATCGCCGCCATCATTTCCATACGGTTGTTGGTAGTTAAACGATAGCCACCAGATAATTCTTTGCGATGTTGGTTATATAAAAGGACGACACCATAACCACCAGGGCCAGGATTACCAGTGCAAGCACCATCGGTGTAAATAATTATTTCTTTCAACGGTTCGTT
>CAZJTL010000051.1:21292-25863 GCA_964548905.1 uncultured bacterium | reverse complement strand
GGGCAGAGGGGCAGAGGGGCAGAGGGGCAGAGGGGCAGAGGGGCAGAGGGGCAGAAGGAAAATAACTTGCTTACTTCAGACTTTAGACTTTAGACTTCCCTAACCCCTAATCCCTAGCCCCTAGTCCCTAATCCCTCTGCTCCCTGTTAAGAAGCGATCGCCAGTTGCTGCTGGTTGAGATAATAATATTGACCTCTTTTTTCCATCAGTTCATTGTGAGTACCACTTTCAACTAAAATCCCGCGATCGAGTACTAAAATTAAATCGGCATTGCGGATAGTAGAGAGACGATGGGCAATTACTAAAGTAGTTTGATTTTTGAGAATAGTCTGTAAATTATTTTGAATAATTCTCTCTGATTCAGCATCGAGATTGCTAGTAGCTTCGTCGAGAATCAAGAGGCGAGGTTTGCCAAGTAAGGCGCGGGCGATCGCCAAACGCTGTCTCTGTCCGCCTGATAATCTACCTCCTCCTTCGCCGATGTAGGTATCGTATTTTAAAGGCAGGTTATTAATAAATAGATCTGCTCCCGCTAACCTAGCTGCTTCTTCAATCTCTTCTCTCATCGCATCAGGATAGCCGAGAATCATATTATCGCGAATACTTCCCCCAAACAAAAAGGTATCTTGATCGACAACGCCAATTTGTTCTCTGAGCGATCGCAAGGCGACATTGTTAATGTCATAACTATCGATCGTAATTTTGCCATCTGTGGGCTGATAAAGCCCTAAAAGTAGCTTAGAAACGGTGGTTTTACCCGAACCGCTACGACCAACAAGGGCGACAGTTTGTCCTGGTTGAATTTCAAAGCTAAGATTTTCAATGACATTAGCTTCACTTTCGGAATCGTAGCGAAACGTCACTTTCTCAAACTTAATCGTACCTTGAATCGGAGGTAAAGCAGAACGAGCAATTAAGTGTAAATTTTCTTCGGGTTCGGTGTCGATGACATCGTTAATTCTCTCCACCGCAATCACAATTTCTTGAAACTCATTCCAAAGTTCGCTTAGTCTTCTAAAGGGACTAATGACGCTGCTCAATAACATATTAAAAGCAACCAATTGCCCGATCGTCAGTTGATTTTGAATTACTTGCCACACCCCAAACAGCAGCAACACGCGACTGAGCATAGTTTCTGTCAAAGAAGCAGCAAAATTTAAGCGTTCGCGGACAATTTGCCCTTCTAAGTTAACTTTTACCGACTTATTAAAAAATTCCTCCCAATTCCACCGTACAATTCGCTCTAAACCCATCGATTTGATAGTTCTGATGCCTGTTAATACTTCAATCAGGTAGCTTTGTTCGGTGGTTTTGGCTTTAAAAATTTCTCTGGAGACTTTTTGTAAGAATGGCGTAGCAAAAATTGCTAACAATAAAAATAAAGGTACGATGATGGTCGTTAACAGCGCCATTTTCCAGCTATACCAAAACATTAACGCAAGATAGACAAATACAGTCAGCAGGTCGAGAATTATTGTTAAAGCTTCTCCCGTCATAAAGCGTCTAATCTTACGATTTTCATCAATTCTAGAGGTGACATCACCGACAAAACGGGATTCAAAGTAAGGGAGGGGCAAACGCAGAGTATGGTTAACAAAACCGACAATAAGAGATAGATCGACACGATTCGCCGTGTGAAAGATGAAATATCGCCGTAGACTGCTCATAATTACCTGAAACAGACTAAAAATCAGTAAACCTATGCCCACAGCCCATAAAGTCGTTTCACTGCGTTGGACGACAACTCGATCTAAAAGTAATTGGGTAAATAAAGGAGTAACTAAACCAAATAGTTGAATGGCAACTGAGGCGCAAAAAATCTCTGTAATTAGCAGCCAATGGGGTTTAATTATCTCAAAAAACTGCCAAAAATTATTTTGGGCTTCTGGTGCTTCTTTGAGTAAGGCGGTTGGTTGAACTAGTAAGGTGTATCCCTTCCACTTTTCTAGGAACTGTTGATGAGTTAAAGAAAGTCTACCGATCGCAGGATCGCAAACAATGACGCGAGTGCGAGTTACTTTAAAAACTACGATATAGTGATTTCCGCGCCAGTGGACGATCGCAGGAGATTTATGTTTGGCTAAACTATCTAGAGTCGCTTGTACGGGTCGAGTTGAAAAACCGATACTTTCTGCTGCATTAATCAAACCTTGCAAAGACGAGCCGTTACGATTGATATTAGCAGCACTACGTAGTTGATTGATATTAAAGCGTTTACCCCAGTGACGACCAAGCATCACCAAACAAGCTACGCCACAGTCGTTAGAACCCTGTTGTTCGTAGAAGGGATAGTTACCAGTTAACTGTTGCCACCACTGACCAAATTTGACATTAGGACTGGGAAAATAGGCTGAATAAGCTAAATCCTGTTTTTTGGAAACTTTGCCTTTGATTTTGCCTATAATCATCCTTTTTTTGCGTTTTTTCGGTGCGATCGCGGCTATTTCATTTGGCGCTTTTACTTCGTCTTGGATATTTAATAAGCTGCTAGCATATTCACTCTTGAGGCTATAAAGCTGAGTTGGTTGAGTAACCACCCAATCACCTCGATCGGGTAAATCTGAGAAATGGTAAAGATTACCTGGTATGAGTTGCTGTCCCGTTGAATGCAATAGTTCCCCTTGACGCAATAACCAAAGTTCTCGATCGCGAACTAGTTCTGGAGGAACTCTACCAGGTTCTAAATCGTGTTCCTCTAGCAATGGTAGGATCTTGACCAACTTTCTTCTGAGAGAATCTTCACTATTAGCTGTGGGTGAGTGAATAAGCAGCAGATCTCTTAACTTAGCTTGACGATGAAGATGTTCTTTGAGTTTTGGATGGCGATCGCACAGAGGTTGTAAAAAATTACCATCGAGATAACCTAGTTTAAGATTAACCGATGCCCTAACTAGATAAGGACGAAAAGAGCGATCGCTAAATAAAGTTAACTCAGCAAAAGTTTCTCCTCGATCTAACGACGCAATTAAATTTTCTGACCGATCGAGTAATCTTACTTTTCCTTCTAAAATTAGATAAATACCAGCAGAAGCTTGAGGCGATCGCCAAAACAGACTACCAGTAGAAGGTTCAATTATTTCCATCTGCTGTACACACCTAGCCAATTCTCGATCGGCAAGATGGTCTGCAAAAATGCGAGCGAGTTGTTGTTGTAGGTATTGTTCGATCGCTCCCATAGTTACTCAGAAAAGTGAGAAGATGAAGGTGGATTGAGATCGTCGATAGTAATGCCTTTATGCCATGGTTTATGGCTAGCCGATCTGCGTTTGCTTGGTTGACGGGTAGAAAGTCCCATTTGCTTCAGTAAGCGGTTGATATGGCGATCGCTTACTTCAATGCCAAATTCTTTGCTGAGATGTTTTCCCAACCAATAAGCTGTCCAACGTTGAAAAGGATAGTCATAGTCCTTGGGATTGCTAGTAACCAATTCTTGCAAACGGTTGAGATAATCATCACTTACGGTTTTTGGTCTGCCAATCGGACGTTCTAGGCGATCGAGTACCTGTTCTGTCTCTGCTATTGCCATCCAATATCTAGCCGTATCCTCAGAACATTTCAGCGCAGCACAAATTTCTGACTGAGATTGTCCCATATTTGCACGCAAGATAATTTCCAGACGGCGACGATGTTCTGGACGGAGATGAGAGGGGATATTTTTTTGTAAAAGTGTTTCTAATGTATCTAGGGAGTTGGGGATACTCCTTCGAGTGGAATTTTTGGAGGTGGTTTCTTCCAATTTATTTAAGTTTTTATTGTCAAGCGAGTTGTTTCTTAAGTTGTATTGAGACATAAGAAGTAAGATTATGTCTTAAATAAGGACTAGATAATGATTAATTTGCTGCAAAAATGAGCTGAAGAAATCGATTAAGTAAAATTACTTATGTAATTGTAGACAAGATAATAAAAGCTAAGCCAAATATTAACTAAAAAATAACTTTTTCATGCATAAGGCGTAGGAAGTAGAAAGCAAATTCGAGACATATTAGGTAGGTTTAAGTCTTTTTAAAACCGCGAAAGCCTTGACTGGATTGCTTTTCATCCTGATACTTAAGTAATAAGAGAGTAGCAAGTAAACGCTACTTCAACGCAGAGCCGAATATAACATTTGGTTCTGACAAAAAGATACTTTTGTTCACAAGTAACAAACTGAAGGAGAAAATTTAATTATGGCAAGAATCGAAATCGGCGAAATCGCAGGTGCTGAATTATTTTCTAGCCAAGACAACTTCATGGATTCCATGAGAGACTTGAGTGCAGACGAACTCAAAATCACTGGTGGAAGCGGTAAATGCAAGAGCAAGAAGAGCAAGAGCAAGAAGAGCAAGAGCAAAGGTAGCTGCGGTTGTGGTCATGGCTGCTAGATCCTTTAGCTCTTCACTCTAAGCCAAACTTGAAGAACTAATAGCTACTAACAAATTACCAAGAAACTCAATACATCTAACAAGATGTGAACGGGCTAGGGTTGTTGCCTTGTCGGTTGACCAGCGATCGCTTCAGTGCTAATAACCCTGCTTTCATAAGTAGTTGGGTAAAATTAAATTTATTGGAGAGGTTAGGCAAGAGGAGGCGCT
>CAZJTL010000051.1:0-21282 GCA_964548905.1 uncultured bacterium | reverse complement strand
TCTATGTGCGGAACCTGCGTCCGCACATGGAGCGCCGTGCAATAGGCAAGAGGCAATAGGAATAGGAATTGTGCAATTAATTTTGCATAGGTACTTATCATACCAGCATAAGTGAGGAAGGTTAAAAACTGATGTCGATTCTGTTAAGTTCAGAAAATGTAGTTGAGTATCTAAGTGGACAGGGTGTTTTACCCAATCAATTAAGCTTACAGCCTCAGATCGAATCTAAAAGTAGTAAAAATTTTAATCTTCTGGTTAGTTTTAAAGATGATCGCCAGGACAACTCAAACTCGAATCAGCTTCACTTATTGGTTAAACAAGAACTATCTCCAGAAGATGATTTAGCCAAAGAATGGTGCGTTCACAAACTATTGCTAGAATTTCCCGAACTAAGACATCTCCATTCTCAACTTGCCCAAGCCATACATTTCGATCGCGATAACGCCATCATCGTAATGAAGTACTTTCCAGAGTACGAAGAATTAGGAGAATTTTACCATCGCTCAAAAACTTTCCCAGTCGAAATTGCTGCAAGAGTTGGAGAGGCGATCGCTACAATTCATCGCGCTACATTTAACTCTCAAGCACAGAGAAATTTTTTGCTGGCAGAATTTCCTAATATAGACAAAATACCCCGCTATTTTGCTAGGGGTTTAGAAGGACTAAAGCCAGGTATTTTTGCTCATACAACTAAAGAAAATCTGCTATTTTATAAACTTTATCAGCGCTACCCCAGTTTGCAACAGGCTGTTGTAGCAGCGAGAACATCTCTACAACCAATTTGCTTGGTACACAACGATTTAAAACTCGATAATATTTTACTGCACTCTCAATGGGAACAAATCATCCCTGAAGCTAGTAATACTCCCATCGTCAAAATTGTAGACTGGGAATTCTTTACTTGGGGCGATCCTGCTTACGATTTAGGTAGATTAATCGGTAGCTATTTGCATCTTTGGTTGAAAAGTTTTTTAGCTAGTGGCGATCTCGACTGGCGCATAGCCTTACAACTGGCAACTACACCGCTAGATTTGCTGCAACCTTCCTTAAGAACTATATTGCAAGCTTACTGCGATCGCTTTCCAGAAATTCTTGAATGGCGATCGGACTTTTTGGTGCGCGTCTTGCGGTTTGTAGGGATTGCTTTAATTAAAAGAATTTATATAGACATCCAAGATCGTGAACCTTTAAGCAACAGAAGTATCTGTATGTTACAGGTGGCTAAAAATTTGTTGTGCGAACCAGAAAAATCAATTCCATCTATTTTTGGAGTTTCATCATTAGAGTTAAGAAAGAGTGTAGTAGTTTAATATCTCAAGTGGCGTTATCAGCTATTAGCTATCAGCTATCAGCAAGTCTTTTCTTGCTGCCTGCTCCCTGCTCCCTGCTCCCTGCTCCCTGCCTCTACCTATGAATTTAATTGTACCCAACTATTTAATTCAATCAGCTTTAGAAGATCTCGTCAGTCAAATTGCGATCGCAGATAACTTTCAGATTACTCATCCTCGCTACGAACCAACTGAAACTCCAGAGGATGTAGTGGCTAAACTGCGGCATATGCCTACTGAGGTGCAACGCAAATATCTAACGCTGCAATTAAAAAATTTTTTACAAGGAATATATTATCAAGGTAATTGGGCAAAAATTGACACCTTTGTTGACGAAAAGCTGGAAAATCCAGGTAATTTAGAATCTGGCTTATTTAAAAAATTTGACAAAAACAATCACGGTACAGGATATTTAGATGATGATTGGCTGGTGACTGGTAAGGAAGAAGGTTTAATCGTACTCTACAAAGATGAATTAACCCTGCACGTCGAACCCGATCGCTATTTGCCTTCAGAATATCAAAATCCTAGCCAGGGAGAGCTTATTCCCGTTAAATTCCCTAACAGTTTGGTTGAATATAGTTACTATGTAGCAGTAGGTAACGCTGGTACTGCCTACACTCAAACTGGCGATCGCACCATTAATATTTATTTCAATTTTGATGTAGAAACTGCCCTGGCTTTCACTAGTTTACTCACTCAACAACTTAACGCGATCGAGGTACCTTTTACCTTTAAATGTTTGTACGATTCCGCCCAATACGAACGCTACGACTCAGGGTTGCTCAACATCGAATTCGATCGCTATCCCCAAGTTAAAACAATCTTAGAAACTATCTATCAAGAATATCAAACTCACTTTACTCCAGAAATTCCCCTATTTACCAAATTTTTAGCACCAGGAGTCAGTTTAGCAGAAGAACTAGCAGCAAAAGACTCTCCTGAAGATAGTTTTGGTAAACATCGCTGTCAAATTCTCGCTCAAGCGCTGATCCAAGCTTGGCAAAACGGTAGAGAATCTCCAGAAGAGAGAATGCGAGCGATCGAGCAGCATTTTTCCCAAGCAGCAATTGACCTCAAACATCCCTATTTAACCTTTAATTCCCAGAATATCTACACACCTTTGCATTGATTGCTTCTTTTATCGATAATTTAACTTATCTCAGATTAAGATGGTCTTCGAGGGTGAAAGGTGGACAATTTTGTCAATTCCTCCTCTTAAAATCCTGATAATTAATGAAATTAAGTATGTTAAGACATACTAATTTAAAAACTAGATATCAACAAGATTGCTAAGGGTTGATTAGGATAAACTAATAAAGTTTTATATCTTCCTACTTGGACTTTTTTAAGTAAGAAATATCATTGAGACAAAATTCTTGAGGAAAACAAACAAAGATGAAATCTTTTATCCGTTTCAGCACAACCCTAGGTTTAATTGGTAGTACCTTCTTGGGAGCTTTAGGTGGTTTAGATCTTAAGGCTCTCGCTTTACCCCAAGAACAAATATTGCAGAAGTTAAAACCAATCCCAGTTTTTACCATTACCGATGCTCAAGGCGCTCCCTTGGTTGTTTCTGATGAAAAAAATGCTAATGCTAAAGTAGCTGGTGTATTTATTCATCAACAAGATGCACAAACCTTGGTAAGCAAATTACAAAAAGAAAAGCCAGATATCGGCTCTAAAGTCAAAGTAATTCCCGTATCTTTGGGAGAAGTTTATCGTATCTCTCAAGAAAGTCAAAAAGATTCTGCTGGTTTGAATTTTCAGTATGTACCCAAACAAAGTGAAGTTGACGTAGCTAAAACTTTACCAGGACAAAACGGTCAAAAATATCAAGGAGGAGTTCCTTTATTTATGGCTAAAGGTGGTAAACAAGAAGGCTATTTAACCGTGGAAAAAGATTCTCAGCAACTAATTCCTCTCTTTTTCGAGAAAAGTCAGCTAGAAGAGATGGTTGCTAACTTTAAGAAGCAAAAGCCTGACATGGCTAATACTATTAAAGTTGAAGTTGTTCCTTTAGAAGTTGTCATTGCCAACTTACAAAAAAGTAGCGATGAAACTCTTAACAAAATTTTATTAGTTCCACCTAAAGACTCGATCGAATTTGTGCGTCAAAGCCTCGAAAAAAATCCAGCCGCACCTGCTCAAAACACTCCAGCCGCACCTAGTAAAGACAAATAACTTAATGGTATCGGGAGAAGAACTCTTTTTATGGCGATGCCAAGCAAAACAAGCCGCGATCGCTGCTGGCATTTCACCTCAAGAAGTCGATTGGCTGCTTAGAGAAATGGCTGGTTTGGACAGTCTAGCTTTACGCCTGGAGTCTTTTCGAGAGCAGCCGCAAATTGCCTTAAAGCAACCATTATCAGAGCTTAAATTGCTTTGGCAGCGTCGCTTACAAGAGTGCTTTCCCATCCAGTATTTAGTAGGTTCAACTCCCTGGCGTAATTTTCAGCTTAAGGTTTCTGGTGATGTACTCATTCCCCGTCCAGAAACTGAATTGCTGATCGATATCGCTCTTCAAGCTGTTCGACAGTCATCGCGATCGGATTTAAATTCGGGAGATTGGGTAGATTTAGGTACTGGCAGTGGTGCGATCGCTATTGGCTTAGCAGATAGTTTACCAGATATATTAGTTCATGCTGTCGATCGCAGTGCTGAAGCTCTCGCGATCGCTCAAGAAAATGCCCTGAGATTGGGTTTACAGGAACGGATTAAATTCTACCAAGGTGATTGGTGGGAACCCCTAGCAGCGCTTAAAGGTAAGGTTAGAGGCATGATTTCTAACCCGCCTTACATTCCCACTCAAGCGATCGCACAACTACAACCTGAAGTAGTTCGACACGAACCCCACTTAGCTCTAGATGGCGGTGAAGATGGATTAAACTGCATTCGCCATTTAGTAGCAACTGCTCCCGATTATCTTGTTGCTGGTGGAATTTGGCTAATTGAAACAATGGCAGGACAGGCTGAGATTGTCAAAACCCTATTAAAAGATTGCCAAAGCTACGAGCAAATTCAAATCTTCCCAGATTTAGCAGGGATCGATCGCTTTGTTTTAGCTATAAAGAGGTACTAGGGAAAAGAAGGCAATAGGCAATAGAAGGTACGGGCGGGTTTAGATGATCGGTTATCGATTTAACCCACAAATCCCGAACAAAACCCGCCCCTACGACTACTTCCTACTTTTTTCCCTAACCCCTAGCCCCTAATCCCTAATCCCTAATTAAAACGCTCGCATCGGCATAAAACCAGCTTTTTTAATCAACTTTTGTCCCTCATCGGTAAATAATAAATTAGTGTAGGTTTCTCCTACTTTTTCATCTGCTTGCCCGTTTTGAGCAATCACTGTAAATAGGCGACGAGTGAGGGGATATTCGCCGTTTTGAAAAGCATCAAAATTAATCTTATTTGGTTGCTGTTGACATTGCTTGGCTTCTACTAATTCGCCTTGATAGGGTGCGGTAAAAGTTGTTTTTGAATAACGGCTAAGGGGTAAGGGTTTAACTTTGCAGTTACCAACAATCTCCGCAGCAGAAGCGAAATAAATTGCACCTCGATTTTCGGGGGTACTTATTTGTTGTAGCGCTAAATCACGATCGTCTACAAAAACAACGCGATCGCTAAATTTATTATTTAATAAAATATTTTCCTGAAAAAATTCTGTAGTTCCACTGACTAAAGGGCGGGAATAGGGAATAATTTCTAAATCCTCACCGCCCAATTGATTCCAGTTAGTAATTTTTCCTCGGTAAATATCTCTAACCTGTCTGAGACTTAAACCTGGAAGATTCAACCCAGGATTAACAGCAACAGCTACACTATCGATCGCCACGGGAACTTGTTTGAGCATGATTCCTCTCTGCAATGCCAAACGATATTCACTGTCTTCAAGAGGACGAGATGATTGCACAAACGACAGTTGCCCTTCTAATAACATCTTAATCCCAGTTCCCGAACCTGGTGGAAGAGTGGGATGGGGCGTATAGAGTAACTTAAATTGAGGATGTTTTTTGGTAATTTGGCGATCGACTAGCTGACGAATTGGTTCCCAGGTAATACTTCCTCCATATTGCCAAGTACCAGCAGGAAGATCGCTTACAGCAGCGATCGTCGAATAATTGGCAGGTTTTTGCACTTCTGATAATAGAGGAGAAAGCATGGGTATACCTAACCCCAAAGCAAAACTGAGCAGGCTAGAAATTAAAATAACCCCCATTCTGGCGATCGCAGGATTAGCTTTTGCTGGTGTTGCAGATATCTTTTGTCGATCGCCATTTAAATCTTGCCAGTAAAGCAATTTAGTAGAGAGTTTGAGACAAAGCGCAGGTAGCCAAACAGCACCAGGATAGTTAGATTGAAAAGGTTCGAGACGCTTTCTGGCTGTGTGAATCGCCGCGAATAAAGACTTGTTGTTAGTGAATTCAGCAAAAAAATACTCTAAGAAAGCGATCGCAACTCGATCGGGAATAGGTTCGCGCATCACCACACTTTGAGGTAAGTTTAACTCCGAAAGTTGATTTGCCAATCCCAACCCATCGCAAGAATTAAAAATCGCTAACTGCAAACCGCGATCGATCGATCGTTTGAAAGCATCCTTAAAATCAGCGATCGCTATTCTCTCGCTATTGCTAATTTCAATCCAACCAATTTGTCCATCATCGCGACTGCTACTATGCCCTGTAAAGATAAAAACATGATAGCCACGTTCGTCCCAAAGTGCTTCGCTCAAATCTTGAAGACTAGGTTGCAGTAAACAAACTACTTCTGCACCTTTTTGTTCTAATTGTTGAATAATTTCCAAATCGGATTCAGTATTAATCCCTTCACTTCTACCGACAATTACTAAAATTCTAATTTGCTTAGCAACTGGATAAACGGAACGTTTTTGCACTGGCAATTGTTTGGTTTTGCTCGTGACGAAGGCTACTTCCGAACTAGGGAAATATTTTTGTAATAAATCCCATTCTTGCCAGGGAAGACGGCGCAACTCAATATTTTGAGTATCGATCACAATTTGAATTTCTTTGTCAGTTTCTTGATCTAGCTGATTGGCGATCGCAATTAAACCTTCACGAATTGGTTGCCAATCTGGATGTTTATTATTTAACCAGCGATCGAGTTCTATTTTTAGTAAATTGATATATTCCCCGTAAGAAACATTTTGAGCGGATTTAGGAATAATTCTCAATTCAGTTTGTAGCATCGATCGCGATCGATCTAACTGACGATAGATAGCTTGCCATTTTTGAAAAGCAGCTTGCACCCGTTCAGATACAGCAGGCAAAAAACCTTCAATCTCCAGGCGATCGCGATCTTCGGTTAAAACAACCAAAAATCCACCTTCAGAAATTTGTCTGAGTTTTAATCTGACAAGATGCATAAAATAGGGAGCAGGGAGCAGGGGAGCAGGGGAGCAGGGGAGGACAAGGGAGACAAGGGAGACAAGGAGGAAAAAAACTTCAGACTTCTGTACGGGCGGCGCTTTTTATTCGGAGGAAACCTTACGTCCCTTTCGTGGCGAAGTAAATTCGCCACACGGGACTTCCGAATCCGCGCCTTGCGAATGGCAAGAAAGCCCCTACGACTTAAGACTTTAAAAACTTCTGCATAAAAGCCTTCTGCCTTCGCCATGAACCATGAACCATGAACTATGAACAATCAACTATGAACAATGAACTATGAACCATAAACAAAATTGCTTCTATCTTAAAACTAAAAGAAAAATTCTTGGCGAAAATTTTTGGGAGAATTAAACAATAACAACGAGATTTTGGAGTTTTAAAACGTAATTTATGAGTAGAACAATACTAAAATTTTCTTCAGAAGACTGCGGTATTTGCCATAAAATGTCTTTTTACGACCAAAAAGTAGCTAAAGAATTGGATTTAGAATTTATCGACATCAAAATGCAAGATACTGCTACTTATCGCCAATATCGTCAGATTCTTTTAACTCAATATCCTAACAAAGAAGGAATGGGATGGCCCACTTATATTATTTGCGATGCTCCCGATGGTGATTTCAAAATTATTGGTGAAGTCAAAGGCGGACACCCTAAAGGAGAATTTCGCAGTCGCTTACAAGAAGTTTTAGCTACTGCTTCATAAGGGGCTAGGGGTTAGGGGTTAGGGTGTAGGGGAAACAATTCGCAATTCGCAATTCGCCCGTGCAGTGGCGCGGGTTCGCAATTCGCAATTAAAAACCTCCTGCCTCCTGCCTTCTGCCTTCTAATCCCTAATCCCTAAAATTTAATGACATTCGGGTGAAGAACTCTCGAACAAGCGAATAACGATTTCATCGATCGCTTTAACCAAGGTAGCACCAGATTGACGAGGGCTATTGACGATAATACTAAAAGCAAGTGGGCCATATTGTGGATGTTGCATATATCCAGATAAAGACCTTACTCCTTTTAAAGTACCAGTCTTAGCACGAACAGCGCCTTCTAAGTTTTTTTGTTGCAGGCGATGTTTGAGAGTGCCGCTTACTCCAGCAACAGGCAAGGAAGCGAAAAACGCATTTTTTCCAGGGGAGTCATCCATCGCTTGCAGCACTTTTACTAAGGCTCTGGGAGTAACTAAATTTTTGCGAGATAAGCCCGAACCATCAGCCATATGATAGCTAAGGGGAGAAACACCTAGTTTCGTCAGAGCTTTTTGCACCGAACGAGAACCGCCAATATGATAGAGCAAAGTATCGGCATAGAAGTTATTACTTTTAAGGTTAGTTACTGCTACCCATTCACCAAGGGATTTAGAACGAATTGAACTGAGAGGGTTGTATTTGTGCAACGCAACAGCAGTAGTTAACAATTTGATATTAGAGGCAGGAATCAAAAAAGAGTCGGGATGATAGCTGTAGAGAGTAGTCCCACTCAAAGATTGTACTAAAATTCCCCACTTAGCATTACGATAGGCAGCAGCTTTAATCACGGCATTAATTTCAGCGTCTAATTGTTTGGAAGCAAGACAAGCTCGATCGCGCGATGGTTTGAGGAGAAAACGCTTTGGCTTGTCTGAAGGGGAGATAATAGCTTTAACAGAATTTGCTGATTCTTTTAGACTTAAAGGCTCTAAAGCTGTAGCTTCTGGTATATTTCCTGTAGAGGTCAAAACTGTTGTCGAAATCGATAAAAGTGTAAGAGCTTTGAGTGAACGACTAATTAAGGACATATAATTTGAACTGAAATTGCCTATCAAGGAGAAAGTAGGGTTTAAGCCATCCCTGAAGCTTATTTAGTCATAAACTAGGCTTGATTTTTCTTCGATCGCCAAAGAAAAAGCATACCCGCACGCACAACTAGCATTCCTCGCAGGCAAGATTAGACCTAGAGGAAATCTGGTTTGTTTAAGGGATGGGGAGTTAAGGTCGGGGTGCCAAGTTCTAATCAATCTTTTGTAAGCCTGTTCTACCTGTGAAGAACTAGCTGACGGCTGGACTTCTAAAACTAAAACTCGCCACCAAGGTTCTAGTCCATTAATTACTAGATCGTCAAGGGGGTCGATAATCTCTACTTATCAGATTATTTCTGTCACAGTTTTAACATGTTGAAGAGAATGTCTGTAAAGTCTATTTTTTCAAAAATTTACAGCTAACAGGGAGCAGGATGTAGAGGTAGGGGCAATCCCTTGTGGTTGCCCCTTACAAAAAAATGCCCAAAAAAAAAGTAGGACGGGTGGTTAGCACAGTGACTCCATCTTTGTTGCTTTCGTCAACCCTCGATTTGGGATCGGGTGATGATGAGCCGTCGTCTAACTCAGTTCTTACTGAAATATAATATACTACAAAAAGAAATTATTTGTCAATCTTTACGCCTAGAAATTTTTGGCAAACAAAGAAGCATAAATCAAATCTCCTTTTTCCTCGACAAATTGCCCCGCCAAATTACTACCGATTAGGGTTTTGAGCTGAAGATCGAGAAATTTTTCTTCCTCAACGAGTACAAATCGTTCTGGAGGTATTTGTGCCAACCAGTTAATAACTTGTTTGTGTTTTTCTATACGGCTTTGCTGTAGCTGTTCTCTCAACTCCTTGAGATTCTTCGCCTTGAAGGGAGTCGGACTTGTCGCTTTCAGATCGATCGCTCGTTCTCTGTGCATTGCCGCGACACCATAGCAGAAGCAAACCAAAGGCATCCACAACTCCTTAAAATAAGCAGCAGTAGGCGCGATTTCCAACCCTACCAAGCGATCGCCAAAAAAGAAGATTGCACCCGTTTGCTGGGGTAAAAGTTCCAAACGATTTTGATATTGAGTCAGAAACCCTCTTTTACGAGAGATAATCTGTTCTAGATGGCCCCGATTGGCTAAACCATATTCGGCATTAAGTCTACTAATAGCGTCCCAGAGTTTGCTATAGCTTTTTTGACCCCGTAAAATCAAAGCTTCTGCCCGCAGTTGTAGGGGTAAAATAAAGAACCACTGTTCCTTTTCTACTAAGTAACCTCCTTGGGCAGCTTGTACACAACAAGCATCCTCAAACATTAATTTTTGACCTGGGGCAAGAAAAGCCGAGCGACAAAGAGCATGATTTTGCGCTCCATCTTGAATATAGCCGATATGCAAGGGAACGATACCGATACCTGTCTTCGAGAGATTGGCAATTTCTAGATTGCCGTAACCCTGAACTTTAGACAGTTTCAGCCCAGATAGAGGAGCAATAAATCTGTCTTTAGCAGATCGATCGAAGCCGAATATACAAAATTCTCGATCGCCATAGCTGCGAGTTGATGCGGAAACATCTTGTACTAAAGCCATTTTTCCCTTAAATCGAGGTAAATTTAAGGCAGCAGTTTCTACATAACTATTGAGCGATCCCTTTTTGATAGAGTAAAGGCAAGATTTGTCTTACCAATTCTCGATCGCGAGCAAACTTAAATAGATTTTGCTGCAAGTATTTTTCGTCGCTATTTCCAGATGCAAGCATTTTGACACAAGCACGTACTACATTTTTCCCCAAGGCATGTTCCAAACAATCTGCTATGGTAGGACGGCGATCGATCGCCATTGCTTCTAATTGGGGATGATTGAGAATATAGTTGAGAATCGCTTTAGTTACATGCTTGTGATTAGCTCTAACTCTTCGTAATGCCAGAAATACCTTCAGAACGCGATCGACAGGAATAATCGCCAACAAAAAAGCTGTAACTCGCTCTAAAATCCGACGACTATCTGGCGACATTCCCGCACGAGAACTTTGCAACAGTTGGAAGAGGATTTTTACTTGCTGCCATGCTTGAATTTTATTGATTAAGGCTAAAAGAGCGTAAAATTCTGGATTTTGTTGATAAATAGACTGATGTAGAAAAACATCATCCCATTGGGGAGGTTTGGTATCGTATTTCAGGATTAAGGGTTTATTATCTTCACGCAAATGCTGAAGAAAAGTCCAGATTTGGGTTTGACTGGTATCCATAAAGTACTTGGTAGCTTTATATTACAATTATATTACAAAATAAACACGGTGCATTATTAATGTTCCGACTTTTTTTTCACAGTTTTAGCCGTGTCATACTAAATCCGCATCTCAAAACCTATTTATTCAAAATTTTTGGACAAGGTTTTTAAAGCTAACCAAAATAAAGTTGACAAAATAGAGCTAGATAATTTACCATTCGTGCAGTGGCCTTATAAATCAAATACCAATACAGGTAAATAAAGTGTATACCCATTCAAATCGAGAACAGCAACATAAAGCATCAACATTCGTTGGTTGCTCTCGATGGTGGCGCAGTTAAGATTTGGTCGATCGCAAGTAGTAAAAGTAGAGAGCGATCGAGCTTGCTATACACTGCCAAAAATTTTGATTAACAAAAGAAGGGACGATTTCTGTAGGGAAGTTCCATGGAACGTCACTATATTTCAGAATACTTAGATTCGGCAAACCCTTCACAATAGACAACTGTTTGAGTCCAGATGCTGGAAATTTTTCAGGCGATCGCGATCGACTAGGTTTTGAGCTTCTAGGAAAAAACAGGATATATCTCAAAGAATCTAACTATTGGGTTATATCGAATACTTTTTGGCAATTTAACTATCAAAAAATTCTTCGCTCGAAATTTTTCTGCTATCCCTACTTCTTCCCGATCGAACCGTAATTTTAAATCAAGAAGACAGCTAAACAGTCTTTCAAAGAGCAATCAAAAACATCACCACTAAAACTTTAAGAGGTCTTGAGCCATGATAGTCGTAATGAAAACAGGTACTACAACTTTAGAAATCGATCGCGTTATGCAAGAGTTGCGTAACTTGGAAATCGAACCAGAAAAATTTGTAGGCAATCATAAAGTTAGCATCGCTTTAATCGGTAACATCCAAAATCTCAGCATCGAGCGCATTCAACAAATTAGTCCTTTGATCGAACAGGTTTTGCGCGTTGATAAACCATTCAAAAGAGCTTCTTTAGAATTTCGTCACGGAGAATATAGCGAAGTAGTTGTATCCACTCCCAATGGTAATATTTCCTTCGGTAAGGATAGTCCTCTAGTCGTCATTGCTGGCCCTTGTTCGGTAGAAAACGAAGAAATGATTGTCGAGACAGCACAAGTAGTTAAAGCTGCTGGAGCGCAATTTCTTAGAGGAGGAGCTTACAAACCCCGTACCTCACCCTATGCTTTCCAAGGACATGGCGAAAGCGCACTCGGATTGTTAGCTAAAGCAAGAGAAGTCACAGGTTTGGGTATTGTCACCGAAGTAATGGATACAGCCGATTTAGATAAGGTTGCCGAAGTTGCAGATATCATTCAAATTGGCGCTCGCAATATGCAAAACTTCTCCCTGCTGCGAAAAGTAGGTGCGACTGGTAAACCAGTACTCTTGAAAAGAGGACTAGCAGCTACGATCGAAGATTGGTTGATGGCGGCTGAATACATCATGGCTGAAGGCAATCCCAATGTGATTTTATGCGAAAGAGGTATTCGCACCTTCGACAAACAATATACCAGAAATACCATTGACCTATCAGCAGTTCCCGTCTTGCGATCGCTAACTCATCTTCCGATCGTCATCGATCCTAGTCACGCTACTGGTTACTCTAAGTTCGTTCCCAGTATGACTATGGCAGCGATCGCCTCTGGTACAGATTCCCTGATGATTGAGACTCATCCCAACCCTGCCAAAGCTCTCTCTGATGGTCCTCAGTCCCTCACCCTAGAAGGATTCCACGATCTAATGCAAGATGTTGTTTCTCTCTCCCGCTACTTCGGTCGTTGGAATAGCTATTATCCTTTCCCAAGTTCAAATAATGTGGTTTCTTGCCAAATTAATTCTAGTGTGTTTTGTTCATAGTTCATGGTTCATGGTTCATCGGGCATTGGGCCTTGGACATCGATAATTCTACCTTGTCCTCTTTGTCCTCCTTGTCTACCTTGTCCCCCAATCTCCTCTGCCCCTCTGCCCCTCTGCATCTCTGCACCTCTACTCCCTACCCCTAACCCCTAATTCCTATGTATTTAGATAACCATTCCTATACAACCAAAGGTGGAATTCAGATCTCTCGTTTTGTTTCCGATATTTCTATAGACACTGCTATTGAAGAAGTTTTATTTCGTTTAGATTCCCAACGTGGAGGATTATTAACCAGTAGCTACGAATATCCAGGTAGATATAAAAGATGGGGGATTGGCTTTTTTAATCCACCCTTAGAATTAGCTACTCGTGAAAATTCTTTTACGATTAAGGCACTCAACGATCGCGGTTTAATTTTACTTATTTCTTTAGCCGATCGTTTGTATCAACATCCCCAACTCACAGAAGTTAAGCGCGATCGCTATTCTTTAACTGGTTTTGTTCGCAAGAGCGATCGTCTTTTTTCTGAGGAAGAAAGAAGCAGACAGCCATCTGTATTCAGCGTTATCCGCGAGATTATCTCCATTTTAGAAAGTCCAGAAGACGATCAACTAGGATTATACGGCGCTTTTGGTTACGATTTGGTCTTTCAGTTCGAGCAGATGTCAAAACGCCTGCAACGCGCTGATGACCAAAGAGATCTGGTACTATACTTACCCGATGAATTAGTTATCGTCGATTATTATCTCAAACGCGCATTTCGCTTGCAGTATGAATTCGAGACTAAGTATGGTAGCACCAAAGGTTTACCTCGCACTGGAGAATCGATCGATTACAAAGGTAAGAATTTAACTCCCGATCGCGCTTCCGATCACGCACCAGGAGAATACGAAGAGCAAGTTACCAAAGCACTCGAATATTTTAAACGCGGTGATTTGTTTGAAGTTGTTCCTTCTCAAAGCTTCTTTAAGCACTCTGACAACAAACCAAGTGACTTGTTCCGCACACTGCAAAAAATC
The DNA here is from genome assembly GCA_964548905.1 of uncultured bacterium. GTDB lineage: Bacteria > Cyanobacteriota > Cyanobacteriia > Cyanobacteriales > Xenococcaceae > CAZJTL01. The sequence continues at coordinate 7,644 of CAZJTL010000051.1, read as the reverse complement.
AATCCCAGTCCTTACGGTTTTATCTTTAATTTGGGTGGAGAATATTTAATTGGTGCATCACCTGAAATGTTCGTTCGCGTTGATGGTAAGCGAGTAGAAACCTGTCCGATTAGTGGTACGATTCGCCGTGGTGCAAATGCGATCGAAGATGCAGCACAAATTCTCAAACTGCTCAGTTCCAATAAAGAAGAATCCGAACTGACTATGTGTACCGATGTCGATCGCAATGATAAATCGAGAATTTGCGAACCTGGATCGGTGCAAGTAATCGGTCGCCGTCAAATCGAATTGTACAGTCACTTAATCCATACTGTAGACCACGTTGAAGGCGTAATGCGTCCTGAATTTGATGCCATAGATGCCTTTCTTACCCATCTCTGGGCGGTGACAGTTACAGGCGCACCCAAACGCTGGGCGATGCAATTCCTCGAACAACACGAACGTAGTCCTCGTCGCTGGTATGGTGGTGCAGTTGGTTATTTCACCTTTAATGGTGATTTAAATACAGGTTTAATTTTACGCACAATTCAACTTAAGGACTCGATCGCACAAGTAAGAGTAGGTGCAACCGTACTTTATGATTCAATTCCAGAAGCTGAAGCAGAAGAAACCCTAACTAAAGGTGCTGCTTTATTTAAAACACTGGATCTTGCCAAACAAATACAAAGCGATCGCACCGACAGTTTTAGCGAGCAACCTACTGTAATTGAGACGAAAACTGCTCCAAACGTTCTTTTAATTGACCATGAAGACTCATTCGTACATACTCTAGCTAACTATCTCCGTCAAACTGGCGCTACAGTTAAAACCTTGCGTCATGGCTTTGCTGAGTCAATTTTAGATGAAGAACGCCCAGATTTAGTCGTTTTATCGCCTGGCCCTGGTAAACCAAGTGATTTTAAAGTTCCTGAAACCATTGCCGCTTGTACTAAGAGACAAATCCCCATTTTCGGTGTCTGTCTTGGCTTGCAATCTATTGTAGAAGCATTCGGAGGCGAACTCGGAATCTTAGACTATCCCCAACACGGTAAAGTATCTCGCGTTGACGTAGTTGCAGATGATGCGATCGCCTTTAAAGATTTACCGAAATCCTTTGAAGTTGGTCGCTATCACTCTTTATACGCCTTACCCGACAAATTACCCAACGAACTGAAAGTTACAGCCATTTCCGAAGACGGTGTAATTATGGCGATCGAACACAAAACTCTACCCATTGCTGGAGTTCAATTCCATCCCGAATCAATTATGACTTTAGCAGAGGGTGTTGGTATAGCCATCATTCAGAACGTAGTCCGTCTGGGAGTACGTGAGAGTGTGACGGTTTAGAAGTGCAAAGAGGCAGAGATGCGGAGGTGCAGAGAGGCAGAGAGGCAGTGGTGATGGTACATTTAAATTCTCCTCAGCTCCTCGGCTTCTTAGCCCCTCAGCTCCTCAGCTTCTCAGCTCCTCAGCTTTCTTCCCTACTCCTTCCTTTTTGCCATGAACAATGAACAATGAACAATGAACCAAGTAAAAACAATGTTAGAAGAAGTAACTGCTAAAAAACTGAAAAAACGCCATATTCTCGAAGAGATTTTTTGGCACAAGCTTGAAGAAGTTAAACGTTTAAACGATAAATTACCTTTAGATGAGCTAAAAGAAAGAGTCAAGGCTGCTCCTGCACCGAAAGATTTTCTAGCAGCACTCAACCAAAGTTCTCACAAACCTGCTTTGATTGCAGAGGTAAAAAAAGCCTCACCAAGTAAAGGCATCATACGCGCAGATTTCGATCCAGTAGAAATTGCTCAAGCATACGAACGAGGTGGCGCTAACTGTTTATCTGTCCTAACCGACGAGAGATTTTTTCAAGGTAGTTTTGAAAATCTTTGGAAAGTTAGAAAAAGCGTTAACTTGCCTTTGTTGTGCAAAGAGTTTGTCATCGACCCCTATCAAATTTATCTAGCTAGATTTAATGGTGCAGATGCAGTATTACTAATTGCTGCTATCTTAGGCGATCGCGCTTTGGTGGAGTTTATCGAACTTGCTCTTTATCTAGGCATGAATGCTTTAGTTGAAGTGCATAGTCAAGAAGAACTCGAACGTGTCTTAGCCTTGCCCAATGTGAAATTAGTAGGCATCAATAATCGCAATCTCAAAAACTTCAGCGTCGATTTAGGCACGACCGAACGTCTATTAGCAGAATATCAAGAGGCGATCGCTAGTTTAAATCTAACCATGGTCAGTGAGTCTGGTTTATATACCCCCACCGATCTCGCTACCGTAGCTAAAGCAGGAGCAAATGCTGTTTTGATTGGAGAATCCCTAGTCAAACAAGCTGATGTAGAACAAGCGGTTAAAAATTTACTCAAAAATTGATTGTTCATTGTTGGTTGCTCATTGCTAATTGTTGATTGCTCAGTGCTTCGGTGCAAGATTTACAACCTATCCCAATGAACCATGAACTATGAACCATGAACTATTAACCAAACCATACACCCATATACTCAGATGACTACTATTTCTAAATACTTTCAATTTTTACGTAACAATAACCAACGCGCTTTGATTCCTTTTGTCACAGCAGGCGATCCAGATCTAGAAACAACCGCAGAAGCTTTAAAAATTTTAGATGCTAATGGAGCAGATTTTATCGAATTAGGCGTTCCCTATTCCGATCCTCTCGCAGATGGCCCTGTAATTCAAGCGGCGGCGACTCGCGCTCTCAATCGTGGAACTCGCTTAACTGATGTTTTAAATATGGCACAATCGCTTACTGGTAGTTTGCGATCGCCGATTATTCTCTTTACCTATTACAATCCGATTTTGAATGTTGGTATTCAAGCTTTCTTGAAGAAAGTTGCTGCTGCTGGAATCAAAGGCTTAGTTATTCCCGATTTGCCTTTAGAAGAGGCAGATGAAGTACTGCAACTTGCCGACAAGGAAGGTATTGAAGTGATTTTATTAGTCACTCCTACCAGTCCTAAAGAACGTATAGAAGCGATCGCCCGTCAATCTCGTGGCTTTATTTATTTGGTTAGCGTTACTGGTGTTACTGGTGTGCGATCGGAAATTCAAGAACGAGTCAAGACTGTAATTGAAGATATCAGAAAAGTCACCGATAAACCGATCGCTGTTGGTTTTGGTATCTCTAGTACGGAACAAGCGCGTCAGTTGGTCGATTGGGGTGCTGATGCTGTGATTGTTGGTAGTGCTTTTGTGAACCGTTTGGCAGGCAATACGCCCTATCGAGGATTGAGAGCGATTAAAGAATTTTGCAGCGAACTTAAATCAGCGATTAGTTTGTCTGAAACAGTCCGCAGATAAACGCAGATAAACACAGATACGTTTTTGAATTGTAGATACAAATAATTGAGGAAATAACTATGTTAGTAGATACACAAACTTCACTTTTGAGTCAACAACCCGATCTACGGGGTCGATTTGGTCAATTTGGTGGTAAGTACGTACCTGAAACTTTGATGTCGGCGCTAAGTGAGTTGGAAGAAGCGTTTCAGAAGTATCGCCAAGATCCAGATTTTCAAAGCGAATTGCAAGAATTACTACGCAACTATGTCGGACGTGCTACCCCTCTTTACTTTGCGGAAAGATTGACCGCTCACTATGCTAAACCAGATGGAACGGGGCCGAAAATTTATCTCAAACGAGAAGATTTAAATCATACTGGGGCGCATAAGATTAATAATGCTCTCGGACAAGTGCTGTTAGCGAAAAGAATGGGCAAAAAGCGCATTATTGCTGAAACTGGGGCTGGTCAACATGGTGTGGCTACTGCAACTGTTTGCGCTCGTTTTGGTTTGCAGTGCATCATTTATATGGGCATTCACGATATGGAACGACAAGCACTCAATGTTTTTCGGATGAAGCTAATGGGTGCAGAAGTTCGCCCTGTGGAAGCAGGAACGGGAACGCTTAAAGATGCTACTTCGGAAGCGATTCGCGACTGGGTGACAAATGTAGAGACTACTCATTATATATTGGGTTCTGTGGCTGGTCCTCATCCCTATCCAGCCTTAGTAAGAGAGTTTCAAGCAATCATTGGTCAGGAAACTCGCGCTCAAGCTCAGGAACAATGGGGCGGATTACCAGATATTCTACTCGCTTGTGTGGGTGGTGGTTCTAATGCGATCGGGCTGTTCCATGATTTTGTTGATGAGCCTTCTGTACGTTTGATTGGTATTGAAGCGGCGGGTGAAGGTGTGGATACAAACAAGCACGCTGCTACTCTTACTAAAGGTCGTGTTGGCGTTTTACACGGTGCGATGAGTTACGTACTTCAAGATGAAGATGGTCAAATTATCGAACCTCATTCTGTCAGTGCGGGACTAGATTATCCTGGTGTGGGACCCGAACATAGCTATCTCAAAGAAATGGGACGCGCTGAATACTATAGCATTACTGATAAGCAAGCTTTAGATGCTTTTCAACGTCTATCCCAACTAGAAGGAATTATTCCTGCCTTGGAAACATCTCACGCGATCGCCTATTTAGATATTCTCTGTCCTCAAGTTACAGGTAGTCCTCGAATTGTCATTAACTGTTCGGGACGCGGTGATAAAGATGTGCAGACGGTTGCTAAATTTTTAAATCCTGCCTAGTTTTTAGGGAATAAGCTGGTCAACATCTAATATGCAGGTGGAGAAAAGGCAGAGGGCAGAAGGCAGAAGGCAGAAGGAAAATGCATTGTGCAATTTAGATGTGGAATAGCTTATGAGCTAGGGAGCAGGGGGGACTTTTTTGAGTAATGAGTAATGAGTAATATTATCGATCGCCAGGAAACAAGATCGCGATTGGGGTGGTATGGTTAGAAAATAAGTATTGTGTTTACGCAACAGTTTTTATGTCGATCGATACGATACAAGCTGCAAAGTTACTCGGTGTATCTGCTTCCAGAGTACGTTTGCTTTTGGCACAAGGCAGAATCAAAGGTGCATATAAATTAGGAAGATTTTGGGTGATTCCTTTAACTGATGGAATGCCATTAGTTACTAAAGGAACTAGGGGTCCTAAATTTCGTTTTAAATCTGCTCGCAGAAGAAGCGGCAGTATTATTCGGATTAATAGGCAAGTTATCGCTCGAAACCATAAGCAAAATCAATTCGAGCCTGTAATTAGTGTTAAATGTGGCAATCTTAATCTATATGGACATCAAGTCGAAATTAACGGTCCATGCAGAATTGTCTATAGTCCCGATCGAACCAAATTTGGTGCTAGAGTTTGGATTGAAACTTTCTCTCTTGTGGATGTTTTTTGTCAAAATTTTGTTGAAATTTAGACTACCAGGATAGTGGCTATGAAAAAAGTAGCAGTATTTGGCAACGCTGGAGGCGGTAAATCAACTCTAAGCAAGAGATTATCAGAAATTACTGGTTTGCCACTTCACATTTTGGACAAGATTAAATTTCAAGCGGGAGGGGCTGAGGTTCCAGAGCAAGACTATAAACGCGCCCATCAGCAAATTTTGGATAGCGATCGATGGATTATTGACGGGTTTGGTAGCATGGAAACCGTCTGGCTACGACTCAATGAAGCGGATAGTCTGGTTTTTGTCGATCTACCGCTATATGTACATTTCTGGTGGGTGACTAAACGATTGCTCACAGGTCATTTTAAACCGCCCGAAGGCTGGCCCGAAAGGAGTCCAATCTTGAAGAGTTCGATTAATAGTTACCGTGCGCTTTGGTTATGTCACAAATATTTGACCCCAAGATATCGTGAGTATATCGGGCAGATGCGAGATACTAAAAGCGTTTATCACATCAGATCTAGCGAACAGATTTCACATTTTTTTGAATCGATTGCAAATGAGACTAACTTTGAAGATGGTACATCAGTCCAATTTTCCAGACGAATATGACTATCACGCCAATCGAAATGGAAAAAATAAATAAGGGCAGAAGTTAAACTTCTCCCCCCAAATTATCTAAGCTAAATCTATTTTGCTTAGTTTAAGCAGAAACTTTTTCTTCGGTTTTAACTGCGTAAGCGTCGTGATAGTAACTCATTGTCTCAAGCAATACTTCGGGTAGAAGGCGCTTAGGAGTCCAGCCTAGTAGGTTTTGAGCTTTGCTTAAGTCGGGCATACGGCGATCGCAGTCTTCATAACCTTCACCATAGAACTTCTGGGAAGTGGTGGTGATGATGGGATGATCTTTGTAGCTTAGGTCGCCTGTAATCTTAGCGTAGGTACGGCGCATGAGTTCAGCCAACTCAGCCATGGTGACTTCATTGTTGCGATTACCAATGTTGAAGATTTGATTTTGTGCTTTATCTGGTTTGGCTAGCATCAAACGCATAGCGTCAACAGCATCGTGAATCGAAACAATTGTACGTTGAGCCAATCCGCCATCTACAAGCTGCATAGGTTTGTTGTCGAGCAATGCGGTCATGAAACAAGCGAGTACTCTGGGTACACCGTCAGCGTTACCATCCCTACCAGGAATGTAATCCATTCTTGGACCGAAGAAATTGAGAGGTCTAATCACTGTAAACGGCATACCGTTTTCTTTATGATGAGCGTAGATGAAGCGCTCAGTCATCTGTTTGGCACAGGCATAAGTCCAGCGCTGATTGGAGATTGGGCCCATGATCAATGGGGTTTCATCTTCACGAAGTTCGTAGAGATCGGGATTTTCGTAGTTACTGCCAGGTAAATAGCTGGACAGGGTGCGTCCATAAACTTCACTAGTAGAGAAGCTGATCAACCATTTTTTGTACTTAGCACAAAGCTCGACAATCGGATAAACATCAAATAAATTGGCGTAGATAGTATCTAGAGGACGAGTATTGTAGTCTGATGGATTGCAAATTGCTGCCAAGTTAAATACAACATCAGCTTTTTCGATCTCGCTCTCAATTTCTGCCATCGCTCCAGGTGCGTTAGTCGTATTGCGATGCAGATGGAAGTTAGGATTGTCTAAATGTGCTTTAACTTTGCGATCGCAAGGATCCCATCCATGGATCTCAAAACCACCTTCATCAAGCAGGCGATCGATTAGATGACTACCAATAAAGCCACCACACCCTAACATTACTATTCTCATTATTTATGTTCCTCTTGCGTTATACATTATCCATGGTTCATGGTCATCAATAGGGATGTTCCTGTATAGGTACATATTCATAAGCAACTAGCTTTATAAGTACTAGTCAAGGTTCGGCAGCCGAAACCAACTTACAAAAGTTCTCCTATCTTTTCCAACTAACTCAGTAAATTTACTGAATTAATTGCAAATAACTCGGTAATTTCACTGAAAATAATCGTGAACTTATTAAAATTTTTATAATAATATCAGAATGATAGTAAAATTTCGACAAACTAAATGTAAATTCCCTTAAAAGTTTGATTAAGTTTATGAGATTTTTCAGGTTATTGAAGATGAAACTAGTCTAAATCAAGGTTGTTTCGGCAATTTGGCTTCATAGTCTAGCCTTGGGTGCAGTACATAGTCAGCAGCATTTCAGTTAACAACTTATTGACTAAAATGACGTTTCAGTAAATTTTAGTAATTGCTTTGAAAGCTCTAAATAATCAGGGAATAAACCAGCAAGATTCAAGCTTAACGAGCGAGGGACATCTTACTGAAAAACACTATAGCGATCCTATTTGAGTTGTAAATTAATCGGCTATGGTAGGCAAGAGGCAAG
>CAZJTL010000050.1:0-25936 GCA_964548905.1 uncultured bacterium | reverse complement strand
TACAATCTTCGCTTTTTTAACCAACAAAGCGAATGTTTGGCTGTTTATCGCTATAATCACTACACTAGTCCACCTAAGTGGGAAATTCAATTAGATCCTTCTTTAAGAGACAGTCTAGAAATTAGAAATCCCCCTGCGGATGAATTCAAGATTCAAGAATCAGGCGATCGAGGTTAGTACATTGAGTCAGTTATCAGCTTTCAGTTGTTTCCCTCCTGCCGAGGAGCCTTCTCTTGCCCTATTTGTGCAGCAGCTAAATCTTGTACGGGATTGTGCGATCGAGAATTGGAAGTTTTTCAACAAGTATTAGGACAAAATGTCAGCATTACCAGAAGCGAACATATTATTTCTGGGGCAAGACGCTGTGTTTATAGAATTAATTACTAACTATTCACTTAAGTAGGGAAATTATAATTCTTGCGATCGAAATAATAAGCGAGACTAAATAATAATATATTTTCTTAAGATCTATCGAGCTTATTGGTAATAGGTTAATCTGCTATTGTCGATCAAATTTATATCTCTATACTTCTGAGTATTAATACTATAAAGGTATCTTAAGTGGATTATTTTTGAGTCAAAACATCAGTACACCTTAATAAAAACTAATAAATATCTTATCAAAATAAATAGGTAATTAACCAAATTGACGAACCCAAGTTTAGTAAATAAGATTGTCAACAGAAATCTAATGATTGGAAAATATTGAAATCATGGTTAAATTTGCTGCTGGTAATCTTGAAGCTATAAACATGCAAAATCAACTAAATACTTTGCAAGATTTGATCGCTAAAAATGGCTTTTCAGTAGAAACTAATTCCCCTGGAACTGAATTAATAGTTCATGAAAATAGTTCCACTAGGACTCTAATTTTTAAAGGCTCAAATTTACCTACAGAGATTGTTGACGGAAAGCCTGATTCGATGAACGGAACTATTAATTCAATAGAATTAATCGATACTAATACAGGCGATCAAATAGCTAGCCTTTCTGGACTAAAATTATCAGTCGCTAACTTTTTGAAGAGAATTGATGCTTCACAACATGGATTGGGGCTAATTAAGTCAATTTTTTCCAAATCGGATACGATCGAAGGCGGTCAATTAGATGATTTGTTGAATGGATACAATGGCAACGATAAAGTCACAGGTGGTGAAGGCAAGGACACTCTTATTGGTGGAAATGGTGCAGATACCTTAATAGGTGGTAATCACAACGATCTTCTTCAAGGTGGTGCTGGCAAAGATCGCTTAATTGGTGTTGGTGAAGATAATGGTCAAAATTCGATCGATATTTTGACTGGTGACGTTGGTGCTGATACTTTTGTCCTTGGCAACGCAACTACAGCTTTTTATAACGATGGAATAGATGATTACGCCATAATTAAAGATTTTAACTCCAAGATAGATAAAATTGAATTGCATGGAGATGCTAGTCTTTATGTTTTAGGTAGCTCTCCTATCGGGGAAGTTTCTGGTAAAGCACTATATTTAGCAGATCCAAATGGTGCAGAAAACGAACTTATTGCCATCATTCAAGGCAAAGATTCTTCTTTAGATCTTAGTGCCAGTTATTTCAGTTACGTTTAAAGGCAAAAGGCAAGAGTAAAGGTTTTGGGGAAAGTCAAATCCCCTCCAAAACAATCGATTGAATCTAACTTAAGCCAAAAAAATGGCAACTAAGAATTATATCTTCGTTGCCATTTAATCTAATCACCGATCGCTATCAGCTATTGCACAGAAGTTAGGGTTTTTGCCTCTACGCCAGCTTCAGCATTTGTTTCGGGAGTATTTACCTCAGAAGGTGGTACTACCTGCCAAAACTTACTCAGATACGACTCCCAATTGTTTAGAATCATCTGCGCTTTTGGGCTACCAGTTTGTTCTAGGTGAGCAGAAATTAAATTTTTTAGTTGTTCTTCTCCCGCACTAGTAGTAACTCGCTGAATTTTAACGATTTCGGGATTGACTTTAGCAGGAAAAGAATCATCTTCATCGAGGAAGTAAGCTAAACCACCAGTCATACCAGCGCCAACGTTACGTCCTACCTTACCCAAAACAACTACTACACCGCCTGTCATGTATTCGCAGCAGTGATCGCCAGCACCTTCAATGACAGCTTGTGCTTTGGAATTACGGACGGCAAAGCGTTCGCCAGCACATCCATTAGCGTATAAAGTGCCACCAGTTGCGCCATAGAGACAGGTGTTACCCAGAATTGCGTTTTCAGAGGGATCGTAGGTGGCTGTTTGGGGAGGCGCGATCGCGATCGTTCCTCCGTACATTCCTTTACCTACATAGTCATTTGCTTCACCTGTTAGATTTAATTTCATCCCAGGAAGGTTAAACGCACCAAAACTCTGTCCCGCCGCACCTTGGAAGTTGAGATTGATTGCGCCCTCAAAGCCATCATCGCCATACTGTTTGGCAATACGTCCAGCAATTCTCGCACCGACAGAACGATCGGTGTTGAAGATATTTAGTTCTTTGGTAACTGCACGTTGATTCTCAATAGCTGCGGCGATCGCGGGATCGGCTAGAATTTCGTCGTCTAAAACTGCACCATTGCTATGTACTTCCCCTAGTTGCAACCAACTGCGGTCGGTTCTGACATCGGGTAAATTGAGCAGACAATCGAGAGTTAAACCATTAGTTTTAGTTAATTTAGCATCTTCTCTCAATTTGAGCAGATCGGCACGACCGATAATTTCCTCGATACTGCGATATCCTAATTTTGCCAATAGAGAGCGCACTTCTTCGGCAATAAAGTAGAAAAAGTTAACCACATGTTCGGGAATACCAGGAAAGCGCTGACGCAATCTTTCCTGTTGAGTTGCTACTCCTACAGGGCATTGATTGGTATGACAAACCCGCGCCATTATACAACCTTCAGCAATCATGGCGATCGAGCCGAAACCGAATTCTTGAGCGCCCATCAATGCCGCCATGACGATATCCCAACCTGTTTTTAAGCCACCGTCAGCACGCAAAAGAACGCGATCGCGCAATTCATTGGCAATCAGCACTCGATGCACTTCGGTCAAACCCAGTTCCCAAGGCGCACCAGCATGTTTGATCGAACTTAAAGGTGATGCACCAGTACCACCATCATGTCCAGAGATTTGAATGATATCGGCGTTAGCTTTAGCCACACCAGCCGCGATCGTACCAATCCCGATTTCTGCTACTAGTTTCACCGAAACTTTGGCAGCAGGATTGATTTGATGTAAGTCGAAGATTAATTGCGCCAAATCTTCGATCGAATAAATATCGTGATGGGGTGGAGGGGAGATTAAATCGACACCTGGTTTGGAACGGCGCAACATAGCAATATAAGGACTCACTTTTTTGCCTGGTAATTGTCCGCCTTCCCCTGGTTTTGCTCCTTGAGCTAGTTTAATCTCTAATTGTTGAGCGCTCATCAGGTATTCTGGAGTTACACCAAAGCGTCCCGATGCGATTTGTTTGATCGCCGAACTAGCTGTATCACCATTACGCAAGCCTTTGAGATGGGGGAGAGTGGGGGAAAGTCCGTTGGCATCCACATCATCTAAAACTTTAAAACGAACGGGATCTTCTCCACCTTCACCAGAATTAGATTTGCCACCGATGCGATTCATGGCGATCGCCAGTACTTCATGGGCTTCTCTCGATAGTGCGCCCAAGGACATACCACCAGTACAAAAACGCTTGAAAATCGCTTCAACTGGTTCTACTTCTTCAATCCAAATAGACGGGCGATCGCTACGGAAATCCAATAAATCTCTTAGCGCCGTTGCAGGACGACCTTGTAAGTATTCCTGGTAAACTTGGTAATGGTCGTATTGCTTGCTGGCTACCGCTTTGTGCAAAGCTTTAGACATTTCTGGCGAATTCATGTGATACTCGCCACCCCGCTTGTAGTTGAAGAAACCGAAATTCTCTAGTTTCTTGCCTTGTAATTCTGGGAAAGCGCGACTGTGGAAATTCATAATTTCTTGGGCTAATTCCGCAATAGTTAAGCCACCCAAGCGGGAAGTAGTACCAGTAAAGGCTAGATCGACTAACTCCGCACCCAAACCGAGGGCTTCAAAAATCTGCGCCCCTTGATAGGAAGCTAGTAAGGAAATTCCCATCTTGGAGAGAATTTTTAATAGTCCTGCTTCTACTGCTTTACGATAGTTTTTCTGGGCTTTATCTACAGAAATTTGGGCAATCTTGCCAGTTGCCATTAGCTTTTGAGTTTTTTCATGATGCCACCACTGTCTGACCGTTTCTAGCGCCAAATAAGGGCAAATTGCCGCAGCACCATAGCCGATCGCGCAAGCAAAATGATGGGTACTCCAGCATTGCGCTGTATCTAAAATTAGAGATGCTTGTAGTCTCAAACCTTGGCGAATTAGATGGTGATGCACTGCACCCACAGCTAGCAAAGGAGGAATATAACTATATTCTTCGCCAATAGTTCCACCCAGGCGATCGCTGAGAATTAACAGTTCTGCGCCGTTTTTAACTGCTTCTGCTGCTTGTTGAGTTAGGTTTTTGACGGCAGTTTCCAAGCCATCAGGCCCAGTAGCAATCTGATACAGAGTCGATATTTCTTGGGTTTTAAAGCTTGATGCTTTAATCGCCTCTAAATCTGCTTCGTTGATTACTGGAGATTTTAGTCTCAATCGACGAGCATCTTCTGGTTTAATCTCTAATAAATTGCCCCGTTTGCCCAAGAGCATTTGTAGAGACATGACCAAACTTTCCCGCAGTGGATCGATCGCTGGATTGGTTACTTGGGCGAAACGTTGCTTAAAGTAATCGTAAAGCAAACGTGGTTTATCCGACAGCACTGCTAAAGGAATATCATCTCCCATACAGAAAGTGGGTTCTTTACCATCAGCAGCCATAGCCTCAATCACCATTTCTACGTCTTCGGCTGTGTAGCCAAAAGCAGTTTGTTGTTTGAGTACTTCTTGAGGAGATAATTGGGTTGCTTGGATAAATTCTTGAGCTTGATGTTCTTGACGATATTGTCTCACCCAGTCGCCGTAATTATTTTTCTGGGCAAGCCGTTTTTTAATATCCCAGTTTTTAAGAATTTCTTGGGTTTTTAAATCGACCGCGATCGCCTGTCCTGGTCCCAATCTTCCTTTTTCAACAATATCGGCTTCAGGCAGGTCTACTACACCAGTTTCCGATGCTACTACGATTAAACCATCTTTAGTAATAGCATAACGAGCAGGACGCAAGCCATTACGGTCTAATGCCGCACCGACAGCTTGACCATCACTAAATACTAATAAAGCGGGTCCATCCCAAGGTTCTTGATGGTTGCTGTAAAACTCATAAAAGTCGGTAATTTCAGGATATTCTCGCAAATCTGGCTGATTCTGATAAGCTTCAGGAACGAGAATCATAGCGGCTTCGAGGGGACTGCGTCCCGTCCGCACCAGCAATTCCATCGTGCTATCTAAATTGTAAGAATCGCTATTGTCAGTATTGACGATCGGGGTTAATCCTTCGAGTTCCTCCGCTGTCCAACCTGGAGATGACAAACGCATCTCTCTTGCTGTCATCCAATTAATATTACCCAAGAGAGTATTAATTTCACCATTATGTCCCAACAAGCGCATTGGCTGCGCTAGGGGCCATTTGGGCATGGTATTGGTACTAAAGCGACGGTGATAAACCGCAAAAGCACTCTTATAAAGGGGGTTGGTTAAATCTAGATAAAATTCCCCCAAAACTTGCGATCGCACCATGCCTTTGTAAACAATTGTGCGACAGGAAAAGGAACAAATATAGAAATCTTCGGCTAGTTTTTTCCCTACCCGCGATCGAGCGATATAAAGCTTGCGATCTAATTCATCTCCTTGTAAATCATTAGTAGAGGTGACAAATACTTGTTCGATTCTGGGTTGATTGGCTTTGGCTTGTACTCCCAACACTTCAGGACGAACTGGTACTTCTCGCCAACCCAGTACGGTTAAATTTTCCCCTTTAACTACTTCTTCGATATGGGCGCGACATTCTGCTGCGGTGGCGCTATCTTGTGGTAAAAATACCATACCCACACCCCATTGTTCTTGGGGAGGCATAGCTAAATTATTCTCATCAAACCAAGCTTGAAACAATTGCTGGGGTAGAGCCGTCATCACTCCTGCACCATCTCCAGAATCGCGATCGGCACTACAACCACCGCGATGTTCCATACATCCCAAGGCTATCAATGCCTGCTCAATTAATTTGTGACTGGCTCGACCATCTCGATATGCTAAAAAGCCAACACCACAAGCATCTCTCTCTTCAACTAACCATTTTTGACCGAGAAAAGGTGTTAATTTTTGTTGCTTAATTTTGTTATTGATATTTTCCATTATTTTCCTTTCATTCATGTAGGTTAAAGATAAAATTTACGCTGCTTTTCTTTACAAATTTAGAATTTAAACTTGCTCGTTTGGACATTACTCGCCCATAATTGAGAAGGAAAGTTAATCTATTTATGGGTGATTAAATTAGGAATTATTGCATAATAGCTGATTCGAGCTAACATTTATCTAAATCTCTAGTCTGAATCCCTATATATATGCAATTAAGAGACTTATATAGAGGATATTTCTAGAAAATATAGGCTTTTTATCTCCCTGGAAAAGTTTTATTTAAAGTAGATTTTTGAAACCGACAAACTTTACTCGAAGATGATACTAACTGCTCACAGCCAAAGAGCATAAATTCTAGCTCTTTGTCCGAGCGATCGAGTGCAAACTAGCATCAAAGTTCTCGGAATTATCGAACTAGCAAAATAATTAGTGGTGTCAGTAACAATCTGAAGAGTAGATGAGTAGGAGTAGCCCCATGAAATTGCCAGAGACAGATTTACTATTCTAGCAAAAAGCAAACAGTATACTCGCCAGAGAAAATATTTAATTTTACTAAAAATTAGCCACTCAACCGAGTGACTTTACCTATAAAGTATAAATGCTCTGCTTATCTTCATTATCAATATTTATAGACAAATAACATTAGAACGATACGAAAAAGTCATTACTTTTTTATATCTGCTGCGACTATCGAGGTTGATTCAGTGAGAAAAAAAACTAAAAATTATTTTAACAGTCTTTGCTTTTGCTTAACAATTATCCTATGTTTTGCGAACGATTTAAGTCAAGCACAAAATTTAGGCACGCCACCGCAAGCATTACCCCACTCAACCACCTTGCAATCGCCCCGATCGCCTTTGCCAAATAGCTGGCAAGGGCAACAAATCTACCTCAATCAACAAAAACTATCAATTCCTTGGATTCAATGGCAAGAAGGAACCGAATGGCGCACGGGCATTAGCGATTTAGCAGCGATGCAGATTTTGGGATTAGAGCTTTTAGATACCGACAATCCCAACCTTCAGCCAGTTTCCTGGTTTTCTCAATCCTCCTCTCAACCAATGGTACTCAAAGCCAAACACTTGGGAGCTTATCGCTATCTTGATATTAGCGAACTAATGCAACAAACTGGTTGGCGAGCGCAAGCTGTCGGTGATACTCTGGTGGTCAATGCCCCATCAGCCAAAATTAAAAGCATCTCCCATCAGCGAGAAAGTTGGGGTGAAAAAATTATTGTCAACCTCGATCGCCCGACATTCTGGCAAACTATCCAGAATAATAAGCAAGGAACAATTACTTTAGAAGCAATTGCTGAAGCTAGCGAACTCGATCGATTTAAAGAACTGCAATCGAGCTTGTTACCAACAATAATTGACGAAGGAAACAAGCAAAACCTCTCACCAAAAAGTCTCGATCGTCCTACTAATAAAATCTTTCTAGATGAAGAACAAGCAGAAGAAGAGGGCGCAGTTACACCGACTTTAAACCCTCCACCTCAGTTGTCTGCACCCAATATTCAAAGCCTAGGTAATTCCACCAAATTTAGTTTTGATTTTTCTGGTGGACAACGCTTGCGAATTGCGACTCTAACCAATCCCTATCGTTTGGCGATCGAAGTGCGTCCCGATGCTTTTGTCGAAAGAAATTTGCTTTGGTATCCTGGGATTCGCTGGCATCAACAATACGTCCAAATTACTCCCTCTGCCAATACTCTACCCTCTCTTTTTCCAGAAGATACCAGCAGAAGAAATCAATTTCCAGTCACCTGGCTCGAAATCGATCCTCGTTCTCCCAAACTTTCTCTCAAACCAATTACTAGCTATGCCGACTCAATGGTAGGTACAGCTCCCTTGCTAACTACTGCTCGTTGGCAGGAGGCGATCGTAGCCATCAATGGTGGCTTTTTTAATCGTAACAATAAAATGCCCTTGGGAGCAGTTAGAAGCGATAATTTATGGCTCTCAGGACCCATTTTAAATCGAGCAGCGATCGCCTGGAACGAAAAAGGAAATATCAAAATCGATCGTCTTAGTTTAATTGAAAAAATTTCCACCTCTTCTGGAGAAAACGTACCGATTCAGTTTCTCAATAGTGGCTATATACAAGCTGGTGTCTCCCGCTACACCAAAGAATGGGGAACCAGCTACACGCCATTAACCAACCAAGAGACTATTATGCTGGTGCAGAACGATCGAGTTACCAAGCATTTACTCGGTGCGGAAGCAGGATCTGATTCTTTTCCTATCCCTAGGGATGGTTATTTATTAACTATTAGGGGAAACCAAGCGCCTAGGGAACTTGTACAAGTTGGAACTACAGTCAAGTTAACCAGTACTACGACTCCAAGCGAGTTTAGCCATTATCCCCACATTCTTGGTGCTGGTCCCCTATTATTACAAAATCGACAAATTGTCTTGAATGCGATCGCGGAAAAATTTAGTCCTGCTTTTAACAAGCAATCAGCATCTCGTAGTGCTTTAGGCGTAAGCGATCGAGGCAAATTAATTGTAGCTGTTGTTCGCAGTCGTATTGGGGGGATTGGCCCAAATTTAAGCGAATTAGCGCAAATTATGCAGCGTTTAGGGGCAGTTGATGCTATTAATTTAGATGGAGGTAGTTCTACTTCTTTGGTCTTAGGCGGTCAATTAGTCGATCGTTCTCCCTCGGAAGCTGCTCGCGTTCACAACGGAATCGGCATTTTTATTAAGCGTTAATTTAGGTATTTCTTGCTACTTTTGTTTATAAAAAATATGTAAAGATAATAGTGTTTAAGATTAAGAATTTATATTTAAAACCCAATTTAAGAGTTTTACCTATTTCCTGTTTCGATAAATATTTGCTATCTTTTGCTAGAGAGATATACTTAATGTTCAAGAAACCTAACTTTTTGTTGAAGGTTGAAACTGATTGATTTAATTTTTTCTTTATCTCTCTATAAATATTATTAGGAAACAAACAACATGGTTCAGTCTACCAAAATTTCGCAAGCAGAAAATGTATCTCTAATTGAGGCAGCCGTCAAGTCAGGAATTCCTGCAACAGAAATTAGACCTTGGGGTTCTTTTACTACTTTAGAGGAGGGCCCTGGCTATAAAATTAAACGGATCGAAGTCAACCCAGGACATCGTTTAAGCTTACAAATGCACCATCACCGTAGCGAGCATTGGATTGTTGTTTCTGGTACTGCTAGAGTAGTTTGCGGCGAAGAAGAAAAAATTATCAGCAGCAACCAATCAACTTATGTTCCTCAATGTACTCCTCATCGTCTAGAAAATCCAGGCGTAATTAAATTAATTTTAATTGAAGTACAAAATGGCGAATATTTAGGTGAGGACGATATCATCCGTTTCCAAGATGATTATGCTCGTAAATAAATTATCGTTTTTAAAAAACTAATTATTTTTTAAATAAAAGAAAAATTTAGGGTATAAGAAAATACAGTTCAAATAGCTAAATGTTCGATCTAAACTAATCGAAATCATGCTATTTTTTCTATACTCTAAATTTTCACCATAATCGTGATTCAGATAACACTTTCGGCTGCTAAAGAAATTCAACGCATTAAAATGGCTCGTCAAAAGCCAAACAGTCAATTTCGCCTCAGAGTTAAAGCAGGTGGTTGTTCTGGTTATCTTTACCTGTTTGAATTGGACGATCTAGCTCAACAAGGCGATCGCATTTTTGAAAGTAACGGTATTTCAGTGGCGATCGATGAATTTAGCTTTCCCTATCTCGATCGATTGAAATTAGATTACTCAGAAGATCTCATGGGTGGTGGTTTTCGCTTCCAAAACCCAAATGCTGCTGCTAATTGTGGCTGCGGACAATCGTTTCAAGTGCAGCAATCGAGTTAGTTGAAACAAATTGTAGTTCGTAGTAGTATTGCCTGACTGTCGATCGAACTTATGAGAAATGAAAATTATTCGTCTTCTCCTCGATAACTCTGGCAAAACTTTTTTCCTCGCAGCAATCTCCAGTTTACTTAGTGGTGCAAGTAGTGCTGGTGTACTTGCTGTCATTAACTTTGCGATCGAACATCTCAATCGTTTACCAGCTTGGCTACCCTGGCTGTTTATCGGCTGTTGCTTGGCATTTATACTTTTTGGGACAACTACTCTAATTTTAATGACGCAATTGTCTCAAGAAATTATTTACAAGCTGCGTCTGGATTTGAGTCAAAAGATTTTAGCTTGTCCTTTACAGCATTTAGAGACAGTTGGTACACCTAAACTATTAGCCACTCTTACCAAGGATATTGATGCGATCGCTGCTGCTTCTGGGGCAATTTCAGGATTAGTAGTTAATTTAGCTTTGTCGATCAGCTGTTTGGCTTATTTGTGTTGGTTATCTCCATCAATTTTCCTCGGTCTTCTATTGTTTCTTTCAATAGCATTTTATAGCTACCAATTGCTGTTCAATCATGGTAGAAAATACTTTATCCTAGCTCGTCAAACCAGCGATTTTCTCTTTCAACATTTTCGCACGGTGACAGAAGGGACAAAAGAATTAAAGTTACATCGCCAACGGAGACAATCTTTTATTCGCGAGGACTTGCGATCGGCAGCAGCTAATTTTAAGCTTCACTACATTAAGGGGATGAATATTTTTGCTTTTGCTAATCCCTGGGGAATAGTATTATTTTTTATTCCTATTGGCTTGTTAGTGTTTATTTTACCTAACTTTATCAATGTTTCTGCTTCTCTTTTATCTAGTTATTCTCTGACTATTTTGTACATGATTAATCCCTTAAGAGCCATAACTAATTCTTTACCAGAAATAGCTCAGGCAAATATAGCTTTAGATAAAATTGAATCGCTTGGATTATCTCTTACCGAAAAAATTACCGAACCTGATTTTCCTGTCGGTTCAAATTTTGACTCAAATTGGTCTAGTTTAGAGTTAGATAATATCGCTCATACCTACCACGGTGACAAGGAAGATCGTCGGTTTACTCTTGGTAAAATTAACTTGCAGTTTCAACCAGGAGAATTAGTTTTTATTGTCGGCGGTAATGGCAGTGGTAAATCTACTTTAGTTAAATTAATTACTGGTTTATACGTTCCAGAACGAGGCAAAATTACATTTAATGGTCAATCAGTTACTGACGATAACAGAGAATGGTTTCGTCAGCAATTTTCCGTAGTGTTTTATGATTTTTATTTATTCGATCGCCTGTTGGGAATTGAAGAAAATAGTCGATCGCAAGTTCAACAATATCTAACCGATTTGGAATTAGAACACAAAGTAACATTTAAAAATGGAATTTTATCCACAACTAATTTATCGCAAGGACAACGCAAACGCCTAGCCTTACTGACTGCCTATTTAGAAGATCGTCCGATTTACGTCTTTGATGAATGGGCATCAGATCAAGATCCTGCTTTCAAACAATTATTTTACAAAAAACTACTTCCAGAATTAAAAAATAGAGGTAAAACCATTGTTGCCGTTACTCATGACGATCGCTACTTTACTGAATGCGATCGTCTGATTAAATTAGATTACGGGCAAATAGTTGAGGATCGATATCTGTAAGGTTCATTGAAGTAAGGCGTTGCTGAATGAGTAATGATTTAAGCGATCGCAAAAACAGTTTTCAATAATTGCAAACTGGTAATTGGGATCTTAATTACGAATTACGAATTGAATAGCATCCAATAATTGCTTAAGAGTGTAGGGTTTTGATAAAAATGTTTGCACCTCAATACCAAGATCTTCCAACAACTCACGGTTAGACACAAGACCACTAATTACAATAATTTTGAGCTGTGGATTTATTCGCCTCAGAACGCGAATAGCGTTTACCCCACTTAGAGAGGGCATTTGAATATCCATCAACACTACGCCAATCTCGTTTCTTTGCTGGGCATAAATTGAGATGGCATCAATTCCATCACTGGCAGTAAGGACTCTGTAGTTGTAGTTGATGAGCGAGGTTTTGGTAATCTCTCGAATAGAGGCTTCGTCATCCACCACCAGTATTAATTCACCGTTTCCTCTTACTATTTGGGAGTTAGAATCTTCCTGCCTTACTACTGTGTCACTAGCTGGAAAGAATACTTGAAATTGACTGCCCGTGCCTACTTCACTCTCTACTTTGACAAAACCACCGTGGTTTTTGACAATACCGATCGCGGTAGAAAGTCCTAAACCAGTACCTTTTCCCGATTCTTTGGTGGTGAAAAATGTGTCAAAAATTCGTTCCTCAATCTCTTTTGGTATGCCGCATCCTGTATCCGCTACGGTTATAGCTACGTAATTACCAACTTTGGCATCTACATTCATCTCGGCATAGTTTTCATCGACACTGACGTTTTCAGCAGCAATAGTTAACCTACCACCATTTGGCATGGCATCGCGAGCATTGACGCACAGATTCATCAACACTTGAGAAATTTGAGTGGAATTTGCCGAGATCGTCCAAAGATTTTGGCTGGGTATAAGAATGTGAATTGCGATCGATTTGGGAAATGTTTCTTTGATAATGCGCTCGGTTTCTTCGATCGCATATTTTGGTTGCAGAATAACTCTTTCTTCTTCGTCACTTCTGGCAAAGGAAAGAATTTGCTTGACTAGCTCGGCACCACGTTTGGCATTATCTGTGAGTATTTCTAATAGTCGCCGATTTTGCTCGTCCAAATTGGGAAGTTTTATTGGTAGCAGTTGAGAAACTGCCATAATCGGTGTAAGTAGATTGTTCATGTCATGGGCAATACCACTGGCTAGAGTGCCAAGGCTTTCTAAGCGTTGTGCTTGATAAAACTGTGCTTCTAATTGTTTTTTCTCGGTAATATCTGTATCTACCGTGAGAATGGATTTAGGATTACCCGCTTCATCTCGTACTAAAGTCATTCTGCTACTGACGATTGCTTCAGAGCCAGATTTAGTTAATTTTGGCAATTCCCCTTGCCAGAAGCCTGATTCAAGGACAATATTGAAAATTTGCTCCATTTGAGATGGAATTTTCTGGCACAAAAGCTCGGTAGCATTCTTGCCAATGGCTTCTGTTGCCTTCCAACCATAAAGCCGTTCGGCACCAGAGTTCCAAAATAGTATTTGATTTTCTAGATCGCAGACAAAAATGGCATCAGGTGCAATACTAAGTAAAGCAGCCTGTTCGCGGATCTTTTGTTCTGCTTGCTTGCGATCGCTAATATCTATTGCTAAGCCATCGAAAACCAGATCTCCATTTTCCTGACGTTGCGGATAAGATTGGGCATGTATCCATTTAAGACGACCTGATGGGGTAAGCAAACGAAATTCTAAATTGAATGGTTCCAGAGTTTGATTTGATCGATTCGTTGCCAGTCGAATCGCTTCTACATCATCTGGATGGATCATCGTCCATGCTAAGCGAACATCTTGCAGGAGTTCTTCTGATTCGAGTTCATAGATTTCACGACAGCTAGGACTGACATAAGTAAATTCATCAGAACCATCAGAATGCAGAACGTATTGATAAATAACTCCTGGAACGTTCGTTGCCAACCGTTGACACCTAGCTTCTTCCTGTTGTAATTGCCTATTTAACCGAACTAAATCCGCTGTGCGTTCTGTGACTCGTATTTCTAGCTGATCACGAGCTTGACGCAGAGCTTCTTCTGCTCGTTTGCGCTCGCTGATATCTACAACTACAGAGCGACTATACAGATAATTACTTGTAGCATCTTTGACAGCAGTTCCACTCACGCTGAGGGGTAAAATCGTACCATTCTTGCGAAGTACTTGAAATTCCAAATCTCGAAACCAACCTCGCTGCTTAAAACGCGGGAAATTCTCTTGAAAAACTGGTAAGCTTTCAGGTGTCAGTAGATCGGAAAATTTTTTCTTGCCAACCAATTCCTCTCGCCTATAACCCAACATCTTGAGTTCGGTATCGTTGATGCGAATAAAGATCCCATCTGTGTCGAGGGAATGGTATCCACAAGGAGCATGGTCATATAGTTCTTCTAACTCGGCTGCATAAGTTTGCAAAGTTTCTTTTGCCAGCTTGCAAGTGATTAGTGCAGGCTCTTGTTCGATTACACGATCGATGGCAAGACAAAGACTCTCTGGCGTTAGTTTTTTTTTACCACATATTCAGCAGCACCTTTTTTGATCGCCTGTACTGCTATCTCTACGTTTTCTTGCTCTTGTATGATTATGACGGGAAGATGTGTTCGACCAGACTGAATTTTCAATCGGTTTAAAAATTCTAAGCCACTCATATCTGGCAGCCGATAGTTGAGTAGAATTGCGTCGGGAAGTTGCTGTCGACAGTATAATAGACCTTTTTCTCCCGTCTCTGCTTCGATCGACCTGTAAGCGTTTTGCCTCTTTCTTTGGAGATAATGACGATAAGTCGATCTGTTATCTGGCAAGTCATCTACAAGCAAAACTTGCTGTGTAATATTTGTCATTTCTTTGCTCCAAATGCCGCGCTCGTAGATCGATTTAATTACCTTTCACACCAAACTCTAGTACAGGAAGACACGAGGCAGAAGGCAGCAGTTAAGTAGGAAGTAGGAAGTAAAAAAACTCATTACTTATTACTCATTACTTAAAGAAAATTTCCGCTTCTCCTCGTCTCCTCGTCTCCCCCGCTTGTTTACTTGCTAAACTGCTACTTTCTCTACTGCCCGCTCTCTGTTAACGCTTGAAATTTTGCTTTGTAACTAACTTTACAATACAGAAAAGCTCTATGCTAAGTTTAAACCTTATCTTATAATTTACACAAGTTTATTTTCCTTGAAATAAAGCAAAGATTGACTTTTTCGGCGAAGATAACTTAGTCTTCATCCAAGTTCGGTCAAGTCGATCTGCATGATAATGCGATCGCTTAAATCATTACTCATTCAGCAACGCCTTGAAGTAAAGCAATTCTAAGGTTGAAACTAAGCATGAAGATTCGAGCGAAAAATAATCGTTTTAAGTAATAAACTATTGTTAAGCGATCGTTTAGATTTAAATCAGAAATTATGATTCTACCTGGAGCTATAGTCAAAGTAACCAACCCTGACGACACTTATTACTGTTTTGAAGGGTTAGTACAAAGAGTTAGTGACGGCAAAGCCGCCGTTTTGTTTGAAAATGGAAATTGGGACAAACTAGTCACCTTTCAATTATCGGAATTAGAAGCAATAGATCTAACTAAAGGGAAAAAATAGCTACTTATAATTACAAATCAACAGGGTTGAAGTGAGCATTTCTAATCTCAACCCTCCCTTTTGAGATCGAATCCGTTTAATTAGTAGTAATAACTTCTTCAATCTGCTTGCGAGATTGCCCAATCAACCTGACGTAAAATTCCTCGCAACATAGCTACCTCTTCAGGAGTTAATCCAGTTCGATTGTAGATACGTCTAAGTTTTTCCATTCTGGCGATCGCTGTATGGGGATAGAGATAGCCAATTTTTAAGAGGGTTTGTTCTAAATGCTGGAAATAAGCTTCGATCGCTTCTAAAGATGCACTGTTTGCAGAAATTTGAGGAATAATAGGGGGATCGTGTTCTCTTTTGCTTCCCTTGCTTAAAGATGCTTGATATAGTTCGTAGGCGCACACAGCAACCGCCTGAGCTAAATTTAGAGAAGTATACTCAGGATTAGCTGGAATACCAATAAATCTTTGCGCGTAATTCAATTCTGTATTGCTCAAACCGCGATCTTCTGGTCCAAATATCAGTGCAGAGGTAATATTTTCTTGGAGTAGATCGGGAAGAGCGACTCGCGGAGTTTCTAACTGAGTAGGTAAATTGCGAGAACGAGCAGTTGTCGCGATCGCCTGTTGACAGCCTGCGAGTGCTTCTGGCAAAGTACTGACAAGATGAGCATTTTCTAGAACCTCAACTCCATGCACTGCCATCCTTCGCGCTTCATCACTATCTAAATTGCAATGAGGATTAACTAGAATCAATTGTTCTAGCCCCATATTTTTCATAATTCTAGCTACAGAGCCAACATTGAGAGCGCCTGCTGGTTCGACTAGAACAATTCTAATTTGTGTTAATTGAGACATTTAGAGCGATCCAAACAACAGCTAGACATCGAAGTGTATCATTTCTAAAAACTTTTCTGTTAAGTCTTTGTGAAAGTAGCAAGAAAACTCGGAATTCTTCGGATAATGTCAAAGTAATTACCCATCAAAAAATTAAATTACCTGCAAATGGTATGACAAGTTTTGTCGGTCAAAGCTTACCGAAAATTTGGGTTTAAAGCCCCGCCGTGGAACGGCGGCTTTGCAGTTTTGATAAAATATCTTCATATAAGATTTCAAAATTTTATGAGAAAATTACGTTGTGGTAAAGGTATTCAACCACGTAAAACACCTAGTAGTCGAGAGACTATCGCACCTTGAAAACTGAAGATATGGGGTTCTGATGGGAAAAGCACCGTCAGGTAAAATTTTCAGGCAACAAGTACCAGAAAAACTAAGATTTAAGGTTTTGAACTGTACTGTGGGGCGCACAGAAACAGGCTTCTGAAATGAAGTAAAAGCTTGAGGAGAGAACCACCTCTGGGACGAGTAAGGTGACTTGCTCGTAGTAAGTGGACTCGTTGAACCAAGAATCTCCGCTCCTTTTAGGACGGAGAGCGTCAAAAAATGGTAAATATTCCCTAGAGCAA
The DNA here is from genome assembly GCA_964548905.1 of uncultured bacterium. GTDB lineage: Bacteria > Cyanobacteriota > Cyanobacteriia > Cyanobacteriales > Xenococcaceae > CAZJTL01. Next base: position 8,985 of record CAZJTL010000050.1, on the reverse strand, counting down.
GAAGTAGGAAGAGGAAGCTTTGGTGTTATCTATCAAGCTATAGATCGCGTTTTAGAGCAACAAGTTGCGATCGAAATGCTCGATTTATCTCTAAAGCAGCATCCAAAGTTGGTTGATTTTGTCCATCAATTTCGAGATGAGGCGATCGGCTTGGCAAAATGTTCTCATACCAACATTGTTCAAGTCAAGGATTTCTTTGTTGAAAAAGAACTACCTTTCTCTATACATTACTGACAGCGAGAATTCCTCCCTCAGCTATGTCTCGCTCTCATTATCCTTTAGATTCTCCCAACCAGATTTGCCCTCAAATTAGCCAACAAGTCAGTGAAGCAGTTATGAGTGGTATGGCTCTAAAAGCTAGCGATCGTCCTGCTACTATAGTTGAATGGTTAGATTTATTGCCTCAGTATCGTCGAAGATCGATTTCCACTATTACTTCGATTCCAAACACCACAAGCAAAATCGTGCCACTAACTCCAGTCGAGCTTCCAATCGATACGATCGAGTCAGTAATAACTACAATTAGCCCTAAAACTAGGTTGTTCGACAAGCACAAAAAAAGAGCGACTATATTAGCAGGAATAATACTCACATGTCTAGGAACATTAGCATCTGCTTGGTTCCCTATGCCCATTGCTCGTCAAGTTGCTACTAAACTACCAGAATCAACTACAGCAATGCTATCATCTATTTCGCCCCAACAAAAATCGCCCAAACCATCGATCGCCAAAAAGCAAACTTCTCCTCTCAAAAAATCGATGAAAACAACTAAATCCGAGCCAATCGCCAAAAGATTCGAGCAATACCATCAATTAAACTCAAGCTAGCAATTCCCGCTCAAACTAAACCAGAACCAGATCTAGGAAAACGGCAAGAGCGTCTAATTCGAGTCAGACAAAAACTAGCAAAAATTAGGCAAAACAATGCTTATAATTTCAAGAAGAGGAAGCATAGAGGATTGAATGGATAATTTTTTTGCTTCAAGAAGAAAATCGGATGATTGCTTCTCTGATTAAAAAACTCAATTCTTAAAAACTCTTGCCTCTTGCCTTTTGCCTTTTGCCTACCTCTACCTAAAACTTTGACTTCACCTACCTAGATTATATGCCGCGTCAACGTCCAAAATCTGAGCTTCCTACTAAAATTTGCCCTGTTTGTGGATTATCTTTTACCTGGCGCAAAAAATGGGAAAAATGTTGGGATGAAGTCAAATATTGTTCTGAACGATGCCGATGCAGGCGATCGCAAACGACTACTTCTTGACACTCCACACGACTAGAAGTCGTGGGATTCTTGGTTCATCCAGTCCACTTACCACAAAATAGTTTCCTATCTTATGCCAGAGATGGTTCTGTCACGGCGCTTAAAGTTCGGACGCAGGTTCCGAACAAGCGCCTCCCCAAGCTTTTATCCGATTTCAGAGATCTGTTTCGTAAACAATCAACAATCAACAATCAACAATCAACAATCAACAATGAACCATGAACAACAAACAAATTGGATTTATGCCTCTACCTTTGCAGGATTCGATGCCAATGCCAGTAAATTACCTGCGGTTTCATTAGCAATTTTGTTTCGCGAAGGACGTTTTTTGATGCAACTGAGAGATGATATTCCCAATATTGCCTATCCAGGGCATTGGGGCTTATTTGGCGGTCATCTCGAACCAGGAGAAACACCAGCAATAGGATTTAGACGAGAACTAGAGGAAGAAATTAATTATATTCCAGAGCAGCAAAATGAGTTTCGTTGTTATGTAGACGAGAAGATTATTCGTTACATTTACTATGCTCCGCTAACAGTTCCCTTATCAGACTTAGAGCTTCAAGAAGGGTGGGATCTGGGCTTGTTAACACCAGAAGATATTAAACAAGGTAGCTTTTACTCAGCCAAAGCTTTAGCAAATAAACCGCTAGGAGGTGTACACCAGCAAATTCTGCTTGATTTTCTGGCAACAAAGTCACACAATTAGCATAAAAAGACACCAAATTCTGTTTTATCAAGATCGCTTCGTCTCGATCGAGATTATTTAAAATAAACTCAGATAAAGTGTCAAGTAGAAAGTCCGTTTTGGTGAACAATAGTGTCAAAATATCTCAGATTGCGAAACCGACAGTAAAATTGAAAAAAGTACAGTAATCGTAACAAATATTTCAGTATCGTAGGCTTAAGTATTGTTTAAATTGTCTAATTGACAAGGGTATTTCTACCCATTTACATCGATCCTAACTCCCAAAAATTCACGGAATTTAATTCATAGAAATTCGTCATGAATCAAGAGTCAAAATCAGCTTCTCCTCGCCATAGTTCTCTGTTCAAAACACTCTCAAGCAAAGCTTCTTCCCTAGGAGTAATCGCCGCGATCGCCACAGCTTTCACGATCGCTCCGTGTTTTAGTACATCCGTAAAAGCAACTTTACAAGATAGTCCCAAAAATACTCTAGATGAAGCTTGGCAAGTCGTTAATAGCGAATTTGTCGATAAAAACTTTAACCAAATCGATTGGCAACTCAAGCGTCAAGAGTTACTGAGTAAAAGCTATACCAATAAAGAAGAAGCTTATAAAGCTTTGCGTCAAGCCTTGAAAGAACTAGGAGATCCCTACACTCGTTTTCTCGATCCTAGTGAATTTGATGCTTTGACAAGAGAAACTTCTGGAGAAGTATCAGGTGTTGGCATTCGTTTAGAGATTGACAAGAAAAGCAACCATCTTAGAGTAGTTGAACCTCTAGCTAATTCTCCCGCCATTAAAGCAGGCATTAAATCAGGAGATAAAATTGTCAAAATCAACGGTAAACCAACTTCATTGATGACTTTGGAGCAAGCTTCCACTGAAATTAAGGGAGAAATAGGTACTAAAGTAAGTTTGCAAATCTCACGCCATGGCAGAGGTGTTTTTGATGTAGCCTTGGTTCGCGCCCAAATCGAACTACCAGCCGTAACCTATAATCTCAAACAAGAAGGAAAATTTAAAGTAGGCTATATCAAGCTAGAAGAGTTTAGCTCTCATGCAGCCGAACAAATGAAAAAGGCGATCGAAGATTTAGGCAAGAAAAAAGTATCTGGCTATGTTGTCGATTTACGGAATAATCCAGGTGGCTTACTGTTTGCCAGTGTTGATATTGCTCGAATGTGGATGAAGCACGGAGAAATTGTCCATACGATCGATCGCAAACAAGGAGAACAAAAATTCTCTGCGAACAATACTGCTTTAACTGACTTACCTTTAGTAGTATTAGTCAATGAAAATTCTGCCAGTGCTAGTGAAATTCTGGCTGGTGCGCTAAAAGACAACCGACGTGCAACAGTACTTGGTAGTCGCACCTATGGGAAAGGATTAGTTCAGTCAGTACATACCCTGTCTGATGGTTCGGGAGTAGCAGTGACGATCGCGCGTTATTTTCCTCCTAGTGGAATCGATATCGATCATAAAGGAATTGCGCCAGATGTTCAGCTCGATCTAACTCAAGAACAACAGGTAAATTTGCAGAGTAATCCATCTCTATTTGCAACTCTATCCGATCCTCAATATGCCAGAGCAATTTCTCTGTTGAAAACTCAAAGTATTGGCAAGAAAAGTCCTACTTCTCAACCAATGAGTATTCGAGCAAAGTAGGGATTAGGGGAGCAGGGGAGCAGGGGAGCAGGGGAGTAGGGGAGACGAGGAGAAAAGTAGGAAGTAGCAATTAGCAAGTTTTTTATCTGTTCCCTGTTCCCTGTTCCCTTGTTTAAGCAATTAGCAATGAACCATGAACCATGAACCATGAACAATGCCTCATCTAGCTAAGATATTTATCTTTCCGATCAAGTCGCTCGATGGAGTTGAGATCGATCGCGCTACTTTATCTCCTGGTGGAGCTTTGGTTGGCGATCGCGAGTTTGCTATCGTTGATGAACAAGGTAAATTTGTCAATGGTAAACGCACCGATCGCGTGCATTTACTTAGAACCGATTTCGATTTAGCTGCCAGAACGCTAACAATTAGGATTCAAGGTGCAGATCAATCTTCTCAGTTTCATTTAGATGCAGAACGTCCAGCTTTGGCAAATTGGCTGAGTGATTATTTTGGCTATCCTGTCAGTATTATTCAAAACTTAGATATTGGCTTCCCAGATGATACTAAAGCGCCTGGGCCTACGATCGTTAGTAGGAGTACTTTAGAAACAGTTGCCAATTGGTTTCCTAATCTCAGTTTAGAAGAAATACGGCGACGATTGCGAACCAATTTAGAGTTAGAAGGAGTTCCTGCTTTTTGGGAAGATAAGTTATTTGGCGATCGAGAACAATTAGTTCCTTTCCAAGTTGGGGATGTTCTGTTTGAGGGTAGTAACCCTTGTCAGCGTTGTATAGTGATTACCAGAAATCCTGAAACGGGAGCGAGTTATCCTCAGTTCCAAAAAACTTTTATTGCTAAGCGTCAAGCAACAATTCCCGCTTGGACAAATTTATCTCGCTTCAATCATTATTATCGACTAACAATTAATACAAAAGTACCTGCTTCAGAAGCAGGTAAACAGCTACATATTGATAACAAAATTCAAATTTTGTAAAAAAAACCTCCAACTTCTTTTCTTAAAGCTGGAGGTAAATCGACCAATAAAATTTAATTAGGAAATTAATTTGGCGTGACTACTTAATTGAGCCATTCTAGCTTTGCTTCTTCTTTGGTATTGGTATTACGAGAAGGAGTTTCGCGAGTAAACTTCATATGAACCGATCGCGTTTGTTCGCCATCAGCCGCTACTGCCATAATTGGGTAATCGATTAAGCCATCTTGGAAGGACATTTGGAAGCGGAATGTACCATCGGGATTGAGCTTAATTGGACGACCGCCAATAGTGACTGTTGCATCTGGTTCAGTTGCCCCATAAACAATTAGTTCGGCATCAGCTACTAACCAGAACTGACGAGGACGAACGGGAGCAGCAGAAGCAGAGAAGCCAACTCCAGACATCATACCTACACCAGACATATTGATACCTGATGCAGTAGGAACTGCCCAAGAACCAACGCCAGAAGGGAAGATATAAGAACTTAAAACTTCTTCGGGAACTTGCTGCATTGAGCCGAACAAAGAACCAGCAACTCTTTGCGCTTCAGCAGATTGTGCCATATCGAAGATTTGTTCGTAGATGCCATTGGGGGCCATCTCAGCTTGACGCTTGCTAGGAGGAACGAGTTCGTAAACGGTTTTGCCGATTAGCTCTTCTTCCCAGTTAACGGTGACAAAAACGTCTTCAATCCAGTCAGAAGGATAAACAGGAGGAATACGGACAGTACTAGAACGAGCTAGCATTAACCAACGTCCATCACCACAACGGTAGCCGATTTCTAGAACGTAGTCGCGATCGCTGACTGGAATTGGTAAGTACCACTCTCTTGCTAGTTCGTCACAGAGATATTCTTGTACATTGTGAGGAGTTTGGTAGTCGAGATTGATATCAGTGACATCATAAAGGCGCAAAGCGATCTGTTGTCCGCCTTGACGACGCAACTCTTCTTTATGAGCATTGGGAATATCCCAGTAAGCAAATGACCATTGAGGGTCGCGAGGCATTAAAACAATACGACTTTCACCGTAGCCTCCAGGCAATTCGCCTAAATCTTCGTCAACGGACGCTAGAGGCGCACCAATACGATCTTCTTGACCAACTTCAAATTTTGCTGCTTCCACTTGTTGCTCCTCCTGGATGCTAGATGTACCTTGAGCTATTTTTCCTTGAATTGCCGCTATAAGCTGATCTTTTCGCATACGGCTATAACGAGAGATCTTTAATTCACTGGCAACTTTGCGGAGTTGCCTTAATGTCATTTCTTCAAGAGGTGGGCGTTCTTTTGCCATTTGAGGACTTTCTCCGATTGTTTGAACGGCAAACAGATCCTGTTGAGTGGATGACTCAGTAGGTAACAAGATGCCTTCTAAAATTCACGGTTTGTTAACCCTTGATTATTTAATTAGATCGATCGGTTTTTTATTAATAGGTGCCGTAAGCGGCATTTGGATAATTTGTTTTTTTAAAGCAATTAATTTTGCTTTCTTAATTATATGTAACAAATTTTTGGGCTTTGGGATCGATTGTTTTTCTTTTATTTAAAGGCTTTTACGAATTTATAGGGAATCTGGGGATCGCTATGTCAAGATTTCATGACAATTTACGAATTTTCTGAACTCGTGACTAACTATCGACAAGGTTTGGCTTGAGTTAGAGAAGTTAGAAAATCTTGCCGATTTCTTTACCGTTAACTCACCATTTTCATTACCTCCAATCTGGTAAAGTTCGATCTGTTAGAGATTAAGGAGTATTTTCAATGGCTTTTGGATCTGCATCCCAACTTGGTGTCGGTTTGTTTGAAGACACCCCACCTTTGGAACTGCTACCAGGACGCTCGGAAGAAGAAGTAGAGATCGTAATTCGCGCAGTATATCGGCAAATTTTGGGCAATGCTTATGTGATGGAAAGCGAAAGAGTTTCTGTTCCCGAATCCCAGCTCAAGCGAGGCGAACTAAGTGTTCGTGATTTTGTACGGGCTGTAGCTAAATCCGATCTTTATCGTTCTCGCTTCTTTGATACTTCTCCTCGCTATCGTTTTATCGAGCTAAATTTCAAGCATTTTCTTGGTCGTACCCCTGATGGTTTAGAAGAGATGAGACTACACAGCACCATCTTAGATCGGAAGGGTTTTGAGGCAGAGATTGATTCTTATCTCAACAGTGTCGAAGCAATCAAGTCTATCTCGTCCCATTCAATAAACTATCCCAAGAATATCAGCGTATTCATTCGTTAGGTGGCAATATTGCTAGTATTACGCCAATTAGCTAGAACCATTTTTAAATTGGAATTTTAAATTATTAAATATGACTCTTCCTTTACTAAACTATCCCCCAAACAGTCAAAATCAGCGAGTTGCTAGCTATGAAGTTCCAGGAGACGAACAGCCCAGAATTTATAGCACCGAAAATCTGCCTTTAGGCGGCGAAATTGATGAGTTAATTAACGCAGCCTATCGACAGATTTATAACGAGCAACAGCTTCTTGTCAGTAATCGCCAAAAAGCCTTAGAATCTCAACTAAAATTCGGTCAAATTACAGTTAAAGATTTTATTCGGGGGCTAGTTCTTTCGGAAAGTTTTCGACGACGCAACTACGAACCGAATAATAATTATCGTTTCGCGCAAATGTGTATTCAGCGTGTTCTGGGACGCGATGTTTATAACGATCGCGAAAAGCTTGCCTGGTCTATTGTGCTGGCAACTAAGGGATTGCAAGGTTTTGTCGATGACTTACTCAATAGCGAGGAATATCTCAGCAACTTTGGCTACGATACAGTTCCCTATCAAAGAAGACGCATTCTACCTCAGCGCATTCAAGGAGAGTTACCCTTTGCTCGGATGCCTCGTTATGGTGCAGACTACAGAGCTAAATTAGAGGCAATGGGTTATTTCAAAGCTAGACCTAGATTTAGTCTTGGTTCTAGCGTGGGACCAGTTATTTATGATTGGCAGAAACCACCTTATCCAGTAGTAGTTCAGCTAGCTGGCAAAATTATAGCTATAACTGGCGGTGCATTATTAACGCTGGGTATAGTTTCTGTAGCCTTAGCTGCCTGGGGCATTATTTCCCTTTAGTCTTTAATTTTTATAAAATTCGATTAATTAAGGAGAATTTCCATGAGTGTCGTTTTAGATGCACCTCAAGAACTTTTACCGACTAGCACCCCTGAAGAAAAACAAGCGGTAATTCGTTCTGTTTATAAACAAGTTCTAGGCAATCCTCATATTATGGACAGCGAACGGCTAGCGACAGCAGAATCTCAATTGTGCAATGGTAGCCTGAGTGTACGAGAATTTGTCCGTGCTGTAGCCAAATCGGACTTCTATCGTCGCCGCTATTTTGAATCCTGCGCTCCCTATCGTTTTGTGGAGCTAAACTTTAAGCATTTATTAGGTCGCGCTCCTCTAGATCAAGCCGAACTTTCCGAGCATATTCGTTGTTGTATTGAGCAAGGATATGAGGCAGAAATCGACTCTTATCTCGATAATGATGAGTATCAAGAGAAATTCGGCGAAAATATTGTTCCTTACTATCAAGGTGCTAAAACTCAGATCGGACAAAAACAGGTAGGTTATAATCGTACTCTTTCGTTGTATCAGGGATATGCTGGAGTTGACAGTGCTTTTGATACCTCTCGCTTGGTAGAAGCAGTGGCTAGCAATAGCAGTACAAAAGCATTACGAACTTCTTCAGTTGGACGCATCAGTCCTGCTAAAGATGCAACGGAAAAGATGTTTAAAATTTTGGTCAAAGGTTCTAAATTTGACAGTCCTCGTCGGCGTAGCAATACTGTCTATCTCGTCTCTGGTGCAGATATGACTCCACAAATTCAGAGAATTCATCGGGTAGGTGGCACTATTGTCAGCATTACAGAAGTATTGTAATCGGCAACTTCTGAACATCCCTTGACTAACTGACAAGATTCAATTCCTCCTAAAAAGCGAATTTTTAATTCGCTTTATTTTTCTGATTTGAAGAAATTTAATCCAAATTGATGAATGTATTACAATCGCCAGTCATCATGCTACCTCCGTTAGCTCGCAAAAAAATGCAAGCTTGGATCAGAAGTCGTCATTTGATTTGCTCGGGAAATTTTTTTATTTTTGAAACTTTAGATTATCCAGCAATTGAGCGATTTGAGGAATCTATTGTCAGTTTGGGAGGAACTTTAATTTCTGTGGAACCCGTTAAGCGAGTTTGGATGGGGAACCATCGACAGGTTCTTCTCTATCAAGCCAAAGCTAGTTTAAATACACCTCATCACGATCTGAAACAATATTGGTTTAAATACGGCAGTTTTTATAGCAGATTTGATGAGCGTTGTTAGTAATTGAATTTTTAGAGCTTACACAAAATGAACTTTTTTGCATTACATATATAACCCAAGTTGCTAGTTAGTTAACAAAGGCGGATTCGAGAGTAAAAACGAGAA
>CAZJTL010000049.1:0-26229 GCA_964548905.1 uncultured bacterium | reverse complement strand
TTTTTCACTAGCTGAATTGTTTAGTAATGATTATTTTTAGTCTAAACCACAGTAATTAATAGTTCGTAGTGATAAACTCCAAGTTTTTTTTATAGGTTCTAGTAAAACTAAAGGAATTAATTTTCTTGTACAAACACTGATCGATATTTTACTAATAGTAATATGTTGTTAAAAAAGTTTATTTATGGGTAGGTTAAAGCCTACCCTTTTTAAATTTAATTCAACCCTTCAATCAACTGTTTATTCGCAACATCCAAAGCTTCTTTCAACTTACTAGAATCCCTTCCTCCAGCTTGTGCTAAATTCGGTCTTCCACCGCCGCCACCGCCACAAATTTTAGCGATCGCGCCGATAAATTTTCCAGCTTGCAGTTGCTTTTCTTTAGTTACTTTCTGACTAAAAGCAGCGACTAAACTTACCTTTCCTTGTTCAGGAATTGAACCCAAAACTACCGCAGCTTCGCCTAATTTTTGCTGCAATCTTTCCGCCGCTTTCATTAAAGAATTAGCGTCGATATTGCCTAAATTGGCTACTAAAATCTTGAACTCGCCTACAGATTTAGCTTGAGATAATAGTTGGTCGGATTTAACGATCGCTAGTTCGCTTTTAAGGGTTTCTAATTCTTTTTGAGTTGTTTTTAATTCTGTTTGCAAATTAGTAATGCGATCGGGAATTTCTTCGGGTTTTACTTTAAAGCGATCGCTCAAATCTTTGACTACTTTATCTCTGACATTTAAATATTCTAAAACAGCAGCACCAGCAACAGCTTCTATTCTTCTAACTCCTGAAGAAATACCAGCTTCAGAAATAATTTTAAACAGTCCAATTTCTGCTGTATTCCTGACGTGAGTACCGCCGCACAATTCCATGGAAACACCAGGTACATCAATTACTCGTACTTCATCGCCATATTTTTCACCGAACATAGCGATCGCGCCTTTAGATTTAGCTTCGGCGATCGGCATTACCTCAATTTGGGTATCGTGTGCTTCAGCAATCCAAGTATTAATCGTATCTTCTATTTGTTGTAGTTCTTCGGGGGGAATGGCGCGAGGACAGTTAAAATCGAAGCGCAGGCGATCGAAATCGACTAAGGAACCTGCTTGAGAAATAGAATTGTCTACAATCTTCTTGAGTGCTGCTTGCAACAGGTGCGTTGCAGTATGATTAGCTTGAGCGCGACGACGACAAGCGCGATCGATCTGTGCGTTAATCGTATCCCCTAATTGAATAGTACCTCGTTCGATGCGACCAAAATGAACGAAGAAATCAGATTCTTTTTTGACATCTTCAATTCTAATCTGTAGGGGCGAATGGCCATTCGCCCCTACCTCTGTTAAATAACCTTTATCGCCAATTTGTCCGCCAGACTCGGCATAGAAAGGAGTGCGATCGAGAATAATTTGTATGCTTGTACCTACTTCTGCAACTGCTGTGGTTTTTCCTTCTACAAGAATTGCTTCTACTTTTGCTGTCGATCGCGGTTCGGTGTAGCCTAAAAATTGAGTAGCGTGAATATGCTCTGCTAGTTTATCGATACTACCCTGTACGGTAAGATCGATGGTTTCATGTGCATCGCGCGATCGCTGGCGCTGTTCCTCCATTTCTACTTCAAAACCATCTACATCAACAGTCAAACCCTGTTCGTCGGCGATTTCCTGAGTTAATTCCAAAGGAAAACCATAGGTATCGTAGAGAGTAAAAGCATCTACACCAGCAATCTGCTTGTCACCTTTAGCAATAATTTCTGCTAGTAATTTCTCGCCTTTTTCTAGAGTTTTGAGGAATTGAGATTCTTCTGTTTGTAGTTGGTTTTTGATAAATTCCGCTCTTTCTCTAACATTAGGATAGACGGATTCAGAAAGAGCGATCGCAACTTCGGCAACAATGGGTGTAAAGAGGCGATAGATCGCGTCTGGACCATCGTATATACCGATTAAACGTCCATGGCGAACTACTCTACGAATCAAACGACGCAGAATATAACCTCTACCAATATTAGAAGCATTAATGCCATCTGCAATCATATGCACTACTGCACGAACATGATCGCCGATTACTTTTAAAGATACTTTCGTCTTCTCGTCTGCTGTGTTGTAATCAATTCCTGCAATTTCCGTCGCCGATTTAATAATGGGGAAAATCAAATCGGTTTCATAATTATTGGGAACGGATTGAAGGATCTGTGCCATTCTCTCCAAACCCATTCCCGTATCAATATTTTTATGTTGTAATGGTGTGAGATTTCCTTCTCTGTCCTGATTGTATTGCATGAACACCAGGTTATAGAATTCGATAAACCTAGAGTCATCTTCTAAGTCAATCTTGTCATCTCCTAATTCAGGATGGAAATCATAATATAATTCCGAACAGGGTCCACAAGGACCAGTGGGACCAGATTCCCAGAAGTTATCGTCTGCACCCATTCTCATAATGCGATGGGCGGGAATGCCAATATTATCTCTCCAAATGGCAAATGCTTGCTCATCTTCTTCAAAAACGCTGACTATCAACCTTTCTGCTGGTAATCCAAATACTTTGGTTGAGAGTTCCCAAGCATAAGCGATCGCCTGTTCTTTGAAATAATCGCCAAAGCTAAAATTGCCCAACATTTCAAAGAAAGTGTGGTGTCTGGCGGTACGTCCAACGTTTTCTATATCATTGGTACGAATACATTTTTGTGAGGTAGTGGCGCGTGGTTGTTCTGCCTGTTTTTGACCTAGAAAAATGGGTTTAAATGGTAGCATACCCGCGATCGTCAGCAGTACAGTAGGATCTTCTGGTACTAGGGAAGCACTAGCTAATTTTTTATGTCCGCGATCGACAAAAAAGGTGAGAAATTTTTCTCTAATTTCGCTACCACTGAGATAGGTGGGAGAGTAAGGCATGACAACTAAATAAACAAGTATTTTAATTTATTCTTTATTGTGACATTTGCCAGTTTATTTGATGCATAGTCCTTTTCTGTCAACCTGGGTCAAAACCTTAATCTTTCGTAGGCTGAAATGACCTGCTTTCGTGAAAATATCCCAAAGTGACAGATGAGGGATAGAGTTGAATCAAGAATTAAACAGTAGTAAAGATGATTTGCAACAATCCGTTATAGAGCGATCGTCTAAAAAAGTCGTACATAAATCTAATTTTGCTACTGATTGATAAGTCGATCTTTAGCTAATTTTTGAAAAAATTCAGACCGATTAATTTTTTTATCTTTAATGTACAGGTCAATAAGCTCTAATAATTCGCGATCGAGGACAATTTGAAGTTTGACGCGATCGCTATATTTGGTTTTTCTGCCTGCCCCTTTTCTTAAACCGCCGTGATTGTTGGGCATAGTACAATTAAATAGCACAAGCGAAAATCGGGTCGTAGTTGTCCCAGTGTATTGCTTGTGCGCCTCCTGATAATTAGTTGTCAGTTAAACGTTGAGTTAATAGCTTTAAGATTTCAACCATCTCATTTTGTCTGCGATCGTTTTCTTCAAGTCTTGTATAAAAACTGGCTTGAGCGTTAGCTAAATCTGCCATTGATTGATAAAGTCTTGCTCTATCTCTGTCTAGCCTTCTTTCAGTTTCAAATCTTTCGCTAGATAATGCTTCAATGGATTTAGCATTTGAATCCGTTCTTTTAGCTATTGCTTCTAACAACGCCTCTATGCGATCTAATCTTGATGAGTCTGGGTTTGTCATTAGACCTCTTGCAAAAATAAAAAAATAATCAACTCTAATATCTAAAGAATGAATGTTTGTTCCTATTGCCTATTGCCTATTGCCTATTGCCTATTGCCTGACTTCTGCAAGAAGTCTATTTTTCGTAGTTGTTTTGTGTACTTTATCAATTATTGCCCAATATCTTGATTTTGTCAATACTTTTTCAAGTTTATGAATAAATTTAACTTTCCAAAAATTATCCACGATCTAAATCCGATCTATGCAAATAATTAAAAAACACTAAAACTAACTATAGCAATCGGAAATGAGTCGTTAATTAATTGATGAGGACAGGCAAGAGCTTCGTGTTGAGTTTCTCCGCCTCCGAGATAGAGGCAAAAGGCAAAAGAAATTTTTTACAAACGATTTAGGATTGCTATATAAAACATGTAGTTAGTTTTAGCGCTGTATTTTTCCAAGTTTACAATTTGCTTATTGTCCAGGCTCGACTTTATCAATTATTGCCAAAGTCCCGTCGGGTTTCACTGTCCACACATCATAACTACCGACTACATCACCATTTTCATCGAGATCGACATTGCCGCTAGCACCTTGATAGTTAATATCCTCTCCTGCTTTAATTAATTTGAGCGCCTCACAAGGATCGCTTACTTCTTTTCCTGGTGCAGTTGCTACTTCGCGAAGTTTACTTTTAATACCTTCACCCGTATTGGCTTTAGCCGATTCTGCTGCTAGCATCAACAATACTGTTGCATCCCAACTATGAGGAACGTAAGCAGTCAGTCCTTTTTTCTGTTTCTCTTTCCAAAGGGTAGTAAAGTCAGCTAATGCTTTCCCATTAGCCCCTGGAACTGTACCTAAAGCACCACTAAGGATAGATTGACCATCAGCAGTTTGACCTGTCTGTTTAATAAAATCTTCGGTATAAACCCCATCAGTAAGCAATACAGTTACATCTTTAGTTAAACCCTGCTCGAAGGCTGATTTAAGCAAAATACTACCAGTTTCAGCATAAAGAACTGCTGCTACTGCATCTGGTTTACCACCAAAAGCTGCTGCTGCTTCACTATCGAGAGTAGTTGCTTTCGGATCGTAGCGAACGGGTTTGGTTTCATTAACTACAGTACCGCCAAGCTTTTTGACAGTTTTAATAAATTCTTGTTCAAAACCAACTCCGTAGTCATTATTAATCACTACAGTAGAAACATTTTTAAAGCCTTTTTTGTGGGCGAGTGCAGCTAAGGCTTGAGACTGATAAAAGTCAGAAGGGGCAGTACGACCCCAAAAGCCCTGGAAGTCACCTTTTTGGGCGCGTTCGGTGAAAACTGGACTGGTACTAGCTGGAGAAAGCAACATAACTCTATTTCTGACAGCAATATCAACAGCAGCACCAGAAACACTACTAGCAAAAGAACCAACCACACCAGCAACGCGATCGACCTCAGCTAGTTTTGTCATCCCTTCACTTCCTCTAGTGGGATCTGTTCCATCATCTTCAGTAATAAAAGTTACTGGTTTACCGTTGACCCCATCACAAGCGTTAACTTTATCTACGGCTAATTGGGCGGCGATCGGTAAATTTTGACCGACAGCAGAAAGATCGCCTGTAATGGGAAATAATCCTCCTAATTTTAACCCGTCACCACCAGTATTGCTAGCGCTTTCGCTACTCCCCGTACCACCCGTGTTACTAGTTCCACCACCGCTACCACTACCACAAGCAGTGGTTAATAAACTGATGGTTATAGTAGCGATCGCTAGGGTAAAGGCGAAAGATGATTTGGTGCGATTTGATTTAGGTAACTGACTCATAACTTGACTCCTCACAATCTTAGTCGAATTAGTCAACACAGGGCTTGACAAAAGATTGTAGCTGAGACTTTGATAAATTGTGTGATAGTCCCTTGAAGTCGTACTAGCAAGTCCCCAATTCCAAGCAAGCTAATCTCCAGTCATAGCATAGCCTTGGATATTTTCTGGGTTGAATTGACGTAATATCTCTGTAGCTCTATTTTTCAGGTTTTCTGAACCTTCAACTACAACTAAATATTTACCTTGGTTGAGACGATTGCGATATGGTAAAGCGTCACCACTACCAGAAGAAAGACCTACACCACCACCTACAAATATACTCCCCATGCCGCCGCCGATCGCGCCTAAAATTCCCCCAATGATATGATTTCCTGGTTCTCCAGCCCAACTAAAAGTATCTAGTCCAGTAATCAAATCGAAGCCGTATCCAGCCGCAAACCCAAAAGGAACAAGCCAATATGCCATAAAAATTGCTTGTTGCTTGGCTTTTTGAGCAGGGTCGATCAAACCAAATTCATCAGCAGTTTTATATCCTTTACCCAAAATGGAAATTTGCGGTTGGGGAATACCTGCTTTTTCTAATGCAGTGTAGGCTTCTTCTGCTTTAATGCGATCGGGTAGTATGGCAATTAGGTAATTCATTATCTGATAGCTAAAAATATAAAAAAGAGGCTTTATTGTTTTAGACTATCAGGTTTGGGTTCAATTAGCGGGATTCCTCGCCCAAGAAGTCGCTCGAAGGGATTTGTCTCAGCCAAAAATCCAGTTATCCCAGTCTAAGTTAAAAGTTTCAGCACTGATTAATTGTCGTTCTGCTTCTATGGCAAAATTGTCGAGAAAATTGGCAGTTTCTCGATCACCTAGTTCGGATATATGAACTGCCATTTGTTTGAGCATCCGTACCAAACCAGAATCAATTAAATCTGAATTTACAGCTACGATCTCTGCTTCTAATCCTTCAGGACAATGAAGTAGTGCATGAATTAAATCTAGATATGCTCTGCACTTACCGTTATTTTTTTGAGTTGGAATCGTCGCCGCTTCTGGTAAAAATCCAGCTATCTGGCGATCGCTAGCTGCTGAAAGCAATCTGTCAACCTGTTCGAGCGTTTGTGCTAATTCTCGTTCGATCGCGCTTCCATATTGTTGTAGCAATGTGGATTCGTCTGCTTCGGAATTGGGTAAATCTTGTCTTAAATTCAGCTTATTTTCGAGGTTATATGCGTTCATAATCCTAAAAAGTCTTTAAAGTTATGAATTTTGTCAGCACTCCTCAACCACCAAAAACAAGCAGCAAGAAAAATTGTTGCTTATTCCCCTACATACGATCGTAAGATCGATTCCAACATTTTGATACTTCGTCAAAAGCTACGAAAGGCTAAGCCGAATTTTTATACCGCTTATTCTCAAAAATACACTTTACTCAAGTTAATTATAATTCTTATTTGCTCTAAATTTTTATCGATCAATAATTTTTAAGAAAATCAGTTAATTTTGCTATATAGAATTGCTTTGATGATTAGATTATCTGTCTTTCCTCAGTTTATTTAGAAAAATTAGGTTCGGCGATCGCTGGCTAATTTTCAAAATTACGTCTTACCCAATCCATCCCTACTTCATTAGACCTCCTGCATAAGTCCGATCGATTTTTGCTATAACCAACAATTGAACTAGTATTCAGCTCAAGATTTATTATTAGGTGAAAACCTTAAAAAACTTTGTTATGAAAAGAACGTCATAATACTTTTGCAGGAGGTCTATTGTTTGGGTAAAACAGAATAAAATACCTGGCTGATATTAATCGCTATGAATACGACAGAAATAGTCAAAACCCAAATTATCAACCTCGAAGAACGGCTGAGGCTAGCGATGCTTGCTTCCGATGTCAGCGTTTTGGATGAATTATTAGCCCCCGAAATTATCATCACAAGCCATCTTGGAGAATTATTAAGTAAACAAGACGATCTAGCCGCCCACAAATCTGCTGCGTTCGAGATAAACGAGCTGAAACCTTCCGAGCAACATATTAAAATTTATGGAGAGGTAGTGATCGTTTCTGTCCGAATGCAATTGTCTGGTAGTTATAAAGGCAGCCTTGCAAATGGAGACTTTCGTTATACGCGCGTTTGGACTGTCTCGAAGAGGGGAAATTGGCAGATCGTCGCCGCCCATATAGGTATGGTCGCATAATTGAATCCTGTGAGATCGTCATGATGCTTTACTCAGAGGTGAGGAAACCTATTTTATCGCTTCTCTTTTCTTAAGAGCATCAGCGATCGCCTGCCATGCCAATTTTTTGTTAAAGCGATCGTCTACAGGATGGGGACGAAGGGGTTGTTTATCTTCTCTGCTGACTCCTGGTATTTGCGATCGATTCATCCAACTATATTTATCAGACCATCCCCAAGTAATAATTCCTTTAAGTGCAGGTTGGTCTATAATTCTATTTAGAAAATCTGTGTATAATTTGGCAACCTCTTTGTCTCTATGGGCTATATCCCCATAAATATAAGTATCGGAAACATCTAATTCAGTGATATAAACAGATAAACCCAGTTTGCCAACTTCCTCAATAAAGCTTTCAATTTCTCGAAAAGTATCGTTGTTCCAAAGGTGTCCTTGAAGTCCTACGGCATCGATGGGTACTTTTTTGGCTTTCAATTGCCGTAATAGTTGCAATGCTGCTTTTCTTTTCGCTCTAGCTTCTTGGGAATCATTTTCGATCAAAATTTCGTTATAGACAAGAATTGCCTTGGGATCTGCCTGTTTGGCGTATTTAAAGGCTTTTTCGATATAGTCAGCACCGATATTTTTCAGCCAAATATTGTTTCGCAAACCATCAGGACGACCATCTTCAGGCGCGACTACTTCGTTGACAACATCCCAAGAGTAGACTTTGCCTTTGTAGCGAGACATAACTCTAGTAATGTGTTCTTTCATTAGTTGCTCGGCATTGCTAGGGTTTATTTCCCGATTCAACCATTCAGGATTAGCAACATGCCAAACTAACGTATGTCCTCGAAATTTCAGATTGTGCGATCGCGCAAATTCCAACATGCGATCGCAACTAACAAAATTAAAGTCGCCCTTTGCTCTGATGAAATCCCATTTGCACCCATTCTCAGGCGTTACCGCACCAATATCTTTTAGTATTGCTTGTTGTAGCTGTTCATCTGCAAATAAGTAATCATCCAAAGCAGCACCGTAGAATAATCCTTTCGTCTTAGCTAGTTCGTGGAGAGAGCTTTCTGTATGATTACTAACAGGAGTAGAAAATGCCAAACTGCATGTTAGAGAAAACAAAAGAATTAAAAAATATCCGAGCTTTGATAGCTTAAAGTGATGATAGTTCAAACTTTTCATGGTCTAACGATCGGCATTCAGCACTCAGCCATAAACGACGAAAAAATTTAAAATTTATAGGCAATTTATTTCAGAGTTGCTGTCTATTTAGTAGCTTATTACAAATTTATTTAAAAAAGTGTAAAAAAGTGACGATCGATCTGTTTCTAGATTGTAAAGTAGCTATCAGTTAACAGGGAGCAGGCAGCAGGCAGCAGAAGGCAAAAGGCAAGAGGTTTTTAAATAGCAAGTAGCAAGTAGCAAGTAAAAAAACTTATTACTCATTACTTATTACTTATTACTTAAAGAAAGTCTCCCAGTCTCTCTAATCCCTAGTCCCTAGTCCCTAACCCCTAGCCCCTAACCCCTCTAATGATCCCTCAAGTCATCGCCACCGAACTATCTTTAAGCCTATCCAGTGTTAACAATACTCTAGAGTTACTAGCTGATGGTGCAACTATTCCTTTTATTGCTCGCTACAGAAAAGAAAAAACTGGTTCTCTAGATGAAACTGAAATTAGAAATATCTCCGATCGCTTTATTTATTTAACAGAATTAGCAGCAAGAAAGCAGACAATTCTTGAGGCGATCGCCGCTCAAAATAAGTTAACTGAAGATTTGAAAAATAAAATCGAATCTTGTTTACTAAAAACTGAATTAGAAGATTTATATTTACCCTACAAACCAAAAAGAAGAACTAGAGCGACGATCGCTAAAGAAAGAGGTTTAGAACCTTTAGCAGAATTTATTCAAACTCAAAATCAATCTAAAGCAAATTCCTTATCTTTAAAGCAAGAAGCAGCTAAATATATCGATCCAGAAAAAGAAATTAAGACAACAGAAAATGCACTCGCTGGCGCTAGCGATATTTTGGCAGAAATAAGTTCAGAAAAAGCTAATTTCAGGGCTTATTTAAGAGAATATTTATTAGAAAAAGCAGTCTTTATTTCTGAAATTAAAGAAGAACATCCTGAAGGTAGTACTAAGTTTGAAATGTATCGCAATTATCAGATTAGCGTCAAAAAGATTCCACCCCATAGTATTTTGGCGCTATTTCGTGGTGAAGCAGAAGGCATTTTATCTGTAGATCTCGATTTTGATGAAAACGAAGCAATTTATTATTTAGAATCTCAGGAAATCAAAACCAAAAATTCTGAAATTAAAGAATTTTATCGATCGATGCTCAAAGATGCTTTTAATCGTTTGATGAAACCATCATTAATCAGAGAAGTACGCAGCGATCGCAAAGAATATGCTGACATTGAATCGATTAAAACTTTTGAAGCAAATTTACGAGAATTATTACTATCTCCGCCTGCGGGAATGAAACCAACTCTGGCGATCGATCCTGGTTTTCGTACTGGTTGTAAAGTGGCAATCCTGTCAGAAACAGCTCAGTTTTTAGAATATCAACAAATCTTTCCCCATACTGGAAAAAATAAGAGAATAGAAGCTGCAAATACAGTTAAAAAATTAATTGACAAATATCAAATAGAATTAATTGCGATCGGCAATGGTACAGCTTCGCGAGAAACCGATGAATTTGTCGCCGCAATATTAAAAACTATTCCTCAAAAACCGATTAAAGTAATTGTTAACGAATCTGGTGCTTCAATTTATTCTGCTAGCGATGTAGCGCGTGCAGAATTTCCCGATTTAGATGTGACAGTCAGAGGCGCAATTAGTATTGGCAGACGCTTACAAGATCCGTTAGCAGAATTAGTAAAAATTGACCCCAAATCGATCGGTGTCGGACAATATCAGCACGATGTCGAACAAAAATTATTAAAGCAAAAATTAGAAGAAACTGTCGAAAGTTGTGTTAATTATGTCGGTGTCGATCTCAATACAGCATCGAAAGAATTGCTTACTTTTGTGTCTGGTATTACTCCTACGATCGCCAATAATATTGTTAGCTATCGCAACCAAAATGGTGCTTTTAAAAATCGCAAAGAATTACTTAAAGTTACCAAATTAGGACCAAAAGCTTTTGAGCAAGCGGCTGGTTTTCTTCGCATTCGTAGCGGCGATAATCCTTTAGATAATACCGCCGTGCATCCAGAAAGCTATGCTGTCGTCCAAAAAATTGCCAAGAGTTTAAATATTTCTTTGGATAAAATATCTCAAGTTAATGCTCAATTGCAATCTTTAGATTTAAAACAATTTGTAACTGAATCGATCGGTTTACCTACTCTAAAAGATGTTATTAGTGAATTAGAGAAGCCAGGAAGAGATCCCAGAGCAGAATTTAAATATGCCACCTTTAAAGAAGGAATTAATGAGGTTTCCGACTTAAAAGAAGGCATGGAATTAGAGGGAATTGTGACTAATGTAGTTAACTTTGGTGCGTTTGTTGATATCGGAGTGCATCAAGATGGATTGGTGCATATTTCTCAACTTGCCGATCACTTTGTTGAAGATGCCAAACAAATTGTCAAAGTAGGACAAGTAGTTAAAGTTAGGGTTTTAGAAGTGAATGAAAAGTTAAGAAGAATTAGTTTATCGATGAAATTAGCTCACAATTAACAATAGCTACAACTCATCTATTTATCTAAAACTGCTATAGAACTATAGAACTAATGTAATAGAGGAGATTTGACAATTACTTCCACATCTATAACAGGTAAAACTTCTTTTTCTTGAACGAAACAGCCTTTTAAATAGGGAATTAATTTAGAAGCGATCCTCCCCTCTTCCGTAGAGGTAATTGTCTTAATATTTTCTTCTATGATTCTGGAAATTCCTTTGATTTCGGGAACTGCTAATCCTAATGGCACATTATTAATTTTGACAATCGCAATATGATATTCACGCAAATTGCGATCGACAGAAGATAATCCCACAATTTGAGGAAGATCGACAACCCAGAAAACTCGACTGCGTTGATATAACAATCCCAAAATACAATCAGATAAATTAGGTATGGGTGTAACGCGGTTAGCTGGTACGATAACTACACTCTGAGTGTATTTCATCGCCATAAATATTGGCGTTTGTTTATCTAACTGAAGTCTTAAATAAGGTTCGCCAATCTTGGTAAGTGTTAAACTTTCAATTTCTCGATTTAAGTCTTCTGGGTTTAAGTCGTTCATTCAAATTGCGATGAAACTGCACTAGTTTTTATTGTTAGCTGATTTATGTTCCTTAATTACGTGCCAAACTGATGGTGCTAAAGAAGCAATAATAATTAATAGGATAATTGGAATCAAATACTTATCAATTTTATCAGCAGGAATGATTTGTCCGAGAAAATATCCCAATAAAGTAACACCAACAGTCCAAACCAATCCACCAATTAAATTGAAGGACATAAAAATACGGTAATTCATAGCCGCAGTACCAGCTACGATCGGCGCAAAAGTTCGTACAATTGGTAAAAATCTAGCGAGAACAATCGTTTTTTTGCCATGTATATCGTAAAAATCTTGAGTTTGAATCAAATATTTCTTTTTAAAAAAGCGAGAATCTTCTTTCTCAAATAATTTGCGTCCAAATCTATACCCTGTCGCATAACCTACATTATCCCCTAGAACCGCACAGACAAAACAACCAAAAATTAATACGGCAATATTGAGAGGACTATTAGGAATAGAAGCAATAAAACCAGCAGTAAATAACAAACTATCTCCTGGCAAGAAAAAACCAACTAATAACCCAGATTCAGCAAAAATAATTGTCCAAACACCAAAATAGCCAAGTGATTTCACCAAACTAGGCAAATCAAAATGCATCAGTTTAAATCCTCACACTCGCATCTAAACAAAAATTTGACATTAATTGCCCATTGTAATTCCATTAGCATAAAGCAATCCTAGCTGAATCGCTATTAACTAATTACTTTTTTCTATTTTGTTAACCCGTTTTTCAAGTTCTTGTACCTGTTGTTTCAACTCAACAACCATAGTCGCCAAGTTGGTAAACGCTGGATCGCTTCTCCCTACTAACACGCCATTGATTTCAGCAGGAGGAGAATTACTGGGTGCTACACTCGGACTAGATCGAGAAGGTAAATTGAATTGATAGGAGGAATTATTATTGCTTTTCCTAAGTTCAGTTTCTAATGAATTGATGCGATTTTTTAAATTGAGTACTTCTGTATTAAATTGACGAGTAGGTTGAGCATTAACTGTATCAATCGTAGCTATCTGAATCCCGATCGCTAAACCGACGAGCAGACAAACAAGAAAATAGCAATATAGTTTAATTATTTGTTGCGATCGCCTGGGTAAATTGTTCATTTAAATTTAGCTAGGGATTAGGGGTTAGGGGCTAGGGATTAGGGGTTAGGGGTGTGGGGTGTAGGGTGTAGGGTGTAGGGTGTAGGGAAAAAAGTAGGAAGTAGGGGCAATCCCTTGTGGTTGCCCTCTCTGTAGGAAGTAGCAAGTAGCAAGTAAAAAACTTCTGCATAAAAGCCCTCTGCCTTCTGCTGCCCTCTGCCTTCTCCCTGTTTTTCAATGAACAATGAACAATGAACTATCATCCATTCCTATTGTTGTTGTTCTTCTCGATAAAATAAGAACTCAAATACAATAGTTAAGCTCAATACACCAAGTACCAGTAAGATTAAGAATCCTTCCATTGCTAGTAATTCCTTAAGTCAGTATCCTACCTTCTAAATAACCGCGATCGAGTCTAAAGACATCGTGACAGAGAAAACTTTTAATCAAATGCAAAACTTGATAATAATCATTAATATTTCTTTATGGTTTAAATGTAACAACTATTTTCCCAAGATCGCTGCAAATTATCCTTGAACCTTCTGCCTTCCGCCTGGGAGCCTTCTGCCTGGGAGCCTTCTGCCTTCTTGCACTAGTTTTTGTTTTGATATTTTAATAAATCTTCAGCAATTTGATACCACTTTTCTCGATATTTTCTATGTTGAGGTTTATCGGTTAGTTGAACTCCTTTCAATTGGGGATATTTAGTATAAAAAATGCGATCGACTTGTTGATAAAAACTACCTGCGTTAATCTTAGCATCTGCAAGATGCTGGTTAATTTTAGCTTGTCTAGATTGCTCTCGTTTTGGTAAAGATAGAACAGAAAGATCGGGCATTTTAAAGTTACTAATCCAGCCCGTAACCACAGCAAAAGTAATCGTTGCAGGCAAAAGAATAGCTCCAGCTATCAGAGCAGAAAACCTTCTGATGTTGAAACGAGATACCTGGCTATTTTGAATATTTTTATGCTTTGATTTCTCAGTTAATTTTTGACTAATTGCTCGATAAAGATAGGCAATACTTTTGCTAGTTATAGACCAAGCTTTAGATAATAACCAGACTAAGCTTGTTTGGGTTTTAATAACAATTCCTGTAAAGCTTAGTTCAGGATCATTATAATTATTCTTGTCTCGATTAGGAGCTACAACTAAAGTATTAATTCTAGAAATTACCTTTCTAAATGCCGAAGAATTTTCTTGTTGCAGAGCTTCAATGACATCCTTAGCAGACTGATAGCGATCGCCAGGATTATGAGCTAGCATTTTATCCAAAACTTTTGCTAGGTTAGACGAAATCTTGAGATCTTTGCGCCAATTCCACGTAGCATTGTAGCTATTGTATAAATCTTGTGGTTTTTTTCCTGTTAATAAAACAATAATAGTAACCGCTAAAGAATAAAGATCGCTATTAGCAAAAGCGCGTCCTTGCTGAATTTGTTCTTGGGGAGCATAGCCGATTTTTCCAATTAAAGTGGCATTACCACCAGTCTTTTTAGAGATGGCATTAGCCGCTTCTTTAACACAACCAAAATCGATTAAAATTGGCTTGCGATCGACACGTCTTAACAGTAAATTATCTGGAGAAATATCTCGATGAATTAATTTTAAAGAATGAATATAATCGAGTACTGGTAGAATCAAGAGTAATAATTGAGTAACTTCTGTTTCATCAAAACGATGACCTTGTTGCAGTAGTTGCCAATAACTATCTCCTTCAATATATTCCTGAGCTAAAAATAAACAATCTTTACCATCGACACGAGTTCTCAGTAAAGCTTGAAACTGAGGAATTTGTGGATGCTTGAGTTTATAGAGTATTCCAGCTTCTCTTTCAAACAATTCCTCCGCCTTACGCAATTCATAATCGCTTTCGACATCAGGAGCAAACTCTTTGAGTACACATTGCTCTCGGTAACGATGTGTATCTTCAGCTAAATAAGCACGTCCAAAACCGCCACGTCCTAATTCACGAACAATTTTATAGCGGTCGTTAAGCAAAGAACCAACCCGCACTTGAGCGGAGGATTTAGGCATATCAGTCTCGAACTTAGAAGAACTACCTAGGAAATAAAGTTATTCTAGCAAGGGGTTATTTGTCATCGCTTATTTATTATTCTTTAATTGCGATCGATTATGCTGGGTATAAGTGACAGTAGTATTGACATACTCCCACCACTAAGCTCCTAGCGTCGCTATAGTGGGGGATTCTAAATCTTGCGACTTAGATTTTCTGCTTCCTAGATTCTTAACTAGACTAATGTGACCATTCGTCCCCGCCAGACCATCTCCACAGACATTTTCAGAGACGATTTGCCCAACCGCCTTTAACCCACGATTTCTTACTTCTTGGGCTGCTGCTACATCTCTTGTAGTGGTGTATCCGCACTCTTGACAATGGTGAACTCGGATGTCTAGAGTTTTCTTTCCTGTGTGTGCGCCACAATTGGGGCAGGTTTGACTTGTCCCATCTTTATTGACCTTGGCAAAATACACATCACGGCGGAAACATACCCACTCTAAGATGTTTACAAACTGACCAAAACCAGCATCGGCAGAATGTTTTGAAAGCATCCCTCTTTGCCAACCGACAAAGTTAATGTCTTCTACAAACAGCATCCCAGCACCATCACAAAGATGGTGAGCTAGTTTAAAGTGCCAGTCTTTTCGAGTGTCAGATATGCGTTGATGCAGCCTAGCTATTTTCTGGTTTAACTTGTGTCGATTATTAGAACCTTTTTGTTTGTTTCTCAATCTACGCTGTAGCAATTTAAGCTTACGTTGTAGAGTTTTGAGAAATCGAGGTCGTTTAATCTCTTCACCGTCACTGGTAGCTACAAATTTGTCGTAGCCTAAGTCTATACCTCTAGGATGACCGTGAGGCGTGGGACTAGGAACATCAACATTTAGCTGTAGTGATAGCATCACAAAGTAACCAGATGCTTTTCTAACAATCCTTGCTTGTTTGACTTCAAATCCTTCGGGTATTGGTCTTGACTGTCGCCATTGAACCCATCCCAACTGCGGAAACTTGATAGCATCATTTTTAATTGGATCTTTTCCTAACTGTGGAAAGACAAACGAACGCATTCGATACTTATTTTTAAAGCGCGGGAAACCAAAGCCTCTAGCTTTCATCTCATCCCAGGCTCTATCTAAGGTTCTTAGTACCTGCTGGAGAACTTGAGAATGAACTGTTTTTAACTGAGGGTATTGCTTTTTGGCTTCTGTTAGCTGTTTGGCTTGTTTATGATAGTTGGGAAATGGTTCGTCAGCAAAAATGATGTACTCAGATTGAATTGAACAAGCATTGACAGGTGACTTTCGAGACGCACACCAATCTTTACGCTGACGTAGCGCAAAGTTCCAAACAGAAAGGCATACATCTAGCGTTTGCTCGATAGTGGCAATCTGTTCGGCATTTGGTTGTAGCTTGTACTCATAGGTCATTGTTAGCATAGTGCTATTTTAGCTTACACAGAATTAAATAATATGTAAAGTTTATTTAAAGAAGCTAAAATAGGTTTGGTTGTTGGCAAAAATTCATGAAGTCATCGCAGCTTTCGTCGTCGCACGGCGAAAGAACGATGACCCCGCCGCTAAATTATTGTTCGTCTGAACGACGAACTCAACTGTAGCGGGGGTTTTCTTTTTGCATTTCAGATAATGTCTTACTTTCAGGTCGTTAACTTGAAGGCTATACAGGCTTTTGTGCTGCGATCTTTTCAAAAAAAATTGACCTCACGAGTTATTGAAGTCATCCTGTATCAGGCGCTCTTGAATTGAGGGGAAATAAGGTCGTTCTAGTCCTAATTCGCTTGTAGATATTATTCTCTCAACTTTAAATTGAGGGATCGAACTTGTTTGTAGTCAACCCTTAAGGGTTGACTACGAACCGATCGAATCAATCTCGACATGGCTTGTTCTGTTTTAAGAGCAATCCTGCGCCAAGCGCCACTAATGCCAAGAAAGTGCTTGACTCTGAAGTAGACTTAGATTTTGAACTTAATAAAACGCTTGTCTCTAATTTAGACTTCGACTTTGCTAAGTCTACATTCAAATACAAATTTTTGGCAGCTAGACTCATATCCCAGCCAATCACGTCTAAAGCTATGACATCAATTGGAGCGACTAAACCCAATTCACCGTAGTCAAAAGTTGGGTCCATGATGCCAATACCCAGATCGTCTTTCCAGTGACTTGCTTGCGCTCCGTCACCTAAATTTCTGCCATTGCTGAACAAGGCTTTTTTTGTAACTCCACCATCGATAGAGAAATACTTATCTCTGTTATCAACTGTCCAATCGATCGCACCTTGGGCAAAACTTAGATCGGAATAGCGGAACAGATCCAAGGTGCTGACTCCCGCAGTTCTAGAAAACTGAGCGTCTGTATAGGCACTAGTCAAAGGTGGACTATTGCGATCGAGAACATCTACACCACCAATGGTTTTGTTGTTGGTGTCCCTATCATTATCTAAATAAGGTATTTCACTGCCATAACCGTGAGGACTATTGCTAGTGCGATTGATTAAAAGCTTAAGACTACGAGTATTTTGCAGACTAGAAACTGCTATATTGTCGTCAAAGGAGCTAACATCGGCAACAAGTGCATTGAAAACATCAGTATAGAGAAAGCTTTGTGTATTTGAACCAGCTTGGGCAATAATTCCAGTTCCTAAATCGGCAAAGCCAAGATCGTAATTAACGACAACATTGTCGGTAAATACGGCAGACCAATAGGCTCCAGCTTCTTGAAATCCAGCCATAGCAGCAGCACCTTGGGCAGTAGTCGTATCAAAAAGTGGATTGAAGTTAAAGGTTAGAGCTTTAGCTGAACCTGCGCTCAAAAATATTACCGCTCCAAAAGCTGAAACAGCGAACTGAGACAAAGACTTGAAGCCCTTTGACTGTTCAAAAGGATAAATTTTCATGCTAGTCTGAATTTAGAAATTAATTGATTAGTGTTTGCGCAAAGCTTCAGAAAAACTGAATTTTGCGTAATTTTTTTGACCAATCATAAGTACTTTCTTTTATATCATTTGTATTTCATCAGCCCAATAAACTTTTAGTGAATTTGCTGGAAATTTTTCGTAACAAAATTCATCAAATCTATATTTTTTCTACAACTTTATGAAGTTCTGATGAAAACTGCTGGACTAGGTAAGGTTTAATTATTCTAGCGATCAATTTTTCTTAGTTCTCAATTCAAATTTCTGTGTCGATCGATTTTCGTAATACTAATACTCTCTGGGCATCTATTTTAGTAGAAACTTTATCCAGGTTGGGATTAACAACAGCAGTTGTTTGTCCTGGTTCGCGTTCATCTCCTCTAACTATTGCTTTGGCACGACATCCTTGTATTGAAGCAATTCCGATTTTAGACGAGCGTTCTGCCTCTTTTTTTGCCCTAGGAATAGCCAAACGCAGCCAATTACCAGTAGCCTTAATATGTACTTCAGGAACAGCAGGAGCTAATTTTTATCCTGCCATCATAGAAGCAAAAGAAAGTCGAGTACCTCTATTGGTTATCACTGCCGATCGCCCTGCTGAGTTACGTAACTGTCATGCAGGACAAACTATCGATCAAGTGAAACTCTATGGTAACTATCCTAATTGGCAAGCAGAATTAGCTAACCCTTCTGCTGAACTAACAAAATTACGCTATCTCAGACAAAATATTGTTCAGGCGTGGGAGCGATCGCTCCTTCCCTCTGCTGGAGTGGTTCATCTCAATATTCCCTTTAGCGAACCTCTAGCGCCAATTTCTCAACCAGAAATAGAAGCATTAAAATCTCAGTTTCCTACAGAAGAATTTTTCAATGCTATTTCAACATTTAGTGGGGCGACTACAAGAGTCGCCCCTACACTCTACACCCCACACCCTACACCCTATACCCCACACCCTACACCCTATACCCCACAGCCCAAACCCCACACCCCACACCCCACACCCCAAACTATCCAAACATGGCAATCCTCCGATCGCGGCATTATTATTGCAGGATTAGCACAACCAAAAGATGCTCAAGCTTACTGTCAGGCGATCGCTAATCTTGCCAAAACTCTTCAATTTCCCGTACTCGCTGAAGCACTATCTCCAGTTCGCAACTATGCCCAACTCAATCCCTATTTAATTTCTACTTACGATTTAATTTTGCGCGATCGCCAACTCGCAGAAAAACTAACTCCTGATTTTGTGATTCAAATTGGAGAATTACCGACTAGTAAAGAATTACGTAATTGGTTAAATTGCGATCGCCTACGACGTTGGATTATCGATCCTAGCTATGAAAATTTCGATCCACTTCACACTCAAACCATTCATCTCAACTTCTCGATCGAACAGCTAGCTTTAGTTTTTAGCGATCTGCAAATTCAGCGCTCGATTCAGACTAGATCGTCAACGAAATTAGACAATTCTAATTATCTTCAACATTGGTGTGAACTCGAAATCGAAACCAGACAGGCGATCGATTTAGCCTTGCGATCGACAGATAGTTTTTATGAAGGAAAAGCTGCTTGGTTACTTTCTCAGTACTTACCAAAAGAAACTCCCATATTTATTGCCAATAGTATGTCAGTAAGATATGCAGAATTTTTTTGGCGATCGGGCGATCGAAAGATAATTCCTTATTTTAGTCGTGGTGCTAATGGGATTGACGGAACTTTATCTACTGCTTTAGGTATTGCCCATCGTAACCAATCTGCCGTTCTTTTAACTGGAGATTTAGCCCTTCTTCACGATACTAATGGATTTTTAATTAGCAAGCAATTTATCGGTCATTTAACCATTATTTTGATTAACAATAACGGTGGAGGCATCTTTGAAAACTTACCGATCGCCCAATTTGAACCACCCTTTGAAGAATTTTTTGCCACTCCCCAACACATCGATTTTGCTAAACTGTGTGCTACCTATGATGTTGAGCATAAATTAATTGAGAGTTGGCAGTATTTACAGCAATTATTATACCCACTACCAGATCGCGGCATTCGAGTTTTAGAAATCAACAGCGATCGTAAGCTGGATGCTTTATGGCTAGACAAGATAGGCTTTAGCAATTAGCTAGCAGAAGATGATTGGTTTTGGGATCGATCGGTTAATAGTCTTAAAATTTGAACTATCTCTCCTTGACGACGAGATAATTCGTCTTGTTTGCGATCTGTTTCTTCTAGTCTTTGATAGTACAAAGATTGATTTGACGCTAGGTTTGCTTGGGCTGTTGCTAGTTCAGCCATTGCCTGATAAAGCCTTGCTCTATCTCGATCTAGCCTTCTTTCTGCTTCTAATCTTTCATTAGATAAAGCTTCAATCGCTTTAGCATTAGATTCTACTAATGCTTCAATGCGGTCTAATCTTGATGGTTCTGAATTTGTCATTAGCTATTATCTCCTTGCAAATTCTTCTTTCTGACTTATTTTAGCGATCGCTTAATCCCCTCAGCGACGATTGAAACAAATTAGACTATTTATCGCGACCAAAGCTTATCCCACCAGGGTTCTGACTCTTCACTTTCATTCTCTACGGGAGACGAAATCAACTTAACTTTAGTACGAATTTTACTAGTATCCCAACCAGTTAATTTGGCTAATGTTTGTACTTCTCGTTCCTGTCTCTGTTTGACTTCTCGACGATAAGAACGAGCAGCATCACAACTAATTTCACCTTGGTAAGGATGACGAATCACATATCTACCTTGAAATGATTGACGATTGGCAGTTTCTTGAAATTTTAAATCTTCAGGAAAGCGATCGCGCGTATAGCGAATATGCAATCGAGTTAGGAAAACATTGTTAAATTCAGAGTTAAATTCCTCGGAATTTTGCCAAAATACTCCAGCATCTTTTAATTCTTCGGAATTTAAAGGCTCAGCAGAACAAGGATCGCAACTTCCCATGTCCCAAGCATATTCGACAAAGGCAACTTTTTTGTTTTCTTTTTCGTATGCTGTTTGAAACATTGCCTTATAAAAATCATTGAATTCACTCTTAACAAATTCAGGAATATCGGCATCAGAAGGTACTTTTACTGTTCGATAATTAGTTAGTTCGATTTGACCTTTTGGTGAGAGCAAATAAACAATTAAATCTTGTTCCTTTTGAGCATTAATTGTTCCCAAGCGAATTGGTAACATAAACTTAGAAGATTCATAAGCAATTTGGAGGGGACGAAGAGATTGAAATTCCTTCTCGTCGAATTCTTGGAGATTTACTTTAGCAACAAAAAATTTCAAATTTTGACGAATATAAGGTGTTAATAATTTGCTAGCACCTTTAGGAATTTTATATCCATTTCGATCCAACCAAGTTTGTAAACCATTTGATTCTTTGGCACTTAAAATCAAAATATCGTATTCGCCAACACTAAATTTTTCTTCGATGGTGACACCTAGAGAAGCACTCGATTTAGAGCTAGGTGCTGCTCTTTGCATTGACTCTCCACTTTGCAACATAAAGTTATCTGGAAAGCGGCGAAATTCACAAGGATTATCATCGAAATATTCAACCAATCTAGGTGCGCTAAAAGCATCCAATCTTTCCAGAATTTTTGGTTCACCTACATGGACTTGCTCTTGTTTTAAAACAACAGGAACAGGCACAACTAAAGCAAAATCTTTGACTTCTCCTTGATAGTCATTTGCCATAGTTAAAATAGTGCGATTTTTGTCTCTAGCAATGATTACTTGAGAAGCTTGATTGTATAAATTCGCATCAGCTTTGGCAACGTAAAATCCACAAAAAGCTAGCGCAGGCTTGGAGATTGAGAAAATAGTAATTAACGCGATCGCGATCGAGAAAAATAGACGCAAAATTTTCATAAATTAATTTAGTTGTTAGTTATTTGTTATTTGTTATTTGTTCATGGTTCATGGTTCATGGAAAGAAGGCAATATGTAATAGGCAATATTTAAATTTACTCCTCCGCTCCTCCGCTCCTCTGCTCCTCTGCTTCTCCGCTCCTCTGCTTCTCCGCTCCCCCGCTCCCCTGCTCCCCCGCTCCCCTGCTCCCCCGCTCCCTATCACCTGTCCCAAGTAAATCGAGCATCAGACCAAATAGTATCTAATAAAATAGTTAAGGGTGAAGCGATCGCTAATGCCCAAAACATAGCAGTAGATAAATAATAGTAATCTCGCCAAATAAAGGTAATTAAAGCGATCGCTAATGACCAAATTAATCTACTAGTATAGGCATTAGGTATAGAACGAGGATCGGTAATCATAAAAAAAGCAAAAAGCAGCAAGCTACCATTACTAAATTGATGTTGCCAAATATCCCAAGTTGAATCTAAATATAAGCTGCGTAGAACTTCTAAAAGAGCATAAGTTACTAAAAAAACTATTGATGTTTCCCAACGACCAACTTTATTTAAAATTGTTCCACCAGTACCTAAAAATAACATTAAATACCACCAATCTGTACCCCATTGTCCAGGGGAAATCCAAGCATCATTGGTAAGTATTAAAGCCGAAATAATTCCGAAATTGGCAGGATTGAAAAAGTGCTTATCGCCATAACGAAACAGAAATTTACTAGCAATAGCCAAACATGCTGCAATTGCCATTGTTTGCCAATGATTAGATCGCAATAATAAGCTAAGTCCCAAACTAGTGATTAAGGCGCTACGACAAGAAGAAATAATCTCTCTCTTAGTCAGGTTAAGCGATCTTTGGCAATAATTTAAATAAGCCAAAAATAGTATTTGAGTTGCCAAACAAACAGCGATCGTGATGAGGATCGAATCAGCTTGCAAACTCCAATCTCTAGTACCTATTCCCAAACATAAAAATAAGCTCAAAAACAAAATTTGATAATCACGAGCATCATGAAAAAACATACCTTTAGCGGTAGCAGGATTTGATTAAGTATCTCTGACTTCTTTTCTAGCAGGTTGACAGGTTACGTTTTTTGTAACTAAAAGGTGATTTATTTAACTATTCAAGCAAGAATAGCCGAGCTATTTTTGTCTTTTTGCAACGAAAGTTAAAATGTTCTTGGGCAAATCATACTCATAATGACTACACTTTGATTAGTAAAACTTTTGAGTGTAAATTTTATGGTTCGTATTGAAGCTATCCCCATTAATCAAATTCACCGTCCCTTATATAGAGAAAACGATCGAGAGAAAGTCAAAGACTTGATGGAGTCGATTAAAAAGATTGGACAACAAGAACCAATCGATGTTTTGGAAGTTGAAGGCAAATACTATGGTTTTTCTGGATGTCATCGTTTTGAAGCTTGTCAAAAATTAGGACAAGAAACGATCTTGTGTCGAATTAGGAAAGCATCGCGATCGGTATTGCAAAAACACCTGGCTTAAGTAGGAAGGTAGGGATTAGGGATTAGAGATTAGGGTTTAAAAAAGACTTTTAGATTTAATCTTGTTGATGAGCAAATTGATAAGCTCCTACCAATGCTAGCGAGATCGCCGCAATTAACAAAACTGGAATTGAATACCAGGGAAACTCCGATAGAGGTAAATAAGCCGCCGCACGCATCGCCGTTGTCGCATAGGTTAAAGGCAAACAATAAACGATCGCTTTAAGTACTGCTGGCAAATTAGCAGGATCGAAAAAAGTTGCCCCTAAGAAAGACATTGGCACAATTACAAAATTATTATATAGACCAACTGCTTCCAAAGATTGTACTCGCAAACCAATAATTACTCCCAATCCAGCAAAAACTGCACAGTTGAGGATGAGAACGAGTAAAAATAAGGGATTAAGAAAACTACCTACTTTACCAGTAAAGATAACCGCTACTAAAATTACCGAACTAGCAGTCAACACACCCCGAACGACACCAGCTAACATTTTGCCGATATGCAACGCTAAAGGATGTACTGGTAAGAGTAGCAATTCTTCAAAGGTTTTAGTAAACAGGCGATCGCCACAAATAGAAAATGTCGTTCCGCCAAAACTAATCGTCATTGAGGAAAGAGCTATCATTCCTGGCAAAATAAATTGTAAATAACTCGCGCCTGCGGTGGGTGCAACCGATCTATCTAAGCTACTACCCAACCCCAAACCAAAAGCTAGTATATAAATTAAGGGGGAAATTAAACCTGTAGCCGCAATTTGTAGCAATCTAGCACGTAAATCTAACCATTCTCCCCAAAAAATTGTGGCAATATCGGCTAAAAAGCATTGTAACTTCAAATTTTTCAAGTAGCGATCGGACTTTTTCTCTTTTGAAAATAAATATTGGAAATTCACAGAAATTATATTAACTATTGTAAATTACTATCTAATACTAATTACCATTAAGGGGTCAGAAAAGAAAGACTGCGGCTAGCAATCGCGATCGCTTAAACTATAATCAAACAGGTGCATTCAATTTCAGTTTTCCGAGAAGATCGACTTAAATGAAACGAAGATCTAGACCCAGAAGCGACTACGATTACGACCGTTATGAACCTCCTCAATCACCCAGATCGCCTAAACCTCAACAGGGGAATAATTTATTAAACGCTACCTCGATCGCGATTATTGCTAGTGTTTTTATTATCGGTATTGTTGTAGGTATTGCTCTTAATTTGGGGACAACTTCCAATCCAGCTAGTATCGAGTCTAGACTGCAAATTGACGAACAAGCACCCAACCCAGAAATTTGCCAGCAGTTTGGCGCTAGCGCCATGGTGACAAATATGCGCGTTTTTGTTACGTTAAGTCCCTTCAGTGTTTACGTAACTCAACCTAGCATTCAGCCAGGATGCGTTTTGCGACGCAACAACTGGGCAATTTTAGAACAGCGCAAACTGGTAAATTCCCAACAGGTAGGAGATTGCAAAAATCGCATGAATACCTTTGGTTATACTGGCACTTTAGATGGTTCGCCAAAAATTGAATGCATTTATCAAAATGATGCTGCTGGTAACTTATTCTTGAATAAACCAGGTGCAACAGGCGCACAACCAGAATCAGATAGTTTTTGATATGAGTGCAGAAATACATAATCCTATTTCCATAAATACTAGCGCCCCTAGCACCAAAAAATCAGATCCTTTACCCCCAAAAAAAATTGGCATCCTTTTGAGATAAGGATTCAAGCCATTGAGTACATTGCTAATAAATCAAATAAGTTTGAGGGGAGTCAATCTGGCAAAGCTAGCTGAGTGAGTTTGGTATAAAAGCAGAAATAATCGAACCAACTTTCTCGCTGGCTACCGAACAATGCTACCGTTCAGTATTACTTCCCCCCCAACCCAGAAAAATGCAGCACTGAAGCCGAAACCGAGTTTTACTAGTGCAAGCAGCACAGGCGAACAAGAGACTTCACCTTTGTCAAGAGCGATCGAGCTATGGCAAACGCTGGTAATTGATTTTACAATTATTTTCGATCGCGATCCTGCCGCCCGTAACTGGTTGGAAATAATTCTTTGCTATCCTGGCTTTCATGCTTTGCTCCTACATCGTATTGCCCACTGGTTAAACGATCGAAGACTTCCTGTAATTCCTCGTTTAATTTCTCATCTAGGCAGATTTTTGACTGGTATTGAAATCCATCCTGGCGCAGTAATTGGCAAAGGTGTTTTTATCGATCACGGGATAGGAGTAGTAATTGGCGAAACAGCGATTGTCGGTGATTACAGCCTGATTTATCAGGGAGTCACTTTAGGCGGAACGGGAAAAGAAAGCGGAAAGCGCCATCCTACTCTAGGAAAACATGTAGTAGTAGGAGCTGGAGCAAAAGTTTTAGGTAATATCGAAATTGGCGATCGCGTTCGTGTTGGCGCGGGTTCGATCGTGCTGCGCGATGTACCTTCAACTTTTACGGTAGTGGGCGTACCAGGTCGTAATATTTGCCGTAATTGTCAAAAAAATCGTCCTCTCGAACACGGTAACTTGCCAGATATTCAAGCTCAAGTTATTCGCACTCTAACCGATCGCATTGAAAAGTTAGAGGGGCGAATAGCCATTCGCCCCTACATTATCCCTCCTTGTCTTCCTTGCCCCGTCCCAACCTAAATGTAATAACCCCAAACCCGTAAACCCTAGCCCCTCCCTACTAATCATGAGTTCCTTATTATCAGTCTTAGGCATTGTCTACCTTCTTACCCTCATACACGATTACATGCTCGATCGCGCGTTTGAAAATTACAACGATCGAGAAAAGCAATCCGATAGATCTTAATAACGGTACTTAAACAAATTTAATAATCAAAATAAGATAAAATGCTTGTAATAAC
>CAZJTL010000048.1:0-26439 GCA_964548905.1 uncultured bacterium | reverse complement strand
AGTAGTTGCACAAAATTAATTACACAGGTGAGGGTAGGCAAAAGGCACTCATGCAAAAGGCAAGAGGGAAAATACAGTGTGTAATTAATTCTGTTTAGATACTTATTTAAATTCAGTTGAGCTAAATCGATTTCATCGATCCATTAAAATGACAGCAATATCATCAAAACCAACGTGGAAAATTAAACTTTTATACGATGGCGAATGTCCTCTGTGTCTGCGTGAAGTTAATTTTTTAAGTAAAAGAGATGGGGGAAGAGGGATTGTTGCTTTTGTTGATATAGCCGATCCTAATTACAATCCCGAACAAAATGGGGGTGTGGACTTTGAAACAGCAATGGGACGTATTCATGCGGTACTACCTGATAATACGGTGATTAAAAACATTGAAGTTTTTCGACGAGTCTATCAAGAATTAGGCTTAGGTTGGGTTTATGCCATCACCAAGTTACCTTTAATTGGCGCGATCGCGGACTGGTTATACGAAATTTGGGCAGATTGGCGCTTAGCGTTGACGGGAAGACCAAATTTAGCGGTAATTATCCAAGAAAAACAAAAAGCATCGAGGTGTAGATTGGAGAAATAGGGACTAGGGATTAGGGATTAGGGACTAGGGATTAGAGGTTAGCAGGGAGCAGAGGAAACCCAAAAACAAATAACAAATAACTAATAACCAATGAACAATGAACAATCAACTAATCTAAATTCATAATTTCAATCTCCTCAATTTCCTCAGCAGGTTGAAAACCAAAAATACGGGAATAGAAATAAAATTCTCCGTCGAGTGCGCGTTTGATATTTTCCGCACGGCGAAAACCATGTTGTTCTTGGGCAAAAGCTATGTAAGCAACAGGCAATCCTTTGGCTTTAAGCGCTTCTACCATCATTTCTGCTTGATTGGGGAGAACAACTTTGTCTTCTAAACCTTGAAAGAAAACAACTGGACAAGCAAGGCGATCGATAAAATGAATGGGCGATCGCTCTTCATAAATAGCTTTTTCTGCTGGATAAACACCTACCAATTTATCTAAATAACGAGCTTCAAATTTATGAGTATCTCTTACCAAAGCTTCTAGATCGCTAACTCCATAGTAGCTTGCTCCTGCTTTAAAGGTATCGCGAAACGTAAGCGCTGCTAAGGTTGTATAACCTCCTGCACTACCTCCAGAGATAGCTAATCGGTTTGGATCTGCTTGTCCTTGTTCGACTAAATATTTAGCAGCATTAACGCAGTCGTCAACATCAACAATTCCCCAATTATTTTCTAATCTTTGACGATAAGCTCGACCATATCCCGTACTACCACCATAATTCACATCTAAATAACCAAAACCACGACTCGTCCAATATTGAACTCTCAAGCTAAAGCTAGTAGAAGTAGCAGAGGTTGGCCCTCCATGGCTTTTGACTAGTAAGGGTGGTAATTCTGCGGCTGGTGCGATGTAATCTTGGTTGTGAGGGGGATAATACCAAGCATAGGCTGTTAATCCATTGCTGGTAGGAAAGGCGATCGCTTGGGGTTGGGAAAGATAGCCAGCATCGATGTCTAAATTGCTCGATCGCTTTAAAATGTTTACTTGCTTCGTCTCTAAATTAAACTCGATCGCCGCCGTGGGTTCTGTAGGAGAACCAGCAATAAAATAAGCGCGATCGCTTTGAGTTTTGAGACTAGAAATATCGGTATAGGGGAGATCGAATTTCTCTAATTGCTTTGTTTCTAGGTCTAAACTTGCTAAATGCCAGCTACCATTTTGGGTATAACTACAAATAATTTTTGACTCGGAAGCAAAATCATAATTGGATAAACCAAACACCCAATGAGGATAAGCAAATTCAGCTTCCATAGGGTAGATAGATTCGATCGCGCCATCTAAGTTACGACAGTAAAGATTCCACCAACCCGTGCGATCGCTAGAAAAATATAATTTACCTGCTGGCGACCATTTTGGTTCGCCTACAGATTGATTCTCTCCACCAGCAACGCATTCAGTTGCACCGAGAGAACCATGATCATTAATTTTTGCCAACCATAGTTTAGTTTCATCCCATGGCATATTAGGATGATTCCAACTCACAAAAGCTAATTGAGAACCATCTGGACTTAAACGAGGCGAAGTATAAAAATCATCTCCTGAGACTAATTTGGTGACTGTACCAGAACTTAAATCGATTCCGACTAAATAATTATCTGGTTCGCTACCCTCCCGTTCGTGGTCTTCACAGACGCAAATTAAACGATTTCTCGATCGGTCTAAGATTAAATCGGCGTAGCGTTGTTTGCTTTCTGCGGTGAGTGCTTCAGGATTGCTTTCGGGAAGTTGTTTGTAGATACGCTGGTCGGCAAAATTGCAAAAATAAATCGTGCGATCGACAATTAAACAAGAACCTCCACCATATTCGTGAACGCGGGTACGCACGTTAAAAGGTGCAGGGTTAATATCGGCAATTTTACCATCAGCAGTTTTTCTAACTAAAACATTTCTACCACCTTCAGACGGTCTTCCTTCTAGCCAATAAATATCTGTACCATCGATCGCCACTCCTCCCAAGCCAATGGTAGCAGCGACGATCGAGTCAGAAGTAATCGGCGACTTCCAACAGCCGTAAGGTTCTATTTTTGGTTGCGTCATAATTTCGATCGGTGTAGTTGCCCAATTTGCATCTTATCAGGCATCGTCTGGATTAAGATCGATCATTTGCCATGTCACCAAAGTCCCGATCGGACTCCACAATAAAAACGGTACTAATAACCAACCCGCACTAGAAGAAACTGGAAAGACCAAAAATGAGAGAATTAAACCCACAAAAAATCCTGTTGCACCGATAATCGTACCAATTCTGAGACTGCGAAATTTACACATTACGGTGGTGTAAGCAAGGATGGATATTTCCCACAGTAAATAAAATCCCATTAAAAACCAGGTGTAAGCTTGATTGGGTGCTACTTTCCAAACTTCATTCGCAGAAATTGCGCCGCAGGTGAAAATAAAGATCCAAATAAACGGAATTAACCATTCAAATGTCAACCAACTCGGTCGTCGTAAGCGAAAAAACCAGCGACGATCTTCAGGAGAAAGACGATTGACAACTAGGGCGACTAAAAAAGTAACGACTGCAATGACTAACCAGGAAGGTAGAAAATTCATTAATTGTTGCTCCGCGTTTATTTATTGGGCGTAATTGTGCCTTCTGCCTTCTGCCTTCTGGAGGCGGGATTACCCTTCGGTTTCCGACCATATGCTTACCCGCCGTCCTTCTGCCTTCTTTGTCTTTTTTTCTTTAGTCTTTGCTAGGTTAAGACAATCAAAATAGGAGCTATTCTTTGGTTTTAAGTCAGCAGCGCGTTGATAACAGGCGATCGCTGGTTCGAGATAATTTTGTTGTTCTAGAATTTGTCCTAATTCAAAATGAGCATGGGCTGAATCTGGCGCTATTTGCAATCCTGTTTGGTAAAAAACAATCGCTATCTCTAGCTTCTCTTGATTGACTAAAGCTTTAGCTAGTAAGAAACAAAGTTCTGGGTTATTTGGTTCAATTTCTAGAGCTTTATAGCAAGACTGTAAATCTTCGGGATTGAGATCGATCGCCCGACAATAAGAGCGAACGGCTTCTGTTAAAATCTCTTGCTGACGATATTTTAGCTGTCTGGCTTGCTTGACTAAAGCATCTCCTAGTCTTTGATAGCCATAAGCAAAATCTGAATCTAGTTTCAAGAAATGACGGTAAACTCTAACTGCTTCTTGCCATCTGTACAGTTGCATGAGAGTTTCTGCCAAATAATAATAAGACCAGGTAAAATCTGAATTGAGAGCGATCGCTCGCTGTAATGAGGTACTAGCTTCCTCCCATTCTCCTAGTTCAAACAAGGCAGTACCTAAGTGATGATATCCCCACGAGGAACTAGAATCTAATTTAATCGCACTGCGATAAGCTTCGGCTGCTTCTTGCCATCGTTTTTGCTGGAGCAAAACTTCACCCAAATTATAATAAGCTTCACAGGCATTCGGTTCTAGTTGAGCAAGTTTTTCAAAGCAATCGATCGCTTCTGGGAATAGTTGTTGTTGACATAAAATCTTACCTAGACTTTGGTAAGTTGGGGCGTGTTTGGGATTGAGTTGCTGAGCATGACGATAGGCGGCGATCGCTTCTTCCTCTCTTTGCTGTTTTGCTAGAGTTTCTCCCAATTGATAGTAGCCTTTCCAGTCAGTTGGTTCTAGTTCGGTAGCTCTCTCGAAGCACAAAAGTGCTTCTTCCCATCTTGAAGATTCAGATAAAGCAATTCCTACATTAAAGTATATCTGTGCATTTTCTGGATTGATTTTGATAGCTTGAGTGCCAATAGCGATCGCTTCTGAGTATTTTTTTTGTTCGCTTAGGACATCGATTAAACGCTCGTAAGTTTTAGCGTAATTAGGTTGCAATGCAATTACTTTTTGATAGCATTTGCTCGCTTCATCCCATTGTTCTAGTTGTGATAGAGCTTCTCCTAAATTGTAATAAGACCAAGCAAAGTCTGGATTTAAAGTAATAGCTTGGCGAAAAGATTCGATCGCTTTTTCCCATTCTCCTTGCTTGAGGAGAACGTTGCCTAAATTATTATAAGACCAAGCAAAGTCTGGATTTAGTCTAATTGCACGATAGTATGCTTCAATTGCATCTTGCCATCTCTGTTCTTCCTCTAAGGCATCTCCTAGATCGTGATAAACTTTGCCATCATTTAAGTTTAATTGAATTGCTTTTTGATAACAAAGGATTGTTTTGTTCCATTCTCCCTCGGCTGCCCAACTCTGTCCTAAATGGTAATATAGCTGAGCATTGTTAGGAAGCAACTTAATTCCTCTACCATACAAAGAAATAGCTGTCTGTTTCTTTTCTTGGTTATTATAAATTTTTCCCAAACACAGATAAGCTTCTACAAAATCAGGTTGTAGCTGAATTGCTCTTTGATAGCAGGCGATCGCGCGATCGATTTTCTGATGCGCCAAAAGGCTATTACCTAGATGATAATATTCTTCTCCTTTGACCTCATTTGTTTCTAAAATTAGTCCCTGCTCCCAATAATCTAAAGCTTGCTCTTGTTTACCTAGTTTTGGTAGGACTCTAGCTAAATTACGATAAGCACCAGCGAACTTGGGATTAGTGGCGATCGCTTGTTGGTAATAGTCGAGTGCTTTTTGCCATTGTTGTTGTTTGAAATAAATACTGCCGATATTATTGTAAATCTCTGCTGTTAAATTCGGGTCTATTTCCACCGCCTTGGCATAGTAATCGATCGCTTCAGCGCTATTACCTGCTTGTTGCAGGATATTCCCTCCTAGCTTGTAAGCTTCTGCCATAGTTGGTTCAATCTTCAAAGCGCGATGACAAGCTGCGAGCGCTGGTTGCCACTGGCGTTCTTGGTAGTAATTTAGAGCTTGTTGGAGATAAATTGGTGCTGCTGCTGACTTGATGGCAGGGAAGTGGGGATCGGCTGATTTTTTCTCTTTATTTTCTCGAATTGCTCTTGCTTGGGACAAATTATCTTCTCTGTCTTCCTGTAACCTTGTCAAATTTTCGGGAACAGACTGCCACAAGAGATTGGCATTAGACAAATCTATGGTATTGTAGCGGGAATTTTGGCGATCGCCAGCATCTCTATTGTCAGCAGACTGAGGTCGCTGTGTTGAAGTATTTAAAGCGATCGCCCGACGATAATAACTACTAGCTTCTTCTAATTTGCCCTGTTGCTTTAGTAAAGCTGCTAATTTTTGATAAGCTTCAACCCCATTAGGATTTAACTTAATCGTCTGACGATAACAATCAATTAATTCCTCAATGACAGCTTCGCTTAATGTCTCTGCTAGTCTTCCTTGTTGCCATAATTGGTTTTCTGAATCGCTGATTAACATTGGTCGTGAGAAGGGATTAGGGGTTAGGGGTTAGGGGTTAGGGGTTAGGGGCTAGGGATTAGAGAAGTCTGAAGTCTAAAGTCTAAAGTCTAAAGTAAGCAAGTTTTTTTACTCATTACTCATTACTCATTACTTATTACTTATTACTTCTCCCCCTCTCCCCTAGCCCCTAGCCCCTTACATACAGTTAGTTGTTCCCTGTGAGGGATGGCGATCGGCGTTGGGAGTAGGATAAGCAGTCAGAACTACTTGCCCCTTATCGTTAATCATCATACCTCTAGCGGGTATTACTTCATCTGAGGTGAATGTTTTTTGTTCTTTGGCTAGAGCAATCTTTGTACGCGATGCTTCTTGTTGCTTGAGTTGACTTTGTCGATCTGGTTGGGATTCACCTACTCGAATTAGATCGTCAACTAAAGGATCGCTTGGCTTGGGTGGCATACCGCCTTTGCCTGTAATGATAAAACTACTACGTTTCTGAGCAGTATTGTCAGCAGAACAAGCTTGAGCAGCAATGGTTTCTGGTTCGACAACACTTTCTGGTGGAGCGATCGCGCCTTGAGCGGGATCGACATCGGGAGTATTAATCACAACATTACCAGCTAAGCTGTAGTCGGAACTAGCATCAACATCATTGGAAAAGGGAGTGTTGCGTCGTTGTTGCAGTCCAAACATTGACTCAGTAGTAACTCTGATATTACCTCCATTTCCCCTCTCTGCACTGGCGATAATATCATTGTTGCCACCCTCAAAAGCAACAACAAAACCTGAATCAATATCAATATTGCCTCCATTGGCGTTTCCCTTGGCTTGAGCAGAGATTAAACTGTTATCGCGCATCATTAGTATATCTTTTACTTGCAAGCTAGCATTGCCACCTTCACCAGATGCAGTTGATGCTTCGATCGCACCTCCATTTCTCAGAGTTAATTTGCCTGTTTGTATGGTTAACTTACCGCTATTGCCTTGTCCCTGACTGGCTACGGAAACTTTTGCTCCGTTGCTAATGGTCATGCTTTTAGGATTGCCGATCGTAATGCTACCACCGTTACCAGTCGCCGTGTCGTTAGTGTTAGCGAATAAACCCGTACTTGGCTCTAAATCGTTTAAAAATGGTTCTTCAAATACCCTAACTTCCGCAGGTCTTTTGAAGGGATTGTTACCGTCAAGAATAATATTATCAGTAACATTCAGGTTAATATTGCCAGCATTACCTTGTTGGACGGTTGCGGTGACTATTTTACCTCCAGTATTCATTTCCAAGGTTTTAGCATTGACATTAATATCTCCACCTTTAAAACCCGTTTCGGTGAGAGTGTTGACAATTGTGCCTTCTCTAATGCGTAAATTATCGGCGTTAATATTAATATTTCCTGCTTCACCTGTAACTCTCTTAGGAGCAGCAGCAGAAACAAAGGAGAAATTCTTGAAATCAATTTGAGGTGCAATTAGTGTAATATCACCAGCATTACCTACAGGGTTAACATCTGGTTCTCCTGAAGCAGAAAGAAGGCGACCGCGATCGAGCAAAATACTGTTGGTAGCCTTAATAGTTATATCACCACCGTTACCTTTACCTTCGGTATTACTGATCAACTGGGAAAAATCAGCTAGAGGAGTAGCACCAGCAGCTAGGGAAAAAGAACCTGCATTAATATTAATGCCGCCAGCATTACCCCTACCTGTTTTGTTTACTTTACTAATAATTAGGCTGCTTCCAGACAAGGATGTTGCCTGGTTGGTAGTAAGATCAACATTACCTGCATCACCAACTC
This sequence comes from uncultured bacterium, assembly GCA_964548905.1. GTDB lineage: Bacteria > Cyanobacteriota > Cyanobacteriia > Cyanobacteriales > Xenococcaceae > CAZJTL01. Next base: position 18,776 of record CAZJTL010000048.1, on the reverse strand, counting down.
CATCCGTATCAGCTAAAAATTGCGACTTATTGGTCAGATCTAGTGAATCAGCGACAATCTCAATATTTCCTCCCTTACCGACGGCATTTTCGATAACTTTAGTTTGAATGAAGCTGTTGTCAAAGGAGACTTTTCCAGAGGTATTGATGGCGATCTTACCAGCATCCCCTTGACCATAGGTATTGCTTACTAATAGAGAATTATCGCCAAGAGAAAGGTTAGCAGCATTAATTGCCAGTGTACCGCCGTTGCCGATCGCGCCTTCTAATACTTGATTAAAAATGCCGCTTTGCGCTCTTAAAGAAACTGCATCGTTAGCTTTAATATTAATATTGCCTGCACTTCCTTTACCTGCGGTATCTGCCAATATTTGCGATCGATCTTGAAGATTGAGAGATTTAGCGCTGATGTCTATATTGCCAGCGTTACCCACAGCATTTTTTATGACCTTATTTTGCAAAGTGCTGCCACCAGTTAAGGAAATTTCTCCAGAGGCGTTAATAGTTATATTTCCTGACTGACCGTTACCAAAAAGATTATTACCGATTCTAGAACTATCAGTTAAAGATAAATTACTAGTAGTTAATTTGACTTCTCCTGCTGTACCTGTGCCTTTTTCATTAATACCATTGTCGATAAAACTGTTGTTCAAGGAAATCCCATCGGTGGCATTAATATTAATATCGCCTGCTTGAGCATTTACATTACCTAACCCCGAACCAATACCAGCAGCAAGAAAACTGCCTTTGCTTAATTCTAAGTTCCTAGCATTAACTGCGATCGCGCCTCCTCCTCCCGATCGTACATCAGCACTGGCACCATTAGTTAAAGACAGATCGGCTAAACCGACACCATTAGGAAAGCTTAAGTTTCCATTTTCGGTAATTCCTACCCTACCTGCTGAAGCAATACCTCCGAGTTGAATTTGTCCTCCTGGTGCAGTTAATTTACCGCCATCAAGATTAAGATTTCCCCCTACCAAGGTCAAATTTTGATTCGGTTTTACTGCTAAATTTGCTGCTTGAACTTGAATAGGAACTGAATTTTCTCTTAGTTGTAAACCGATTGGTGCATTAACTGTTAATAAGGGTTTGCTTTGCGGATCAAGTGCGCTGAAAACATTACCATCAGAGAATAACAAACTATCTGCACTACTCGCTAAAAAAGAACCGCCAATATCTAATTTGGCACCTGCACCAAAAACAACTCCAGCAGGATTAATTAGAAACAAATTAGCAGCACCAGACGCTTTAATTAAGCCATCAATATTAGAAACCGAACCGCCTGTCACCCTATTAATAATATTATTTATATCTGGAGCATTATTAAAATTAGCAGACCCACCATTAGGTACAGAAAATTGATTAAAACTATGGAATAAATTAGCTCCCGCTTGCTCTCCCCCTTCAATTGTGAAATTTTGGTTATCGGGAGTGCTTACGTCAGTAGGTACTGTGCCATCGGCAGATATTTGAGCTTTAGTTACAACAGGAATAAAGCAGAAGGGAATAGCTAGCAGCAAGCTTTTGACCCAAGATGTTTTGAACGGCATGGCAAGTAATTTCTCCCGATTACTAAAAACAAACTTTCTGCTCGATGCAATTATGAGACAGATCTATACATAGAGCTAACTGAAGCAGAAAATCAAGATAAATGAACTTAATCATACACAGGTTCGTTAATAAATTTCCTGCCTATTTGGCAAAAATTAATGACTTTAATTTCCTAAGATTCAGTAAAACTATAGAAAACTTGGTTAAGACAATAAACAATGAGTTCTATCATCACTAATCCAACTAATCCCGCTACCATCAGAGAAAATACTCTTGGTGGTTTAGATATCATCGGTTTTGAAGATGCAGAAAATAGGTTAATTGGTAGGAATACGCCAGATTATCTTCTCGGTGGTAAGTTTGCAGATGTACTCGATGGTGGTGCTGGTAAGGATGTTATTGATGGCGCTGCTGGTAATGACTTCCTCATCGGCGGTGAGGAAGATGACCTGATTCTTGGCGGTCTTGGTGATGATACACTGTTCGGAGGGTTAGGCGAAGACATTCTGATCGGCAATCTAGGCAATGATAGCCTGGTAGGAGAAGCTGGTAACGATTTACTCTTAGAAGAAACAGGCGATGATGTTCTTCTCAAGTCAGGTAGCGATAAAAGTCTACTCCAAAACGAAGTAAATAATAATCTTCAAGGCTTGCCAGATTCCGATACCATGGAAGGTGGGGAAGGTAGCGATACCATCATAGGTGGCAGTGGCATCGGTGGGGATTTGCTTGTTGGTAATGCTGGAGATGATTTGATTATTGTCAAAGAAGGTGGCAATACTATTGGTGGAGGAACAGGTAAAGACACTTTTCAGTTTTTGTTTGATGGTGTACCCAGTCAACAGTCCGACGCTCTTGTCAAAGGTCAATTCCCCAGAAAGGTCAACGAAATTACCGATTTTACTGTTGGAGAAGACAAGATTGTGCTTCGAGGTGTTGCCAAGGATGCAAATATAGTATATGACGCAAACACGGGTATGGTGTCTCTCAATGGCGAAGAGATCGTCAAATTAGACCCTGGTTTGAACATTAATTTAGCTAATGATGTAGAAATTTTTTAGTGCTTAATGAATATCAAAACTGCGATCGGAGAAGCTTATGCGAGTCAAGCTGAAAAATTGGAACAGGAGGGAAAATTAGACAAAGCGATCGCTTGTTACCGTCGAGCTATTGGGCTGCATAAAAGCCAATTTCATTATTACGAATCTCTAGCGAGATTGTACGCTCAAACCAATAGAGAAGAAAAAGCGATTGATTGTTACCGTCAGGCGATCGCCTTGCAACCAGACAATGATGCAGCATATTTCCAATTAGGAGAGATGCTTTACCAACAAGGTAATCTGGAAGAGGCAATTAGCTGTTATCGTCGAGCGATCGAATTAGTACCAAATAATTCTTGGTTTTACTATTGTTTGGGTAAATTGTTAGTTGAGAAAGGCAATCTAGAAGAAGCGATCGCCTGTCAACAAATGGCAATTACTTTCAATCCGCAACAATTATCATCTCATCTAGAACTAGGAAATATTTTTCGACAGCAAGGTAAATTTGACGAGGCAATTACCTATTACCAAAAAGCGATCGCAGTCAATCCTCGCGATGAAGAAGCATATATCGCTCTCCAGTACATACCGATAAAATCCGAACAGCTTGATGGATTAATCTCTTTTTACCAGAGACTAGTTGGTTTTGTTCCCGATTTTTCCTTGCTTTGGGGAAATTTGGGGGATGCTCTCACCCAAAAAGGGCAACTTAATCAGGCCATTAGTTGTTATCAAACTTGTTGCTATTGTAATGCTATTGCTACTAATCCCTCTTTAGCTAATTTAAATTGGAAACTTAAAAAAGAAAAAGGACCAGATTTTATTATTATTGGTGCGGCTAAATGTGGAACTAGTTCTTTATTCAAATACTTGAGCGAACATCCACAGATTTTACCTCCTCATAAAAAAGAACTTAATTTTTTTACTCCAGAAAACTTTAATAAAGGTATTAATTGGTATTTATCGCAGTTTCCAGCGATCGCCGATGAACCTGATTTTTTAACTGGAGAAGCGAGTCCTGCTTATTTCAACTCTCCTATTGCTATTGAAAACATACCCAAATTATTCCCAGAAACTAAAATCATTTTACTCTTGAGAAATCCCGTCGATCGAGCTATTTCTTTGTACTATCATAACGTTAAATGTGGTTATGAAACTAGAGATATAAATGAAGTATTGCAAGCAGAAATTCAACAAAGAGAAAAGTTATCTGAAGAAAACTTACAGGGTCAAATAGGTCATATTTTTGATGGTATTTATACCAATAAAGTCGAGAAATGGATGAACGTTATTGCTCCAGAAAAATTTTTGATTGTGCAAACAGAAGATCTCTCTAGCAATTCTGCTAAAACTGTTAACCAAGTTTTTCGATTTTTAGGCTTACATCAATATCAAGCTGCTGATTATTTCAGATACAATGCTGGCAATTATTATCTAGTAGACAAGGGAATCAAAAAACAATTAGCAGAGATTTTTGCTCCTTATAATCAAAGGCTGGAAGAATTTTTAGAAAGAAAATTCAATTGGTAGCATTCTCATGTCTTCTTGCCAAACTAGTCCACGAGTCAGCGTAGTAATTCCCACTTATAACTACGGACATTTTATCGAACAAGCGGTACAAAGTGTTCTCAATCAGACTTTTACTGACTACGAAATTATCATCATTGATGATGGTTCGACTGACGACACCCGTGAGATTTTGCAGCCTTATTTTTCCAAAGTTCGCTATGTCTATCAGGAAAATCAAGGTTTATCAGAAACTCGCAATCATGGTTTAAAACTCGCTGCTGGAGAGTCGATCGTTTTTCTTGACGCTGATGACTTTTTTCTCCCTCACATGCTCAAAGAACAAGTAGCTATCTTCGATGCTCAACCATCTCTCGGGTTAGTGATTAGTGGTTGGCGAATAGTCAACGAACGGGGAGAAACTATCTCAGATATAACCCTATGGAAAAACATACCCGAATTAAACCTAGAAACTTGGGTGACATGGCGACCGATGCTTCCCAGTGCAACTATGTTTCGTCGTCAATGGCTGGAAAAAGTTGGTGGTTTCGATACTAAGGCTTTTCCCGCAGAAGATATAGACTGCGTGTTAAGAATGATAGCGATCGGCTGTCAATCGGAGTGGTTGCCTCAAATTGGAGTCTGTTACCGCCAACACGATCGGACTATTACCCATAATACTCCCAGACAAGCAAAAGCTTTTGAGGAATTATGCGATCGCTTTTTTGCTAGAGCAGATTTACCCGATCGCATTTGTAAACTAGAAAAACAGACCCGTTATTACTGTTTAGTTTGGTCTGCTTGGCGCTTTTATCATACTGGGCATTTAGAAGCAATGCTACTGTATTTACGCAAGTCTTTGACTTACAGCATATATTCACCAATAGAAACAATTGCCGATTGGATCGATTTTTTTGCTGATAATTGCGCTGCAATAGGAGGCGATCGCCTCGATACTTATGCTCTTACTCTCATACAGGGTTGGCAAGAACTAGTCAATTTTACTCTAGCGGCTAAACCACCAAGAGTGAGTATTATTACTCCCAGTTACAACTGTGCTAAATATCTTCCCCAGGCGATCGAGAGCGTTCTTAACCAAACATATACTGATTATGAACTAATTGTCATTAACGATGGCTCTACAGATAATACCCAGGCAATTGTAGAGCCATATTTAGAAAAAATTCGTTATCTATATCAAGAAAATCAGGGAGTTTCCACCGCTAGAAATCGCGGACTCTCTTTAGCTAGAGGGGAATTAATTGCTTTGTTAGATGCAGACGATTTCTTTTTACCCGATAAATTAAAGGAACAAGTAGCAGTTTTTGACAATCAACCAGCGATCGGCATCGTTCTAAGTGGTTTTCGAGTTGTTAACCAAGATAGTGAAGCTATTAAGGATGTAGAATGGTGGCAAGATGCTCCAGATTTGGATCTTAAGACCTGGCTGTTGTATAAACCAGTCTTACCTTCTGCAATGATGTTTCGTCGCCACTGGTTCGATCGCGTTGGTGGTTTTAATCCTCGTTTTTTTGCTGGAGAAGATGTAGACGTGTCATTGCGTATGGTATCTAGGGGTTGTCAAGCTGCTTGGTTGCCTAAAGTAGCTACCTGTTATCGCCTCCACGATTACAGTACGACAAAGCGCAATACTGTCAAACAAATGAAGAATACTATCGAGATGTTAGATAATTTCTTCAGTCAAACCAATTTACCAGCATCGATCAGAAGTTGGGAAAATCAATCCCGTTATTATTCTCTAGTTTGGGTAGCTTGGTGTTGCTATCACCATGGTTTTGCTAAAGAAATGGCAGAGTATTTGCGAAAGTCTCTAGCATATACCTCATTACCTTGGGCAGAAATGATTGCTGATTGGATTAATACTTTTACCAATAATGCTCAAGGATTTGGTTATAGTTTTGATGCGTATTCCCTAGCGAATTCTCAAGAATGGCAACAAATTATGAGGGAACTCGTGCTTGAAAAAACAAACCAGCTATGATGTAAACCACAAATGGGCAAGATCTAGTATACGAAGTCAGAAGTCAGAAGTCAGAAGTGAAAATACTTAAATTAAAGGATTGATTGCTTTGTTCACTGTTGCTTAGTTTATGACTTGATGTACTAGCTTGACTTAACTAAGTATATAAGTATATGGGCAGAATTAATTACACACCTTGTATTTCTGTTGCCTGTTGCCTGTTGCCTGTTGCCTATCTCTACCAATGAATTTAATTTTGTCCAGCTACTTAACTAATGACCGATAGTTCCGCAATAAGCCTAGCAGAATGCTTGATTAATGCTGCCAATCAGCTTTTAGCAGAAGGAAAATTACAACAAGCAAAGTACTTTTGTCAACAAGCTTTGCAGGTTAACCCTGACTTGGTTGATGCCTACTTGCAATTAGGCAATATCCTAATCGAGTTAGGTGCGACAGAAGAAGCTTTTGTTTGCTATCAAAAAGTTACAGAACTCAAATCAGATGATGGAGAAGGGTTTCACTGTTTAGGCAATGTTTTACTCAAGATGCAAGCATGGGAGAAAGCGATTATTGCCTACCATCGGGCGATCGAACTTAACCCCGATTTCTTTTGGTCTTACTATCACCAAGGTAGTGCATTAGGCGAGCTTTGCCAATGGCAAGAAGCATCTGTCTGTTACCAGAAAGTGATAGAATTAGAGCCAAATTTTTGGGAAGGTCATCATCGTTTAGGAGATAGTTTACTACACTTGCAACAGTGGCAAGAAGCGATCTCTGCTTATTGTGATGCAATTAAACTCAATCCCGATTTTTTTTGGGCGCACTATAACTTAGCTACAGTTTACTCCACTACAAAACAATGGGAGAAAGCGATCGCTGCCTATCGTCGTGCGCTTGAACTCGAACCAGACTTAACTGATGTACGATTAAAGCTAGCCAACGCAATTAAACAAAAAACAGAATTAGATTTACAGGAAGCATTAAGTTACTATCGTCAGGAAATTGAGCGCAACCCCCAACAGATTGAGCTTTATTGGCAAGCTTTAGCCATTAAATCAGACGCTAAAATTCACTTTCAATTAGGTAATTTGCTATCGCAAGATCGGGATCTCGATCGAGCTATTGCTAACTATCGTCAGGCGATCGCCCTCGAACCAGAAAACATTTGGTATTACAAAGTATTGGGAGATGCTTTAGCAGGAAAATATCAGCTTTCTGAAGCGATCGCTGCCTATAACCAAGCAATTCAACTTAAACCTGATTTTGAAGAATGTCAACAAAACTTAGATAAAACGCTACAACAGCAGCATCAATGGCAGAGAATTATTAACTACTGTGAGCAGCTTAAACAAATCGATCTTGAATCGACTAGCTTAAAAATTTTAATGATTACTCCCTATCCTCCCTATCCCCCTCAAAAAGGAGGATCGACAATTCGTATGTTCGAGCAAATTAAATATTTGGGTAGTCGTCATCATTTAACTGTAGTTTCTTATATTTTTGAGGATCGAGATAGCATTATTGAAGAACAACTAGCTCCCTATTGCAATTTTGCCCTCATGCTGCCATTAGGAGTGCCTATCCAACCCGATCGAGGCGATCGACAACATCAACTTTATTTTCAAACCACCTGGAATATGTGGAAAATTTTAGAGCAATTTAGTCAGGTTGATTTTGATGTTGTTTTGTTTGATTTGATTTTTTCTAGCACCTATCATTCTCTATTTAGCGATCGCCTGACTGTTTTAAACGAACATAACATTGAATCCAAATTACTCCAGCAATATACCGATGCAGATATTACTAGACAAATAGAAATTTTAGCACCACAACTTGACGCGGTTAAATGTTTTATTAATTCCGAACGAGAATCACAACTACTGGCAGAATACGAAAATCAAACTTGGCAAAAATTTCCCTTAAGAACCGTAGTTAGCAATGACGATAAACAAGAATTAGATAGTCGTTGTCAAATTGGCGAAACTATCGTGATAAAAAACGGCATCGATCTCCAAACAATTGTTCCTGTAGACAATAGTAATGCTAGTAAAATTTTGTATATGGGAACAATGGCTTACTATCCCAATATTGATGCTGTCTTATATTTTGTAGACCACATATTCCCTAAACTGAAGCAACATGCACATATTAAATTTTGCATTGCTGGCAATCAACCACCAACTATTATTAAAAACCTAGCTGTACTTGACTCTAAAGTCGAAGTCATTGCCGATCCAGAAGATATGAGCGAGATCGCAAAAGAATGTATGATTAGTGTCGTTCCCCTGCGTTTGGGAGGTGGTACTCGCATTAAAATCCTTCATTCCTTGGCAATGGGTTTACCAGTTGTTTCTACTAGCTTAGGTTGTGAAAGTTTAGAAGTAATTGATGGTGTACATTTACTAATTAAAGACGACCCAGAAGAATTTGCTCAAGCAATTTTACAGCTTTATACTGATGCTCAAATAAGAAATAAATTGCGAACCAATGGACGCAAATTAGTCGAAGCAAAGTACGATTGGCAATCTATTTTTGCTGAATACGAGCAAGCAATATTAAAGAGGCAAAAAGCAAGAGGCAAAAGATTGCTAACAACTCACTTAAATAAAGTTAATTTCTAATCTAGAATATGGCTAAAACATCTAAGAACAAAATTTCAAATCTGACCCATTTCTGTCCTTGTTGTGGTCAGTATTGTTCTAAATTTCTTGATTGGTCTAATACATATAAAAATGTTAGCTGTCCCAGTTGTGGTACACAGCCTAGACACAGGGCTTTATTTCTCTACCTGCAAAAAAAGCCTGAAATTTATCAAAACAATCTAAAAATTCTGCACTTTGCACCTAATCTTTCTTTAAGGAAATATCTTTTTTCATTATCTAATTTAGACTATGTTACTGCCGATCTTAACGATTCTTCAGTAGATATGAAAGTCGATATTACTAATATTCCTTATGCCGATAATAGCTTTGATATTATTTTATGCAGCCATGTCTTGGAGCATGTTACAGACGATCGCACAGCTATACATGAATTATTTAGAATTCTAAAGCCTGGTGGCTGGGCTTTTTTGGCAGTACCTATTAGCGATCGAGAAAAAACTTTTGAAGATCCAAATATTACTTCTGCGAAAGATCGTTTACGCTATTTTTGGCAAGAAGATCACGTTCGACTTTATGGACTAGATTATAAAAATAGATTGGAAGAAGCAGGGTTTAATGTTAAGGCTGTTAAGGTAGGAGAATTATTTAAAAAGTTGTCCCCCAAACAAATAGAAAAATATGGCTTAGATAATCGAGAACTCTTGCATTTTGTCACCAAATAATTCAAGAACAAAGAATGCATCTCTGCGCTAATCGATCGCGCGATAGCTTTGGCAAGTTTATCTTTAGGAAACCAGTTGAATTGCCACTACCACAAAGCTTCTTTAGTAGGCGTTGGTGATGCATTGGGATTGTCAAAAATATCTGTGTTTTCTTGATTTGAAGGCGATGAAGTTTTTGTCTCAGATTCCACAGTACGATCGCCTGTTGTTTCAGACTGGGCATTTTTGCTACAGTTATCCAAAACACCACAAATAAAAGCAATATCTGGCGATCGCATTCCAATTAATACACCACCAAATAGCAAAATCCCTAGCGCAGCTAAAACCAAATTTCGCTTGAGAGTTCTAGATTTAGTTAGATTTTTTATGCTCGCTCGATCGCGATCGACAGAAGCTTTTGGCAGTTGAGAATTAGAGACAACAGTTTTTACCCCAGATTGAACTGAGATAGGATTAGTATGACTGGGTGTCATAAAAGTAGAAGCTGGCGATCGCAATGTATCCTCTGAAGGATTAGCACTCATAAAAGTAGAAGCTGGCGATCGCGGTGTATCGGGTGCAGAAATAGCAGATAAATCCGTTAATACCTCTTGAGCCGACTGGTAGCGTTTGAAGGGAATAGATTCTAGCATTTTATCCAAAATAGCTGCCAACTCGTCCCTAACTTGAGTATAGTTTTGCCATTGCCATTGCATTTGTTCGCTATCAAATAACTGTTCTGGCTCTTTTCCAGACAAGAGAACCACTGTAGTTACCGCCAAAGCATACAAGTCGCTGCTAGGGTAACACTTACCCTGTTGAATCTGTTCTACAGGAGAATAGCCAATTTTACCTACAGTAGTTCCAGGTTGAGAACTGCCAATGCTACTAGCAGAAAAGTTGGACAATGTTTGATGATTAACCACTCCAAAATCAATCAAGATCGGGCGATCGCCTCGATCGGGGAGCATGATGTTGTCTGGACTAATATCGCGATGAATAATCTTGCGACTGTGAATATAGTCTAGAACTGGTAGCAAATCCTTGAGCCACTGAATTACTTCAGTCTCGCTAAATGTCTTTCCCTGGCGCTGACGTTCTAGCAGTAGATCGCGATAAGTTTTACCCTCGATATAATCTTGGACTAAAAATAGTCGCTCATCTTCTTCAAAATGCGCCAAGAAGCCAGGAATTTGAGGATGTTGTAGCTGATATAAAACCTCAGCTTCTCTTTGGAAGAGTTCGCGAGATTTACTGACCACATATTCATCTGTTCCCTTGGGAAGAAATTCTTTGAGGACGCATAATTCATCAAAACGCCTTCGATCGGCTACCAAATAGGTACGCCCAAAACCACCCTGACCGAGAGTCTTCTGAATTCTATAACGGCGATCGAGTAAAACTCCAGCAGATAATTCAATGGGATAGTTCATAGTTCATTGCAAAAAAAGGGAACAGGGAACAGGAAGCAGGGGAAGCGGGGGAGGCGGAGGGAGCAAAAGAGTACAGAGAAAAAACTCTTGCCTGTTGCCTGTTGCCTCTTGCCTTCTGCTCCCTACTCCCAGTTTTGCTTTTTATCACTATCTTTATATAAAGATGCCATTCTGAATAAATTAGGTTAACTTGAAGGAGAAAAATTTTAGATTGACCGAAAATGCACGATTCAGAGGGAATTTGGGAGCCTTGAAGCGTTCCTTGAAAAGAGCGCTAGAAAACTTTTTAATTCCTCAACTGACTTAATTTAATTAGTTAGCAGGCGGTCATGGTTTCTTCCGATCGTTAATTCTAAATCTCTCCTCAAAAATTGGTGATTCTATATGAAGATATACCTTATTTTAGAGGAAGATTGAAGTGTCGATTGAGAAGTAAAAGTTCTCTATTATTCTGGTAGTTTCAAAGCAGATCGCAAGATCTAGCCAAACATGAGTAAAGTATGAGTGTAGTTTTAGAAGTTGGCGCTCAAGTAATTACAAGCGAAGATTTAGGTCCTCTGCTAGCACAATATCAAATGTTGCCGCAGCTAGCACGCGAGGTAATTTTGGAGCGAGCGATCGCCAAGATCGAGTGTACTGATGAGGAAAAGACGCTAGCACACAACCAATTTTGTCAGCAGTATCAGCTCAGTACGGCAACCGACATTCAAGACTGGATGAGAAAACAGGGACTGACTTCAGCACAACTGGAGAATTTAATTGTTAGAAGGATCAAGCTAGAAAAATTCAAAGAAGCAACTTGGGAAAACGAAGTTGAGGCTTATTTTCACAAACGCAAATCACAATTAGATCGAGTAGTCTATTCTCTAATTCGCACCGATAAAGCAGAGATTGCTCAAGAACTATACTTTCGCATTCAAGAGAAAGAAACCTCTTTTAAAGACCTAGCAATTCAGTATTCTCAAGGTTCAGAAGCACAAACGGGAGGACTAATTGGACCAGTCGAACTGAGCGCCCCTCACCCAAAAATCGCTCAAATTCTTTCCACGAGCAAACCTGGTCAAGTTTCTCCACCGACTCGCGTGGGTGACTGGTTAGTAATTGTCCGTCTGGATAACTATATTTCGGCTGACCTCGATCAGTCTATGCGTCAAAGATTGATAGAAGAAATGTTTCGCAATTGGCTCAACGAGCAAATGAGTCAAAACGTTGTTTTCTTTCCAGAAAGAGAAGACCAAACCCAATTAGCTGATTCTCCAGCACCCGAACAGACAGCTAAATCGCCTTTGTCTGAGGATGATTCAGCTACTCAAGAGAAGACTAAATCAGTTGGTGGGACCTTTTCCGAAGGAGTGGTTTCCTCAAGTTGAGCAGTTATAGATTCGGCACCTCTGCTTTGAAATTATGCGAATCTTCCTTAAATTAACTAATTAAGCGTAGCTTCCTATGAGTTATACCACTACTATTATCGAACAGTTTCTATCATTCGTTCCGCTATTTAATCAACTACCTCCAGATGCCATCAGAGATCTAACTGATAAAATTCAGCCCTTGCGTTATCGCATGGGACAAGTGATCCTGATGCGAGAAAAAATGCAATCCCACATATCGATTCTGTGTGAGGGACAAGCACGTTTACTTGGCTACGATCCTCGTACTAAAATGCCAGTCACGCTGAAATTGCTCACCCCAGGTGAAATTATTGGCTGGGTAAACTTAGTTAGGGGGGTAGCTTGCGAGACAGTCATGGCTTCTACAGAAGTAGTTTGTCTGACGTTAAGCCATGCTGATTTTCTGGAATTATTAGCCAAATATCCGCAACTAAAGCAAGAATTTCAAGATAAATTGTCGATTGTAGAAGTTTTTGAGTTAGTTGGCGCTCAAGTAGAAAAACAAGCGCGATCGGACTTAAATCTTAAAGATGTAGCCTCGAAATACCTCAAACAAGGAGATCTATTTTATTTACCTCCAGGAAAAAATAAATTAGGAACTCCATTGACTCTTCCGCTTCAAGATCCCAACCGTCTTTGGTTGGTAAGTGGTGGTACCATAACTAATTTTCCAGTTGGTTCTCGTTTGCGATTTGACGAGGAAATTCCCCATCTTGAAGTACAAGGTTCCAAACCAGCAAGGTTAATTGGATTCGATCTAGAGCAATGGTCAGATGACAATATTGCCAGCACAACAAAAGATGAATCTCCTACCGAAGAAGAAACAGATCGATCCCCAACAACAGGCGATCGCCAAACATCTCTTGGTGACGATCGCGTTGAAATTCCTTACGCTACAGCCAAGGAAACTTTAGGAGAAGACAGCCAAATTCAAAAGACTGATGAGCAAGACAGCAAGAAAGTTTATCCTTTTATCCATGGGAAAACGACTTTGGAAGCTGGGGTAGCTTGCTTTCAAATGCTCAGTAAATACTTTAGAATGCCATTCCGCAAGGAAGTCATTAATCGAGTGTTGAGCGAGCAAATCGAGCGCACTGGTGGTCTATCTTTGCCTCTGTGCGGTGCTATCTCAGAGTTAATGGGACTTAATGCTCAATTAGTAACCGTTCCCTCCAGCGCATTTACTCGTTTGAAAGCTCCCTTTTTAGTACGCTGGCAAGATAGCTTAGCCATTGTCTATGAAGTCAGCGATCGCAATATGGTTATTGCAGTCCCAGAATTAGGACTGCTGCGCCGCAAACCAGAAGAATTTTTTGAGACTTGGGAAGAAGAAGGACAAGTCTTACTCTTGCAAACCACTAGAGAAACTCCGCAAGAACGTTTCGGTTTGCGCTGGTTTATTCCTTCTGTAATTCAATACCGTCGCGTTTTAATCGAGGTATTTGCGGCTTCTTTCTTCGTGCAGCTATTCGCCTTGGCAAATCCTTTGATGATTCAAGTCATTATTGATAAGGTGATTAGCCAAAATAGTGCGGATACTCTTGGTTATCTAATCATCTTTTTAGTCGTAATCAGTGTTTTTGAAGCAATACTGACTACGCTACGCACCTATTTATTTGTTGATACTACCAATCGTATCGACATGACCTTGGGGTCGGAGATTATCGATCACCTTTTGCGTTTACCCCTACGCTATTTTGAAAAGCGACCTGTTGGAGAAATTTCGACCAGAATTAACGAACTAGAAAAAATTCGTCAGTTTTTAACGGGTACGGCTTTAACTGTCGTCCTAGACGCAGTTTTCTCTGTCGTGTACATCGTGGTGATGATTTTCTACAGTCCACTCTTAACTTTAGTGGCTCTAGGAATTATTCCCGTTTTTGTAGCACTGACTTTAATCTTTTCGCCGACAATTCGCCGAGAATTACGCATTAAAGCAGAACGCAACTCAGAAACTCAGTCTTACTTAGTAGAGGTAATGACTGGGATTCAAACCGTAAAAGCACAAAACATCGAATTACGCGCTCGTTGGCAATGGCAAGAACGCTACGCTAGATATATTACGGCTGGTTTTAAAACCGTAATCACTTCAACTCTAGCTAGTTCTGCTAGTAGTTTTCTCAATAAGCTTTCTGGAGCTTTAATTATCGGTGTAGGCGCTTATCTAGTCATAGATCAAAAACTTTCAATGGGTCAATTAATTGCGTTTCGGATTATATCTGGTTACGTGACATCTCCAGTGATGCGTCTAGCGCAACTGTGGCAGAATTTCCAAGAAACAGCCTTATCTCTGGAACGTTTAGCTGATATTGTCGATCACCCTGAAGAAGCTGAAAAAGACCGCGATAATATTCCTATGCCAGCCATTAAAGGTAGGGTTAAATACGAAAACGTTTCTTTCCGCTTTAAAAGTAGTGGTCCTTTGCAGTTAAATAATGTTAACTTAGATTTTGCCCCAGGTACATTTGTTGCCATAGTTGGGGAAAGTGGTGCTGGTAAGAGTACGGTGACAAAACTAATGTCGCGACTCTACGAACCAGAAGCAGGTAGAATTTTGATTGACGGTTACGATATCTCGAAAGTAGAACTATATTCTCTGCGCCGTCAGGTAGGAGTAGTACCTCAAGATACGCTTCTATTCGATGGTACTATTCAGGAGAATATTGCTTTAACTAATCCCGATGCTACCACTGAGGAGATTATTGCCGCCGCTCAAATCGCCGCAGCTCACGAATTTATCATGAGTTTACCTAATGGTTATAATACCAGAGCAGGTGAGAGAGGTTCGGCACTATCTGGAGGTCAAAGACAAAGAATCGCGATCGCCAGATCGGTTCTGCAACAACCAGCTATGTTAATCCTAGATGAAGCTACCAGCGCTCTCGACTACGCCACCGAACACCAAGTTTCTCGCAATCTCAAAGAAGCTTTTAGCGATCGCTCTGTCTTTTTCATCACTCACCGCTTGGGTACGATTAAAAACGCCGATACGATCGTTTTAATGGATTCTGGTTCGGTAGTAGAACAGGGAACTCACGAAGAATTGATGGCACTGAGAGGACGTTACTACTACCTCTATCAGCAACAAGAATCTTCGGTGTAATTTCACTATTACCAGACACAAATCCTGAAAATACTGACAATCCCTACCTTCGAGTAGGGATTTTTGTTTTTAAGCGAACTCTCGTGGATTGAAGAAACGCTCCGCAAAAATTGAAATAAGTTTTACTCAATACCTATGGACAAGCTCAACCATAAATTCAGCGATCGAAACGATATGATGTAAGCTGAGATAGAAGTAAATTTTAATTCAATCAAAAATCTGGTTTATGAGATTTAAAGCCTTAGCGATCGCCATCATTGCTTGCTCTGTTTGGGTTATCAGTTGGATAGTTACTCCTGAAGCTTTGGCTTTGACTCCAATTAAATTATCTAATCTTGCTTATACGGAATGTCCTGCCGAACAATCTCAAGGTATTGTCTCCAGTGGCGATCTTCGACCAGCCAATTGTTTTCTAGTTACTGGAAAAGCACAAAATCAGTCTGGTAAAACTGTTGTCGATGCTGATGTCTTTGGCAGGATTTACGACGCAAACGGCAATTCAATTATGGAAAATCGCGGTCGTCTTGGTACGATCGCCGAAGTACCTCCAGGCGTTAGTGATTTTGAAATCAGGATTTCTGTTCCTGCCAATCAACCAACGCCCCTACAACTAAAGCAATTTAAAGCTTCTGGATTTGCTGGTGCTGTACGTCCTTACTACTACCAACAGGACGAAGAAGAATAAATTTAAAAAACACCACCTCCAGCCAAAATTGGAGCTAGCTGACTGGCGACTAGTTGCAAAAGTAAGATGGCGAGGATGGGTGATAAATCCATGCCACCTAGGGGTGGAATAAAAGAACGGAAAATATTGAGATAGGGATCTGTTACGGGGCTGAGAAAAGAGATAACTTGATACGCCCAATCAGCCGTTTGGAACCAAGTTAACAAGATCCTAGCAATAAGCAAATAGATATAGATATTGATAAAGTTAGCGAGAACAGTTACGACGAGATTCATAAAATCTAAAATTGTTCTAAGTGATTAGTAGATATTTTACAAAAAATATGGACTAGACATGATGATGAACTCAAGTCAGAGATATTTTCTTCTAGATGGTAAGATAATCCAAATTGCCATTCATTATGAATTGATTACTTGATTCATTCATGCTACATCATTATAACAAGACCAATGCAACTACTTTTTAGCGTTGACAACTGAAAAAATTACTTACCTTTCGACGGGCTTGACTTTTATTTTTCTGAGAAGTCAAGGTTTCCTGATGAGAACTCGAACGGACAAAATTTAAGAAAATTGTAATTAAGGCAAAAAAATTACAATTAATCAGAATAATTGTTGCTAACCAGGTAAAATATTTTCAGTAATTAATTGGCAGCAAAATCGGTGTAGTCTTCAAAAAGCTCCAAACCTTACCTGCAAACAAAATAGCATCCCCAATCTTTTCTGCAATTTTGCTATATTTATTCATCTATTGAATTGTTTTTTAGTATTAACTTTGATAGCATCGTCGTCATTAAAAAAATCAAAAAATAGATAAAAAATTTTGGAGGCACTGATGGGTGTTGTAATTGCTTTGATTATTGGTTTAGCTATAGGTGCTAGTGCAATCTTCTTTTGGCAAAAATCTAAAATGGCTGCTAAAGAAGAACAGATTAGAGAGGCTAATCGGCAAATCGATCGGCTAACTCAAGATTATGAATCTCGAATGCAGCAGTCAATAGCTTCTTTGCAAAAAGATTATGAGCAGGAGTCTCGGCAAAAAATTGAAGCTGTTAAGAAACAATATAACTCGAAATTTCAAGAGATACAACAATCTCATCAAGCACAGATGCAAAAAATGCAATCTTTGGAAAGCTCAAGAGATGACCTATCTCTAGTCAAACAAAAGTATGAACAACAGATACAAGATCGCGATCGCCAAATTTACGAATACGAACAACAAATACAACAGCTAAGCGAGTCCTTATCTTCCCAAGAACAAGAAAAAGCGGTGCTAACAGACCAACAAGCAAATACCTTCAATATTGTCGAACCAGACGAAGATTATTTGCATAGGCAAGAACAGCTATCAGAAGAAGCTATGGAAGAGTTGATGCAACTTCTAGATGATAATCCGCACAATCAGTTAAAAAATTGATTGCTATCGATCTGGGTCGATCGAGAGACGAGCGCAAGCTAGTAAAGATAATTATCTGTTAAATTGCTAAATAATAACTAATGTGAGAGTTTGAGCATATGGCTAATAAAACTACTCGACGTAAGTTTTTAATGACAGGCGTTGCTGTTGCTGGAGGAGTAATCGGTAGTTCAGCTCTACAGAGAACAAGCGATCGACAGATTGCCGATGCAGCCGTAGAAAAAACGATGCCAGAGAGGATTCTTGGCAAAACAGGTGTTTCTTTACCTATTTTAGGTTTGGGAGGAGCGGGACAAACTCCTCTATCTCATGAAGGCAAAGAAAAAGAATCGATCGCCCTAGTAGAACGTGCCTTAAAGTTGGGAATTAGGTATTTTGATACGGCAGCCGATTATGGTCCTAGTGAAGGCTATTTAGGCAAAATATTACCCTCCTATCGTTCTCAAATCTTTTTAGCTAGTAAAACTGCTGCCAGAGATCGGGATGGTGCTTGGCGCGATTTAGAGCAATCCCTAAAGCGTTTAAATACCGATCGCCTGGAATTGTGGCAACTACATCACGTCTCTTTCGATCGGGAATTAGACCAAATTTTTGGCAAGCAGGGCGCAATTCAAGCTGTTGAAGAAGCCAAAGCGCAAAAAATCATTAAATTTACAGGCATAACTGGGCATCACGAACCAGATATCATTGCCACAGGTTTGCAGCGATATCCTTTCGATACAACCCTAATTTCTCTTAATGCGGCAGACGTTCACCATCCCCGTCCTTTTCATAAAACTGTCTTACCAGTAGCCAAACAGAATAATGTTGGCGTTATTGCCATGAAAGTACCCGCTTACGGCAAATTATTCAAACCTGGGGCGCTCAAAGGGATGAAGGAAGCAATGGGTTATGTCATGTCTATGGATGGTGTCCATACTTGTATTATTGCCGCCGAGCATCCAGAACAATTGGAATCTAACATCCGTGTTGCTCAGGCATACCAACCCCTAACTCAAGCTCAAATGCAAGAAATCGAACAACTTACCGCTAGCGTTTGGGAGGATAACACCTTCTTCCGTCAGTGGACGTAAGTAGAAGGCAGGAGGCAGGAGGTAAGTAGCAAGTGCGGAGTCGGAGAAAACGAAGCCTCCGAGCAAGTAGCAAGTAGCAAGTAAAAAAACTCATTACTGATTACTCATTACTTATTACTTACTTTTCTCCCCGTCCCCCAGTCCCCCAGTCCCCCAGTCTCCCCCTCTCCCCCTCTCCCCTGCCCCTCCGCTTCTCCGCTTCTCTACACCCTACCCCCTATCTCAACTCCCAAGGATAAAGCTTGAACATGCTGCGAATTGGTTGTTCTCTGAGATCGCAAAAATATTTTT
>CAZJTL010000047.1:0-26925 GCA_964548905.1 uncultured bacterium | reverse complement strand
TTGAAATATCTTTGTTTTTTCAAGCGATCGACACATTTATAGAGCCTTTTTAAGCGAGTCGATGCATTATTTTTTTAGGTAATGTAAATCGATTGTAAATATAGTATTGACAAAGATTGAATTATCCTCATTTGGACTTGATGCCCGATCTCATTTTAGTTGTCATTGCTTCGAGCATTTCTAAGTGTTTATTGACTGGTACAAGTGTATTGGCAGCGATCGCGCCGCTAGCTGCAACCGCAGGTAAACCAATCCCAGGAAAGGTAGAATCGCCGCAACACAATAATCCTGGTAGGGGTGTAGTTGCACCAGGAAATAGTTCTTTTCCAGCTTTAAGAGCGGGACCATAGGAACCGCGATGGCGGCGCAAAAAGCGTTCGTGAGTCAAGGGAGTACCAACTAAAGTAACTTCAGTGCGAGAGCGAATATCGGGAACGATCCGTTCTAGTCCTTGCCACATAATTTCTGTACGTTCCTGTTTTCTGCTAGCATATTCTTCACTGCGGCGATCGATTCCTTGCCATAGTTGATAGGGTTCATTACCAGGAGTATAAACATGAATT
Organism: uncultured bacterium; assembly: GCA_964548905.1. Classification (GTDB taxonomy): domain Bacteria; phylum Cyanobacteriota; class Cyanobacteriia; order Cyanobacteriales; family Xenococcaceae; genus CAZJTL01. Next base: position 26,362 of record CAZJTL010000047.1, on the reverse strand, counting down.
ACGTGTTTTCCTGGTGGTGCCAGAGAAGGATCTAACACTGAAGGAATGGACATTACAACTACATTTTGCGGTGTGCTAATACTTTGACTCCAATCGTTAACGATAATATAGTGACAGGCTAAATCTTTGCTGATGCCATCTGTGTTAATACCTAAATGTAGGTGCATAAAGCTGTCACATTCAGGAGTACTTTGACGCTTTTGGCGATACGTCCGTAACCCAGGAACATCTGGTAAGAGTTTGAGTGTATCCCATACTGAAGCGTTAGAAACTACTGCTCGATTTGCTCTAATTTCTTTACCATTACGCAAGCGCACACCAACAGCACGATTATTTTCGATCGATACTTGTTCGACGTGGGAATTGAGTAGCAATTGACCGCCATATTTATTTAATCCTCTTACTAAGGCATCTACTAAAGCACCGCTACCACCAATCGGATAATCAAGCTGCACACCTGGACGATACCAGTCAGCAAACATAAAAGCTACTTCTGCGGCAATGGTAGCATCTGCTGGCAATCCAGATAACAGAAAACAGAGTAGATTAAGCCAATTACGAATAAACGGGTCGCTAACAACACCATCAATAATATTAGAAAAAGCGCCTGTTAATTTAATCGTATCGATCGCACGAGGTAGAAGAGAAGGGAGAAATTTACCGACAGTGAGAATGGCACCCAAATCTAAACGTAAAGCGGCGGGAGGTAAAGCAATCGCTGCTGCTGAGAGAGGTTCCATGATGCGCTGGAGTTCGCGCCATTCTTGTACCGCTTTTTCCCCGCGCAGTTGAGCTAAAACTTGACAAAATTGCTCAGCGCCAACTGAGGTGTTAAAGTCTCCTTCTGGCAAACAACAACCCCAAGTATCGTAATTAATACAGGGAAGTTTTTCTTCGATCGCATCAAGTATGTGTTTGAGAGGATTGGCAGAGGGACTATAAGATAGACCAGAATAAAGAGAAGGCCCTGAATCAAATTTAAAACCATTCCGCTCAAAGCTATGCGCCGCACCACCAGGTATGGAATGACTTTCACAGACGATCGTATCTACACCGTAGCGTGCTAACAATGCCGCACAGCTTAAACCACCAATGCCGCTACCAATGATAACTACTTCTGTTTGGATTGTTTCACTCATTTGCTAAGTCTTTGATGAGCTTACTCTAGCGATCGACCGTCAGTACTCAGTAGATAACTGATAGCTGAAAACTGATTACTATAATTGCTTTTTGGATGGAAAAGTTTTATTCCATAAATCGCTAATATTATTAGTTAAATTGGTAGCGACATGATAGGACAGAAAAGAACCTACTGTAGAAATGCTGCAATATAAACAACTTAAAAAAGCGGCTACCATGGCAACAGAGCCAGACATATAGGGAAGATTGGTAAATAAAGTTAATCCAAGCATAGCAAAGATAGACATGCACAACGTATATTTAGTCATTCTTCGTTTTTGCTTGCCAAAAGAATAAGCTTGCATGACAGCTAAAGGAATTAATAGAGAACTACTTACTAATGTCAAAATTAGAGGGATGGTTCTATTTCCTGACGGATAAATTTCGATCGCACTCATGATGCAAAAAATAACAACAACTACACCAGCTAAAAAGTGAGAAATAATTAATTCTGTAGTAGAGAGAAATTTTTGCTCATATTTTTTCAGCTTTAAAACTGAATTAAATAGTAAGGGAAAAACACTAATTAAAATAACGTAACCAATGACAATACTCAATAGCCAACTAGGAACTAAAGCTTGAGTAAATTTAAATAAACTGGCGATCGTCAGCAGACAGAAAATACCGATCGAACCAAACCAAAATTTTCTACCAGTTTTTGTAGTTGGACTAAGGAGGCGATAAATAAAATGTTGTCGCTTGAGTGCTTCAATAATTCCCAATCTAGCTTTTTCTGGCTCTTTACTCAGTTTAAAAGCAAAAATAAAATGTTCTAAAGCTTGTTTATGATTATTCTCATCTAATAAAAACCATCCTAAATAAACATGAGTACCAGGATGTTGTTGTCGCTCAAACAAGGATAACTTTAAAGTCTGTCTAAATAGAGTTAATTTAGCTTGTTCCTTGCGGTTAAGTTTATTGAGAATTAAAGCTTGTAGGTGAATACACTCTATGCTATCTGGTTCGAGTTTTAAAGCTTGCTCGATCGCTTCTAAAGCTTCTGTCCAATAGAGATAATAAATTTTCTCTCCTGCTAAAATCTCTCTTACATCTCTTGAGACTAGCGATCGAGCTGCATAGCCTTCTTCAAATAAAATAGCCGCTAGTAATGTCCAGTAATCTGCTATTTGCGGACTCAGCTTAATTGCCTTTTTAACAGCTCTTTCTGCTTTGTTTAATAATAATCTTTCCGATTTTTTGCGAGGATGTTTTAGGTAGTAATTATAACTAATAAAACCCTTAGAATAATAGGCATGAGCATAATCAGGAGCAATGCAAATCAAAAAATCAGACGCTTTAATCGCTTCTTGATATTTATTCTGCTCGATCAAACACTGACATAATAAAAGGTGAGCCAGACAATTGGTAGGTTCAACTGCTAATTTTAGTCGTAATTCTTCTTCTGCTTGACTGTACAAAGAAGCTTGAATTAACAACCAAGCTCTCTCTAAATTAACATTCATTGGCTATCTTGATAATTAGATATGTGTGAGATGGTCGAGAACCTACGCAGCCAGAATTTTTAATAAATAAAAATGGTTTGCTCGAACATTCAGATAATTAGCTATTAAGATAGATCCTCACATTTAATGGCTTATATTTTCGCTAATTTTTGTTGCGTAAGTTTTCTCTTTCTATTGATAAGATTACCCAAATTCGCCAAAAAGTTAAGCAATTAATTGTTATTGGTTTTCTTATATTTATTCACCATCTCTAAACGAGAAATTGCACTTACTGCGGATTCGCGCACGTAAGGATCGGCAGATTCGTCCGTTGATAATTCCGTCAGCACTGTCATAGCTCTTTCGTCCCCAGAAGAACCAAGAGCATTAAGAATAGCTACAGCTACAGCAAGATTATCGGTTGTTTTGAGCGCTTCAACTAGAATTTCCAAAGCAGGTGCGCCAACTGCACCTAAAGCCATTACCGAAGCAATATGTACTACTGGATTGGGGTCGTTAATTGCTGTTTTTAAGCCTTCTAAACCTTCTTTTGGAAAAGGAACATCTGGATGATTAACAATTACCTGAGCTAATGCTTTAGCGCAGCTAGAGCGAACTGTGGCATCCTCATTATTGAGTAGTGACTCAACTAAAAATGGTACTGTATCGACACCAATTACTCCCAAAGTCTTAACCGCAGTTCGTCGATAAGCTACATCTTCTTCATTCAAAATGCTCATCAGACGAGGAATGGTTTCATCAGTTCTTTGCTCTGCAATTTGATGCATGGCACGAACTTGTAAATTAGGGTTGGGATGTCTAAGCTGTTCAAATAGATGATCTAATGTCATTGGCGTAACTTAAATTTCTGTAAATGCGATCGCAAAAAGCTTTATCTTAAATAATTAGATAATTGATGATACATCATTTAAGATTACAAGATTTTGACTAAATTTAGATTGAGCTGATGCGATCGCCTTTTTTGGCTTAGCTACGCAATTTTAGTTAGAGGAACTTCTCTAAGTTAGGATCGGCAGCCAATAATTTCAACATTTGCTTGATTTCTTGAGTACGTTCTTTGTTGACAATTAAAGTAACATTGCGATCGCGGACAACAACCACATCCTCTAAACCGATCGTGACAATTACTTCATCCTCATCGCTGGCGTAGACGATCGCACCTCTGGTATCTTTGCCAATATGATGAGCTAGATCGACATTTTCTTCATTTCCTTTCATCAATCGCTCGATCGCGTTCCAATCACCTAAGTCATCCCAACCAAAATTAGCAGGTAAGACATAAGCTAGTTTGGTTTTCTCCATCAGAGCATAATCAATACTTTTCTTTTCTAGGTGAGCGTATGCTGCTTGTCCTTTTTCTTGCAAAGGATGAAGAATTTGCGGTGCATAGCTTTCTAATTCTTTAAGAACTACACTAGCTTGAAAAATAAACATGCCGCTATTCCAGCTATAATTTCCTGACTCGATAAAGGATTCTGCTAAAGCGCGATCGGGTTTTTCAGTAAAGCGACTCACCTTGTAAACTGGTAAACCAGTAAAACTTCCCTTCAGTTCGCCTTGTTCGATATAACCGTAGCCACTAGAAGGATGATTTGGTTGAATTCCCAGAGTAACGATCGCAGCTTCCTTAAGAGCTAATTGAGTTGCTGCTTGAAGCGTTTCTTCAAAAGCTTGGCAATTGCCAATCCAATGATCGGCTGGGAAAAAACCCAGTACTGCGTCTTCACCATGATTTTTACTAGCTTCCAGGGTTGCCCAAGTGACGGCGGGAGCAGTATCTTTACCTTCAGGTTCGATTAATAAATTAGTTTCTGGAAGTTGGGGTAATTGTTCTCTGACACCATCAGCTAGCAAAGCAGAAGTGATTACCCACAAATTTTCCCAACCGCCTGCTACAGGAAGAAGCCGATCTGCCGTTGCTTGTAGCAAGCTTCTACCGCTACCATCAAGACAGAGAAACTGTTTGGGACGATGTTTGCGACTCAGGGGCCAAAAACGTTCTCCTTTACCACCAGCCAAGATTATCGGTATCAATTTTGTATCCATTTAGCTTTTACCAGTCAGTTGAGTTGCATCCTACACATATCTTCGCCTGCGATTGGAGATTTCGGTAAGTCTTTGAGCCAGACAATTTCCAAAAGTTCACGATCTAAGTTTTTCTTACAAAATATTTATATACAATCTAGTTGCAGATTTCTCCAGGCAAGCTTTTTTTGTTAATTTTAATACGCCATACCAGAAAATAATTGAAAATTAGATCTTGTCATTAAAGTTACTGCTTAAAATACAACATTTTAAAATGTTAATCTTCCGTTCATTTACGGCAATAAAAATAAATATTAAAATTTCGATTTATATAGTAATTCTAAATGATTCATGAAAAACTTCTCTTGCCCGGAGGCGGAGCATCTCCGGCTCCGCTCTTGCCTCTTGCCTACTCTCATCAATAAATTAAGAACTCAAACCCCGACTGCTATAGTAGTCCTAAATGATAAAAAAATTCTCTTGCCTCTTGCCTCTTGCCTCTTGCCTCTTGCCTACCCCAAACGATTAATTTACAACTCAAACACGATTGCTATATATGATTATCTGTTAAAATTAGCATCAAGCATATAATTATTGTTATCTTGGTAATTTTACTTAAATAAAAATACTAAATCAAATTAGTTTATTATCCAAAATAATTTTGAAAACAAGAGCAATATTGAAATTAATTGACCTATAAAATTAATTGTAAAAATGATAGCAAAGCTTCAAAAAAAAGATAATCCTCTAATTTTAATTGCTGATGACGATTACGATACTAGGCTTTTATTGCGTTCATTGCTGCAAGATAGAGGTTATCAAGTTTTAGAGGCTGAAAATGGGGAAGAATGTATTGCGGTCTATCGTCAATATCATCCAGATCTGATTCTTTTAGATGCAATAATGCCAGGAATGGACAGTTTTACTTGCTGTCAATTCTTAAAATCTACTTGCCAAGAGACAAATTCTAGTCAAGAACAAAATCTTTTAGATTGGTCAAAAAGAAGATCGGTAAAAACCGCATCAGTATCAATTCTGATGTTAGTTGAATTAGAAGATATAGATTCAATCGAGCGTGTTTTTGAAGCTGGCGCGATCGACTATATCACAAAGCCAATTCAAACAGCAGTTGTCAGCAATCGTCTCTTTCGCATTCTCGAAGCTAAATGGACTCAAGATGCTTTACGAACCAGTGAAGAAAAATATCGTTTCGTAGTTGAAAACCTTAAGGAAGTAATTTTTCAGGCTAATAATCTAGGAGAATTATCGTTTCTTAATCCTGCTTGGTGTCAAATTACTGGCTTTTCGATCGAAGAAAGTCTCGGTAAAAAATTAGAACAATTTATTCATCCTCTCGATCGACAAAATCATCAAGAAAAATGGCAATTATTACAACAAAACCCAGGCAAAGATTGTCGCTATCAAGCTCGTTATTTTCATAAAAATGGCAATTTTGGTTGGATTGAAATATGTGCTTATGCGACTTTAAAAAATAGTAGATCTCAATTGAGTATTTTTGGGACGATTAATGAAATCACAGAATCTAAGCGAATCGAGCAATATCAACAGATTGAGCGGAAAGTAATCTTGATCCTAGCAGAATCTGCCGATTTTACAGTTGCTATCACCAAAATTATTCAGGCAATTTGCCGCACCATTGGTTGGGAAGTGGGGGAATTTTGGGAAGTAGTGCCACCAGGAGATAGATTACGCTGTGTAGAATCGTGGTTAAACTCAGATCTGGCGGTTAATCCCCAAGAAATCAGCAAACAGGTTAATTATTTAACAGGAGTAGGTTTACCAGGAAGACTGTGGATTGTTGGTCGCGTTTGGACGAGTGGAAAGCCGATTTGGTTTGGTTCTCAACTAGAAAATCAGAAGTTACCCAAAGCTTCGATCGCCAGGAAATTTGGCTTGCAACCTGCCTTTGGTTTTCCTATTGCCAGTGAAATTGAAAAGATAGGCGTGACTATCTTTTACAGTCGAGAACAATGCCAATGCGATCGTGAGTTAATTCAATTAATGACGACAGTTGGCGCTCAAATCGGTCAGTTTATCCAACGCAAACAAGCAGAAGCCGAATTACACCAGCAACATCTAATTTTACGCACAGAATTAGATCGAGCAGCAGAATACGTGCGATCGCTGCTACCATCTCCTTTATCTGGTTCAATTACCATCGAACAGCAGTATCTTCCCTCGCTACAATTAGGCGGCGATATCTTTGATTATTATTGGCTCGATCGCCAACATTTAGTCATTTATTTATTAGATGTAGCAGGACATGGAGTCCATTCAGCATTATTATCTGTTTCCATTCTCAATTTTCTGCGATCGCAATCCCTATCAACACAAGACTTCTATCAACCAGAAAAAATTTTAAGCGAACTCAATCGCATTTTTAAAATTGATGAAAATGGAGATAAGTTTTTTACCATTTGGTATGGCGTTTATAATCTGTGCGATCGCTCTCTTACCTATTCTTGTGCGGGACATGCACCAGCTATTTTACTTACCAACGAGCATCAAGATCTGACCATTGAAAAGTTATCGACTAAAGACTTACCCATTGGCATGTTCTCAGAAGCCAAATATCAACAAAATTCTTGTTATGTAAAACCCGATAGCTTTTTGTATGTTTTTAGCGATGGAGTTTACGAAATATTTCAAGCTAATGGTCAAGTCTGGGGACTAGATGCTTTTACCAATCATATTTACGACTGCCACAGACATAGAGATAGTAGCTTGCAAACAATTGTCGATCGCATTCACACAATCAACGGAAAATCTAGATTTGATGATGACTTTTCTTTGCTAAGAATTTATTTTAATTAGTTCCTGATTCATGGTTGAGGGCGAATAGTCATTCGCCCTTACATTTACTGTTAATTAGCCTTGGCGGGTAAATTTTTCATGTATTCGCGCCAATCTCTACCTACTTGAATCGTAATGTCAGAATAGAGATCGCCAGTACTTTCCACAAATACATCTCCCACACCCAAACTAGCGCGTAAAGCAGCAGCACCGCCGCCATCACCCTTTTGAGCAATAATTTTTGTTTCTGACAGAGGTTTAGGGTGAGTACCAGATATATTAATGCGACCGTAACCAGCTTCTTGCAAATATTTCACCATCGCTTTTACTGCCTCTGGATCTTCAGTACTGTCTTGAATAGTGATTCTTAATTTAGCTGGATCTGAAAATACCGTTTCGGTATACTCTAGTTCTGACGGGTCTAGCTCAATACCAAAATTCTGAACTACCATTTCTTTAATCCGCTGTCGATCGGGTAGCCAGTAGCTAGCTTTCAAACTACTCCCATTACCACTAAAATCGCCAGGAAGCATCAACATTTGAATATTAGATTTCTGAATTTTGGTAGCAAAACCAGATAAAGCCATTAACTCTCGTCCAGTCAAATTAGTATCGATGTGAGACTGAATAATTGAGAAAACCTTGGGAAGTTGGATTAGAGTGCTAGGTTGTAAAGCTTGTTCCGAAAGCGCACGCATCAGTATTTGCTGGCGTTGAATCCTGCCAATATCCCCCATGCTGTCATAACGAAAACGCATAAATTGCAGCGCTTTTTCGCCGTTAAGTCTTTGTTGACCTTGTTTGAGATTGACATAGAAATGTTGGCTAAAGTCATTGTATTTCATGTCTTTAGGGACATATACATCAATTCCGCCTAAAGCATCAACTAATTGTTCGATCCCTTGTACGTTAACGCGAACGTAGCGATCGACCGTTACTCCTGGCAGGAGATTGCTAACTGCTTGCGCTGAAAGTGCAGGCCCACCATATTCATTGGTAGAATTTATTTTGCGTACACCGTAACCTTCTAATTCAATGCGAGTATCGCGAGGAATTGAGAGTGCTGTTAACTTGTTGTTTTCTGGATCGAAGCGTAACAACAGCATGGTGTCAGCAAGACCGTCAAAAGAGTTAACCAGCGCATGATAGCCAAGATCTTGTTGCGATCGATCTTGGTCTTTTACATCGGATGTTAGAACTTTAAGACCTAAAACTAAGACATTAAGTGGTCGTTTTAATTCTGGTATTTCTAAACTATTTTGAGAAACAGTATCATCTTGACCGAAGACAGCTTTTTCGTCAGGGGTAAGTTGCACCTGTTGAAACATGGAGTTAGCAGACATGGATACTGCTAGTAAAGCACCAGCAGCAGCCGAAATTATGGCTACACCGCCTAAACCTAGCCAAACTAGCCAATTGGGTTGGCGAGTTTTGGACTTTCTTCGTTTTTGGTTATCTATTGGCGATTTAATTTTTTTGGTTGACGAATCTGTTTGATAAACTTTTTTGGCTGACACTGGTTTCCTCACACAAAATGGTATCGATCCCTAAAAAGATTTGCTAATTGTTAATTGCCAATAGCGTCTGAATGCTTTGTCTTTTTTTTGTTAGGTGAATCAATGAGAAAAATGAAAATAATATATGTAGAAATATGATGGCAGATTTTTGTGAAATTGTAAGTAATTTGTCTGGAAGTAGTACTAATTTCAATCAACAAACATAAGTACCTAGGCAAAATTAATTAACTATTCTTGATTTTAACTTGGTCAATTAATTCTAGATAGATCGGCGATCGCAAACATCAGTTTTTATGGCTGAATCGATCGGTAAGTTTACCTACTTTAAACGGATATAAGCTTTTACCTTGCCAAAGACGGATAGTAAGCACTAGACAGGCAAAAAAGTATCCAGATGTGACGATCGCATTAGCATAAACCAATCTAAATGCCATTATTTCTGAAGATTGGCTAAAACTAGTTCCCAGTAAACCATAAGCAATTAGCCAGATTAGAGTTAAAGTAACAGATAGACGACTAATTTCTTGCTGTTGGCGATTTCCATTACGGGAGTACAACAGCCACAGAGATAGTAAAGTACCGATTACAGGCAGTAAATAAAAAGATAGCTGCATTTTTTGCAGATTTTGTTCTTTGAATAGATCTCGATCTTGGATAGGCATCATTAAAAAGGGAGTAGGCAGCAGGCAGCAGGCAGGAGGTAAGTAGAAAGTAGGAAGTAGGAAGTACTGTTTTTATATGGGACAGCTTAAGTTGAATTGAATGTAGTATGGTAGGATGTCAAGATATATCGATCGCCGCTATTGTCCTAGCTGGAGGCAAAAGTTCTCGAATGGGACGAGATAAGGCAGCCATCGCGATCGGTGATGTACCTCTACTGCATCTAATTTGCACTGTGGCTAGCAAATGTGCAAGTAAAATTTACATTGTCACCCCTTGCACCGAAAAGTACCGAGATCTCGTACCGACTCACTGCCAGTTTATTCGTGAAGTTTCTCCCACAGGCGAAATAGATACTCAGGGCCCTCTGGTAGCTTTTTACAGAGGTTTGTTGGCGATCGATTTTCCTGTAGAGTGGGTATTATTATTAGCTTGCGATCTTCCTCTGCTGAATGAATCAGCCTTAATGGCATGGTGCAGCTATCTTCTTCAGATTCCCGAACAAGCAATTGCTTTGCTTCCAAAAAGTGACAAGGGTTGGGAACCTTTGTGCGGTTTTTATCGATGCAGTTGTTTACCTTTACTAGAAGAGTATATTCACCAGGGAGGGAGATCGTTTCAAACTTGGTTAGCACAACATTTAGTTCATGAATTACCAGTTAGCGATCGCCGTGTTTTATTCAACTGCAATACACCAGCAGATTTAGATTCAATCAACCCGCACAAGATTTAAGCATCCAACCGATCGCTATTCCCAAACCACCAAAACGAACAATCTGCCAAAAAGGTTCCCTGAAACTTGTCCAATTTAGCAGACGACTTTCTAGTTCGGTTTCAATGTTGTCTAACTCTTGTTCGAGATGATGCAATTCGGTTTTAATCGACTCATGTTGTCGTCCATTTTGGAGTTGCTGTTTTAATTCCAGTTGTTTTTGTCGCAATTGGTCACGTTTTTGCTGATTTTCTTGAATTTGAGCGTAACGTTCTTTAATCTCGACAAGATACTGTTCCAGCTTTAAGATAGTTTCTTCTATCTGTTGCTCATCCTGTTGTTGAGCGCGATCGGGTGCAGACATTTGACGTGAGATGCCATCGAAAACTAAAAATCTTCTCGATGTTAACTCAAGCTATTTAATTCTGAAAAACTTTAAGTTACTAGAGGTTGTCTACTCCTATCCCTTCTAACTGATTTACAAAGTCTTAATTGAGTTCCTTGCGGATTCCAATTGACGCGATCGAAAACTTGATGTAAAATACACAAGCCTCTGCCATTTTCAGATTCATCTGGAGGCAAATGTTCTTCTGCGCGATCGGCGTGATTTGAGTGATTGTGGCAACTGCATTCAGGCATGAAACCACTTCCTTCGTCTGAGATGACCCAAGAATATTCTTCTTCGGTAATTAAAAAATGTACGACAACAGTTTTACACGGATCTAACTTATTACCATGCTTGGCTGCATTAACCAAGGCTTCTTGGAGTCCCAGTCTTACCTCTGGTCGCCACTCGGCAGGAATTCGCTCTAACAAAAGATCGAGAATGGGACATAAATAAAGTGTAGAAGCAAAACTAATAGTATTCCATTTGCTTCTATTGAGTGGTAGTGGAATAGCAATCACTGGCTATATCCTTTAAATTTCTTGTAATAGTTTTAAGCGAAAAAAAGCTAGTCTTTCAAAGGTCAATTTGTTCGATATTTTTATCCTCCCTGTCAGCTTAGACTTCTCTTTTTCGTTGTTATTGAACGCTGTTTGTTTACGTTGCTTATTCATACCAACTTATGTCAAAAGTTGACAATTTACAGATATTTTCGATTGGAAACGTAACTTTTAGTTTTCCTGAAATTTTCAACATTCGCTTAGATAAACTTTTCTTCGCCAGACAAGTTTTTTGAGCCGCTTACATAGTTTTTCTCTCCAAGTTTGACACTTTTTAATTTATTTTTTCGATTGAGTTAGAAAAACTTGTTTGCTATATTATACTAAATTTTACCGTTCAGTAAAAGCATTTATTTTGACGAGGCTTGTAGAAAAGCGACAGCTTCAACATGGCTAGTTTGCGGAAAAAAATCTGCGGGTTGAACTAAGCTTAAATCATAAATACCAGACTGAGATAAAATCTTTAAATCTCTTGCCAAGGTGGCAGGTTGACAACTAATATAAACGATTCGATCGGGCTTTTTGGTGAGGATTTCATCGATAACAGCAGTTCCTGTGCCTTTGCGAGGTGGATCGAGCAGAATAATCTCGGGTTTTACCTCTATTTGACGTAAAATTTCTGCGACTGTTCCTATCCGAAAATCTGTATTGGTAATTTGATTAATTTGAGCGTTAAGTTGAGCTTGTTCGATTGAAGATGCTTGGACTTCTATACCGATTATGCGTTCGACTTGTTTGGCAAGTGGTAATGTAAAAGTACCAATCCCGCAATAGGCATCGATCGCCACTTCATCTCCTTTTAAATCTAGCTGCTTAAAAATAATTGGCAAGAGACTTTCTGCCACTTCTGTATTAACTTGAAAAAAAGTATCTGCTCTTAATTGTAATTTGAGATCGGCAAATAGTTCATGGAGATAAGGTTTACCAGCAATAGCGATCGACTCTGTACCAAAAATGGTATTAGTTTTTTTAGGGTGATAATTCAAAACAATTCCTTGTAAATCTGGATATCTTGCCATCCAAATTTCAGCTTGTTCTTGAATATTTGCTAATTTTTTATCTGTAGTAACTAAAGTAAGGAGCATTTCTCCTGTATGCCTACCAATACGAAGAGATAAATGCTTTAATTGTCCTTGATGTAATTGTTCGTTATAAATTGACCAATTTTGTTCTTCAATATCTTGCTTGATTTCTGCCAACAGAGGATTTAAACGTCGATCTTGAACTGGACATTGGTTGAGATTGACAATCTGATGAGAACCTTTACGATAGTAACCAGCTTGAACTTTACCAGTAGCAGAAATTCCTAAAGGATAGGTAGATTTATTGCGATAATTTAATTGATGAGAATTGTGAAGGATAGGTGCTAGATTGGGTTTTTCAAAACCACCAATTCGTTGCAGTGCCTGCTTTATTCTCTCTTGTTTGACTTTTAGTTGATATTGGTAATCTATATGCTGCCACTGACAACCACCGCATTTATCAGCCACAATACATTGAGGACGGATACGATGAGGTGATGTTTGCAGTAATTGCTGTAACTTTCCTTGAGCATACTGAGATTTAAGACGAACTAAACGAACCAAACCGCGATCGCCTGGAACGGTATCGGGGACAAATACCACCTTTCCTTCAAAACGTCCCACACCTTCCCCATCGCTATTAAGATCGATAATTTCTAGCTCGATCGAGTTTCCTTGTTGCCATTGTGGGTGCGTCATATTAGAAGAGTATGGGGCTGAATTCTATGATAGAGCGGAGAGAATTGAAGCTAAGATGATAGTAAATGAGCAAATTTTTTTGCTGTAGCAGATAGCCAGATTGTTTTTACAAATATAGATGAGAATTGTCGGCAGAATTTTGGGTGGCTTTGGTTTTTTGGCAGGTATAAGTTACCCTTTGCGTGCCTTAGTAACTTTTAAACGCCATCCACACCTACTCAAATATATTATCATTCCGATCGCCATTAATCTGGTTGTCTTTCTCACAGCCTATCTAGGGTTGCTCTTTTTTGGTTGGGATGTGGTTAGCGATTTGATGCTTAATCTCGACACTTGGTTAGATAAGGCGATCGCCAATCTCCCCTCATGGTTGGGAGTTGTAGATTATTTAGTTGTTGGTTTAGCTTGGTTAGTGAGGTTGTTACTGGTATTAGTAGTATTTGTAATTACTGGTTTAATCCTGACTCAGTTTGGTGTAATTTTAGGTGCGCCGTGGTATGGTCAGTTATCAGAACAACTAGAGCAAATTCGGACTGGCAAGATTGAGATTGTAGAAGTTGGTATCTTAGGAGATGTAGGCAGAGCTTTATTATTTGAATTAAAAAAACTAGTATTGCTAGCTTGCTTAGGCATAGTCTTATTATTGATTAATTTAATGCCTGGATTTGGTACTCTCTTGTCTACGATTGGAGGTTTGTCTCTCACTGGGACGTTCGTTTGTTTAGATTTTTTTGATGCAACTCTAGAAAGAAGAAGATTATCTTTTCGTCAGAAGTTATCAATAATTTTGAAAAATTTTCCTGCAACGGCTGGATTTGGCGGGGTTTGTTTGGTGTTAATTAGTATTCCTCTCTTGAACTTATTTACTATTCCTTTGTGTGTAGCTTCAGGAACCTTGTTTGTTTGCGATCGTGTTTTACCTAAATTTTCGACTTCCAATCCTCACTCTCGTTTAGAGTTGCCAAGTAAGTAAACAATATTTTTAAGTCATCTGCTGCCATAGTTTTTGATTTTCTTTGACAAAGTTAAAAGCTTTTGTCCGTAAATTTTTTCTTAAAATAAGAGTATTGTTATTAAAGCGTTTTTGACCACCTAACAAATGTTTAAAATCAAAATCCCCTCTGCCAAAATCATAAGTTTTAAGATGATTTTCAACAGCATATTTAATGCTATAAGCACAAATTGCTTTGCCAGCTCCTAAACTTTTGTAGTCAGGATGATAGCTCATCAAATAATTAAGAAATGTTTTCTTATGATGGTCTATAAATCCAAAAAATGCTGAAACTGGTATTTTTCCATCCCATAAAACACAAGACCATAAAGAATTATCTTGAAAACAATTACTAAAAATATGGCGATAGATATTAAATTGTTGTTCTGATTGTTGCCCCCATCGAAGCTGATTAAGAGTACACATCGCTTGAATATGACTATCTAAATTATTGCGATCTAGATAAGTTATTTGAAATCGATCGTTATTTTCTATTTTTTTAAAAGCACGACGCAAACTACTGCGGGTATTTTGACCTAAATTATTTTGTAAATAACAGTCCCAGTTATTAGGTAATGTACTATAATAACTAGCCTTACCCAGACTCGTTTGAATTTGGAATTGTCGATCGGAAAAATAGCTCGTAAATAAATTCAATTTGGGATCTTGTATGTCATCCATTCTGAAGCGATCCCAATTTAAATGTTGCTTTAGATAATTAGCAAAAATTTGACTTGCTTTTTCTTCGTATTCTGGCAAGCAAATAAATCCAGTATAGTCAGCCGCAAAATTACCTCCCATATTTAAATCTTCAAATAATTTCAGTCTATATTTTTCAATTTTTCTAATACTCAGTGGGAAAAAGGCAACATAAGGAGAATTGCGATCGATCTGCATACCAAGTACTAACCAAGAATATGGCTTAATTTCAAACCAACTACGAAGCCAGTTCCAAGATAAGAAAAAATTAGCATAGGAGTCGGCAGCATAAACTTGTTCCCAGTTAGATTTCAATTGATTTAATTCATCGATTGTATTAATACAAGTAACTAACATAATAAATTTAATTATATTGCTTCTTTGTGATTTTATAATAATGCTCTTACTCGTGTATATAATCTATTCTATAGTTCATCAATAATTTACAAAAAAATGATTAAAATTATTGACTCTATTATCTCGATAAAATTTAATCAATTAGAAAAACCGCAGAGTTTGATACCGAATTTCAACAGAAGCGATTTGTTTATCAAAACTAACTCTCAAGAAATATCTAAAGCTTCAACTTATGTTGTTTTAAAACAGTAAATTTAGCAATCTGTTCAAAATCACCATCGCAATGGTACAACAACAGATTATTTTCCATCGCTAAAATGGCGATCGCACAATCAATATTGCTACGAATACTAATCCCTTTACGCCGCAATTCAAAGTAGAGTCGAGCAGTATTCACCCAAATCGAGGAATAATCAGGTGCGATATAGTTCTGTACAGAAAGATAGCTACTCAATTTACTCCACTCTGCTTCATTTTTACAGCCTTGCAGTAGCTCCATCTGCGTAAAGATAGGTAAGTAATAATTTTGTTCGGCAATAATGGTTCTCAATTGAGTTGCTTTTGTTTTTGACTTATCTCGAAAGACATCAATCCAGATTGAGGTATCAATCAACAACATAGCGGTTTTTTCTGACAGTATCGGTACTAAAACCTTCTGTAAATTCAATTTCTCCTGCTAACTCTAATAAATCTTTTGTCTTTCTTGTTTTGACTAGTTCAGCTAAAGCAAAGTTGACTAATTCTTTTTTAGTTCTTAACCCTGTTAGAGCAAAAGCTTCTTCCACAAGATCGTTATCTAGATCTATATTAGTTCTCATCTTATATTCATACACACTATACACTCAATTATACACAAAATACACACACATGCTTTTCTATTTCAACTTAGATTCGACGTTAGGGGAAAAGTTGCAATAACCGACAGGGAATTAATTCCCTGTCTCATATATTTACTAGTCGAGTAGTATTGTCTTAGATGAACAAATAAAGCATTTGCCATCGTTTCAACATAAAGACGACTATGGATATTACTCTCTACACCCCTAAACACTACAGCCTTTCTAATCCCTAATCCCTGTTTCCTGGTATAAATGAGATTGCTGGCGATGAATCAAAATTTGATGCAGTCGGTTGCCTTCCGCAGCAAAAACAGTAAAATCTAAATCCTTATAAGCGAGAGTTTCTCCTTGAGTGGGAATTTTTTGCCATTGATAAAATAAAAATCCACCCAGAGTCTGATATTCATCGGCTAAAGGTAAATCGATTCCTAACAATTCGTTTACCTCTGCTAGGTTCATTTGCGCGGGAACGAGAAAAGTTTGTTCGTCTAGCTTTTGTAGGGCAAATTCTTTGGTTTGGCGCTTGTTTTGATTGTCCCCTGTAATTTTGGCGATTAAATTATGCAAAGTAATTAATCCAGAAGTACCACCAAATTCATCGACTACCATCACCATTTTCAGTTGAGATTGTCGCATTAAAGGAAGAAGTTCGCTTAGAGGCGTAGATTCTGGAATAAAAAGAACGGGTTGAATCCAAGGCTCGATCGCACTCTCATTATCTAATTTATTTTGAGCTAAAGCTAAGGCTAAATCTTTAAAATCAATAATGCCGCGAATTTGATCGAGAGATTCGCCGATCGCTGGATAACGAGAATGTTCGGTAGTGGCAACTTTTTCTAACAACTCTTTGAAGCTAGCATCAAATGGGATAGCACTAATACTGGTGCGGGGAACCATTATTTCGGCGGCGATGACATCGCTAAAAGCAAAGACATTTTTGAGGAGTTTTCTTTCTTCTGCTTCTAAACCAGTTGACTCTTTTTCTGTAGCGATAATTAATTGTAGTTCTTCGGGTGTAACTCGATCGTACCATCCTTGTCCAGAGTACTGAATGCCCAAGAGTTTGAGTAAAAAGCGAGTCGATTGATTTAAAATCCAGACAAAAGGGCGGAAAATTCTAGCAATCACAAGACTAGGAGGTCCAAAAAAACGAGCTAATTGTTCGGCATAAAGTAGCGCGACTGATTTGGGACAAAGTTCTCCAAGGACAATTTGTAGGTAGACAATCAGAGTAAAAGCAATGGGAATGGAGAGAGAATGAGCGATCGCAACGCTAGTTGCTTTAGGTAACGGAAAACTGGTGATAATCTTTTTAACTACTACCGCCATGGTACTTTCTCCAATCCAACCTAAAGCAAGACTAGAGAGGGTAATTCCTAACTGAGTAGTAGAAAGAAGTCGATCGATACTTCTTTGCAGGGATTGAACAGTTTGTGCTTGTAAGTCTCCAGTTTTAACTAGTTGACTGATCCGCGATCGCCTAACAGAAACAATGGAAAACTCAGCAGTAACGAAAAAGGCATTGATTGCAATCAGAACTAATACTGACAACAATCTGAACAATACATCTAGACCAGTCATTTATAAAATTGGCAGCAAGCGCCTAAATTAACTGTTGTATATAATTTGCCCATTATTTATTTTACTAGGGGAATATCTGAAAGTTTAAGTTGAATTTTTTGCTCTGGATAATCTGTCAGAGATAATGATATTGTGTTGGAATTTTCTAGTAAAGTCATCGGTATTCTGACTGTTCCAGAAAAACTTTCCGCATTAGGGGGTAACTCTGCTGGCAATCCGTCTGTAATTGCACTTAAAGGTCGATCTTGGTCGTCTCTAAGGTCGAGAAAACTGTAAAGAAACTTCACAGTTTGCGTCCCCTCGTTTTTCATATTGACATCCAAAACCAAAGAATTTTCTTCTTTACTAACTTTTGCTATTTCTAGAGTGACACTTTCGACTCGACTTTGAATTGGGAAAATTTCAGGTCGATTGCTACCATCGAGAAAGGGTTCTGGTTGCTGCTGCTGCTGTTGCTGTTGCTCTTTTTCCCGATCTTCAGGCTTAGCTTTGCTGTTTTTAATGCGATCGTAAACGCTAGCAATAATTTCTTTTTCGTTAAGTAAGACTAAACCTTTATTTTTAGCCGTTGTTTTTGGTTTATCCTCTGTAGGCGTAGATGCTTGTCGATCGAGATCGACATCAGGTTGAGTAACCCCTTCGATCGCAGTACTTCCCAAAATAAATCCTACATAAGCGCTAAGACATGAAGCACCTAAAAGCATTGCCAGCATGATTAAGGTTAAAGTCAGGCTAGGACTTAATTTCGCTGCTTTAGTTTTAACTTTACTGAAGTTATTCAACATAGCCAATGGTCGTGTAGAATAAGAAATGGTCAGTTACCAGGGTTGGCCGAGCGGTTGAGGCAGCGAACTCATAATTCGCCCAAGACAGGTTCAACTCCTGTACCCTGGATTTATTTTGTTCATAGTTCATCGTTCATAGTTCATTGAAGGGTGGAAGATTGGCTAATTGTTTATGGAGCAATTACTTGCGATCGGTTATAGCTTGCTTACTTGAGAAACGCTATTGTATAAGATATTGTTAGTCTCGATCGCATCGCGACCAAATTTTTTCAGAAAAAGCATCCAGCTTGGCTATATATTGCAAATATAGTAGTTTAGAGATTTTAGCTTAAAAATCCCATAATCTACCGAATAAATAATAAGGGAAAAATTTTTGTTCTTCCCTTATCTAATAAATTCGATCTAGTATTATTTAGCGTTCGAGGAAGAACCACCTTCGAGTAAAGAAGTAGTGTAAGGATTTTTCAAGTCCCGTGTTTTTATTTTCGGGGTACTAGAAACCTGTTGGTCGATCGCGTCTTTATAGACGATTTGCAGAACTTCGCCGTTATAGGCAATTTCATTTTCTGGATACGACAAACCAAGCAATCGCCTAAGCTGTGTAAACATATCCTGATCGACAAAAATATCGCCAGATCTATCTAGCCAAGCTTCCTCAAAAGTACCAGCAACGCTAGTTTTATCGTTAAAATGGGACTTTTCTTGTGCCATTACTCCAGGTGCAGTAACAGCAAAAAGTGCCAAGCTAACCATGAGTGTCTTTAATCTAGTAAACTTAATTGACATTGTCCTTCGTTAAATTAAGTTCTAAGTTCGGCTCAATCCTAACCGAATATTCTAATAACAGAAAGCCATTAGTTAATTTTTATTTAGCCTTTAATTATGCAAGTAAATTCACTTAATCAATTATCAGTTGTTACTGCCGATTTATCCTCTTTGCGACAAATTTTACTAGTATTGTTTGCTAAATTAGCCTATCAAGAAGGTGATTTTTTATTATCATCAGGACAGCGCAGTTCTTATTATATTAATGGTAAACAAGTGACCCTTACAGGCGAAGGCGCTTTAGCGATCGGTCGTTTGCTGTTAGCAATGTTGCCAGAAAACACCCAAGCTGTTGCTGGTTTGACTTTGGGTGCCGATCCGATTGTCTCCGCCGTTAGTGTTGTCTCAGCATACGAAAACAAACCCATCCCTGCTTTAATTGTCCGTAAGGAAGCCAAAGGACACGGAACGAAGGCATATATTGAAGGACCAAATTTGCCATCTGGGGCTAATGTAGTTGTTCTTGAAGATGTGGTGACTACAGGTAAATCTGCTATGCTGGCAGTAGAAAGATTAAGAGATGCAGGATACAGTGTCGATCGCATCATTGCAATAGTCGATCGCGAACAAGGAGGAGCAGAATTTTATCAATCTGTAGGGTTGCAATTTCAATCTCTGTTTACTATTGCTGAAATTCAGAAGAGTTATAGAGATGAGGGGTTAGGGGCTAATTAGGGGCTGGAGAGCAGGGGAGCAGGGGACAATTCGCAATTCGCCCGTGCAGTGGCGCGGGTTCGCAATTGGCAATTAAAAACCTGCTGCCTGCTCCCTGCTCCCTATTTTTCTATGAACCATGAACCATGAACTATGAACCAAAGTAACATTTACGATGTAGCTATTATTGGAGCAGGAATTTCTGGAACTGCTCTGTTATATTGTCTCAGTAATTATACTAATATCGAGCGGTTTATTTTAATTGAAAAAGAGCCAGAAGTAGCTGCTATCAATTCTCATAAACATAGTAATAGCCAAACGCTTCATTTTGGCGATATAGAAACTAATTACACTTTAACTAAAGCCCAAAAAGTTAATCGAGCTTCGAGTTTAGTTAAAAACTATCTTTTGCAGAAAGATTTACAGCAAGAAATCTATAGTAAATATCACAAGATGGTGTTGGCTGTAGGTCAAGAACAAGTTGAGAAATTAAAAATTAGGTATCAAGAATTTAAAAATTTATTTCCCGATCTAAAAATTCTCGATCGCCAAGAAATCGAAGCGATCGAGCCTAATGTTTTAGCAGGCAGAAATGAGCTTGAAGAAGTGGTAGCTCTCTCTACTCAAGAAGGTTATACGATTAATTTTCAAAAATTGGCTCAATCTTTTCTAGATAATTCTCTCAATCATTCATCGAAAAATATCGATTTAAAAATAAACACTAAAGTTCAAAAGATTGTCAAAGTTGGAGAGCTATATCAAGTTCAAACCAATAGAGAAATTATCTCAGCCAAAACAGTTGCAGTTGCCGCAGGAGCGCACAGTTTATTATTAGCTAAATCATTAGGATATGGGCAAGAATATGCTTTGCTTTGTGTTGCTGGTAGTTTTTATTTTGCTCCCCAAATTCTTAATGGTAAAGTCTATACTATGCAATTAGAAAAATTACCTTTTGCTGCCATTCATGGAGATCCAGAAGTTGACGATCCGAGCAAAATTAGGTTTGGTCCAACTGCCAAAGTTTTACCAATGTTAGAGCGTCATCGTTACCATACTATTTATGAATATTTGCAGACGGCTGGATTAAGCTTGGCTGCGTTTAGGAGTTTTTTGAAAATACTTGCCGATCCTTTTTTCCTTAAGTATATAGTTATCAATTTTCTCTACGATTTGCCTGTAATTGGCAAAAGATTATTTATGAATGAAGTTAAAAAAATTGTTCCCACAATTCAGTTAAAAGATTTGCAATTAGCGAAGGGATTTGGAGGAATTAGACCTCAAATTGTTAATCTTAAAACTCAAGCTTTAGAAATGGGAGAGGCGAAGATAATTGGAGACAAAATTATTTTTAATATTACACCTTCGCCTGGTGCGTCTACTTGTTTACAAAACGCCGAAGACGATACAGCAAGAATTATCGATTTCTTAGGAGATAAATATCAGTTCGATCGCGATCGTTTTTCGCAAGATTTAGCAGAAGATAGAGAACAGGGAATAGCTTTAGGAAATTGACACTTTGATGTCACATTTACCCCGCAAACTATAAGTAATGAAACTTAAATTTGTTATTGGTTGTTTCCTAATCGCTAATTGCTACTTTCGCACGATTAAGTCAATTAAACTATTTACGATTCGTTCTTCTTCTATGGGGATGACTTCCTTACCATGCAGCATTTCTTGCATGAAAATTAAATGAATTAAAGAACCTACAAAAATACGTGCGATCGCTTCTGGATCGATCGCTTTTAATTCTGGATGTTGTTGAAAATATTTAGCTAAAACTTCGATCGCTGGTTGAGCTAGGTTAGCTAGGAAGATTTGACATAAATCTGGTCTTTTTTTTGACTCTGCAACAATTGTTCTGCAAAAGGCTAGATGATCGCAGTTATTAACCTCTTTGAGTAGCCGATAGGCTAAATCTCGTAAAACTGTTTCTGGTTCTCCTTGCAAAGGCTTCGACCAGACAACTCGAAACTCTTCACAGGCTATATGTTTTACTAAAGCTGTAAACAGTCCATCTTTATCGCCAAAATGACTGTAGAGAGTTTGTTTGGATACTCCCGCCGCTAATGCTACTCTGTCCATACTAGTACGAGCATAGCCATGTTTAAGAAATTCTGGTAACGCACCCCGCAGAATTTGTTCGGCTTTATCTACAGATTTGTGACGGGATTTCTCGTATTTATCGACAGATGTTTTTGGCATAGAGATATTCACATTAATAATTAATCTTAATTGAGAATTAGTTGTTAGTTTTCAGTTTTCAGTTTTCAGTTTTCAGCTATCAGCGTTTCAGCTATCAGTTTTCAGCTATGAGCTATCAACTTAGGCTTCGATACGAGCAACGCTTTACAGCTAAGGGCTAACGGCTAACTGCTGACGGCTGACGGCTGACTCCTATAAATACTAGTTGACATAATCAAACTGTACAGTCTATTCTATAATAGATTTAAACCGTACAGTCTAGTATGATAAAAAATACATATTGAGCAATATATCTCAATAGTTAGATCTGTTAAGCTTTACAATATTTAACAATACTCTCTTATATAGATCTGACAATCGACAAACTTAGGTTTTAAATAAGTAGTTTAGCGATCGATCTTTAACAGTGAATTTGCTGGAAACAGAATACTCAAAATCTAGAGACAACTTGGTAGAGCCATTATGGGTGAAGATTTGAAAGAGAAAATAGACTCGTTTTTAAAACCAAACAAGCGATCGATTATCGTTTTATCTACGATTAGCGTTCTGCTAACTGGTGCTGCGGCTTACTATGCTATTAATGCAAATTCTCTAAAGCCTTCCGAGTCTAAATCTAAAACCCAACCCGCACCAGAAGCGGTGAAGAAGATCGATGCAGTAACCGCGCTAGGAAGATTAGAACCTCGCGGAGAAGTAATCACTCTATCACCCCCACCAGACTTAGGCGGTGCAAAAATTGCTCGCTTATTTGTCGAAGAAGGGGATTTAGTCAAAGCTAATCAAATGATCGCCATCTTGGATAGTCAACCGACTAAACAAGCAGCAGTAAATGTTGCCAAACAAGAAGTAAAAGTAGCACAAGCAAATTTAGCGATCGTCAAAGCGGGGGCAAAAACAGGCGAAATAAAAGCTCAACAGGCAGAAATTCAGCGCTGGCAAGCAGAATTAGCCAGAACTAGAGAAGAACAACTAGCGGCGATCGATCGCCTGCAAGCCGAATTAAACAATGCTGAAATTGAATACAATCGCTATCAACAGCTAGCAAACGATGGAGCAACTTCTCTATCAGAATTAGATAGACGACGCTTAGAGCGAGACACTGCTAGAAAAAAAGTAATTGAAGCTCAGGCAAACTATAATAAAACGGTAGATACCATTACTCAGCAAGTACAAGGAGCAACAGCTAATCTCAATCGCATTGCCGAGATTCGTCCTGTTGACATCAACAAAGCGCAAGCAGAGTTAGACAAAGCGATCGCTTCTCTCAAACAAGCAGAACAAGACTTGAAGTTAACTACGATCGAAGCACCATTTGAGGGTCAAATTATCAAAGTTAAGGCTCGTCCTGGTGAAATGGTAAAACAGGATGATGGCGTAGTAGAAATCGGACAAACCGATCGCATGATAGTTGTAGCGGAAGTGTATGAAAGTGACATTGGTAGAGTCAAAGTAGGACAAACAGCCACCATTAGAAGCGAAAGCGGTTCGTTTGCTCAAGAATTGCAAGGCAAAGTCGATCGCGTCGGTTTAAAAATTGGCAAAAATGACGTACTCAACACCGATCCTGCGGCTGATGTCGATACCAGAGTTGTAGAAGTCAGAATTCTGCTCGATCCAGAAGCGAGTAAAGTTGTCTCTGGCTTAACTTATTCTAAAGTAACTGTGCAAATTGCCAAACAGGGAGCAGGGAGTAGGCAGTAGGCAGCAAATTTGTTCATAGTTCAGCAAATTTGTTCATAGTTCACGGTTCATAGTTCATTGAAAAAAGGCAGAAGGCAGAAAATAAGTAGGAAGTAGGAAGTCAGAAGTCAGAAGTAAACAACTCATTACTCATTACTCATTACTCATTACTCATTACTTCCCCTACACCCTACACTCTTACACCCCTAACCCCTAACCCCTAGTCCCTTAGTAATGAAAATCACCCTTTCTTGGTTACAATTAACTCACGAAAAAATACGTCTGCTGGTTGCTTTAGCTGGTATCAGCTTTGCCGATTTGTTAATGTTTATGCAGCTAGGGTTTCAGGCTGCTTTGTTTGAAAGTAGCGTTACTATTCATAGAAATTTGGAAGGGGATATTTTTTTAATGAGTCCCCAATCGGACGCGCTTTTTGCAACTAAGCAATTTTCCCAGAGAAGATTGTTTGAATCTCTGGCGATCGAATGTGTAGAAGCAGTTAATCCTGTTTATGTTGGTTTAGCTTTTTGGAAAAATCCTGAAACTCGCAAAACTCGCAACATTCTTGTGATGGGATTTAACCCAGAAGATAAGGTTTTTAAATTACCTCAAGTCAATCAAAATATTGCTCAAATCAAATTACAAGATACGGTTTTATTTGATGAGAAATCACGACCTGAATATGGGCCGATCGCCAGTAATTTTTTAACAGGAAAATCGATAGAAACCGAACTTTCTTCTCGTCGGGTTAAAGTCGGTGGTTTATTTCCGATCGGTGCTTCTTTTGCCGCAGATGGCAATGTTATTACTAGCGATCTAAATTTTATTCGTATCTTTTCCGAACGCCAAAAAGGCTTAGTTGATATTGGTATTATTCATCTCAAACCAGGTACAAATCCCGATCTTGTTCTCCAACAACTCAGACAAAAATTGCCTAAAGATGTCAATATCTTTTCCCGTGAAGAGTTTATTCAACACGAGATTAAATATTGGGAAAGTGGTACGGCGATCGGCTTTATTTTTACTCTTGGTGCGTCGATGGGATTTATTGTTGGCATCGTCATTGTCTATCAAATTCTCTACACCGATGTAAACGATCATTTGCCTGAATATGCCACTTTAAAAGCGATGGGGTATAAAGATAAATACTTTATCTTAGTTGTTTTTCAAGAAGCAATTATCTTAGCTTTTATCGGCTATGTTCCTGGTATTTCTGTTGCTACTTTACTCTATTCTTTAACCGCAGGAGCAACCAATTTACCAATTGTCATGACTGTATCAAGAGCTTTAACGGTGTTAATTTTAACTGTAATTATGTGTTGTGTTTCTGGTGTCATTGCGGTGAGAAAATTAAGCGCTGCCGATCCCGCAGATATTTTTTAGGAATAAACACATAAAAATAATTGAAATTGCTGGATAAGATGCAGCATCATAAGTCAGAATCTCACTTGTATTGCGATCGAGCTTATCGTAAACAAATAAGCGAATGCGATCGTTTCTATCCTTATCTGTGTCTGATTTCTTACCGCTACACTACAGAAAAGGCGATCGCACTGGTAGTATGATTATTGGCATCAGTAACTCTATTCATGGCTAATATCAACCACGACCAATTATTTAAAGAACTTCTAACTACTTTTTTCGTTGAGTTTTTGGAGCTATTTTTTCCTTCTGTTCTTGAATACCTTGACACTGATTCGATTCAATTTGTAGACAAGGAATTGTTCACTGACGTGGTTGGCGGTGAAAACCAAAATGCAGCTAATCTCTGGTTTTATCGATACTTATCTTCGTCTGAATTTAGAGGAAGAAGCGATATTTCAATCTGAGTTAGGTACAATGGAAACACAGGAGCAGGAACAGATTATGCAGATTACTACTAGCTGGAAAGAAGAAGGTCGAGTTGAAGGACGACTTGAAGGGCAAAAAGAGGGGCAAAGCAATACTATCTTGCGTCAACTTAACCGTAAACTGGGCAATCTCCCAGAGGAGATCGCTACAAGGATTAAATCTTTAGAACCAGAGCAATTAGATACTTTAACTGAGGATTTGCTGGATTTTGCCACTTTTGAGGATCTTAATAGATGGTTGAGTCATTTCTAGTTTTTAGAGCTACTTGAGGTTATTCTAACCTGGTATTTGTTGGTTTTCCGATGGTCAACCCAACCTACAAGATCTAAAAAAAGTTTTACTTGTCTCGATTTATAAATTCATCTAACAACTCAAAAAAAAGATTTGAAGCTTCTAAAACTTTACTCGCCACAGAGATTAGCGGCTTGACGATTCATGCTCTTTTTTGACAACGAAACGATCGCGCTTGACTTTTAAGACAGTCGCTAGCAGTTAGTCAATTTCCAAGACCAGGATTATATTCATTTTTAGAATATTGTCATCAAAATTTTTTTCGTTTAGTTATTTTTACTGCTGTCAATGAATTACAATTTCGTAAGATCGCTAAAATATTGACAGAGCAAAAAGAAGTGCCAGACTGGTTTATCAACTTAGAGTATATTAGCTGGAATGGACAATATAAAGATCTACATTTTATTCCTAACATAGAACCTGAGCGGGTAATCTTGATTGATGATAGAGAGGAATACATTAAACCCGATCAAAAAAGTGACGCTCTACGACGGCTAAAAGCCGTGTAGCTTCATATTGCGAACAAGCTTCGCGTAGCAAAACTGACATTATCCGAGAATATGTTAGA
>CAZJTL010000046.1:0-27068 GCA_964548905.1 uncultured bacterium | reverse complement strand
CCCATTGGTCGGAAATCCTTCAGGTACTTGTCTTCATGCACGTCCTGCGCCTCGTCCACCTCCAGCAGCAGCGACGCTGTGGCGCCGACAACGTTTGCGGCCGGGTGCGCGGACAAGAAGAAGATCTCCGCGCGGCCGAGCACCAGGCGGGAGGCGCCACAGCGTCGCCAGCGGCGAGACGTGAGCCACGCCTCCAGGCGTCTTTCCAAACGCACGCGGGAGTTCAGCAACTGCGGGTGCATGGTCGGGGCGCACTTCACGATCGTGCCGCCACGACGTTGGGGGATAACTGGGCGATCGCTGGCTAAGGCTAATTCGTAGCGAGTTAAAACAGTTGCTAGTACTAGTTTCATCTCCAGCATAGCTAAAGCATAACCCAAACAGAGACGATTACCGCCACCAAAGGGGAGAAATTCTGAAGGAGAGTAGGAGCGATCGAGAAATCTTTCTGGCTTAAATTGTTTTGGTTCGGGATAGGTTTCTTGTCGATGATGAGCGGAATAGATGCAAGGAACTAGCCATGTATTTGCCTCGAATTTATGTCCCATAATTTCTAGGGGTGACTTAGTAATCCGAGCAAAGGTAATGATGCCTACGGGATAAATTCTTAAGGTTTCCTGACAAACGGCAGTTAAATAAGGTAGTCGAGAAATTGTCAGAGGATCGGGATTTTCGCCTAAACTGTCCAATTCTGCTAAGAGTTTGACGCGAACTTGAGGAAACTTATGCAGCCAATAAAAAGCCCAAGCTAAAGCTGTAGCTGTTGTTTCATGCCCTGCTACTAACAAAGTTAGCATTTCATCGCGCAATTCTTCGTCAGTCATGGGTTCGCCATTTTCATCGCGAGCAGACAGCATTAAACTGAGAATATTACTCTCAGGTGCTTGGGAACTAGCTCGTCTTTCCTCTATTTCTGCTTGAAGTAATTGCTCGATCTGTTTTTTGCAGTTGACTAGTTGACCCCAAGGAGTCCAGGTTCCCCAATCTAATCTTAAAAACTTTAAAAAAATCATACTCGCACGCAGAGGCGAAGCAGTAATATCTAAAAATTCTTCAAGTAAAGGTTTGAGTTGTTGATAGCGATCGCCCTGGGAAATGCCGAATACAGTATTGAGAATTACTTCTAAAGTAATTTCTTGCATCGCACGACGAGCGATAAAAGGTTTATTTACTTGCCATTGACTAGCTACTCGTTCGGTAATTTGACAAATTAGTTGAGCGTAGGATTTGACTTTTTCGCCGTGAAAAGGAGGCATTAATAATTTTCTTTCCCGTTTGTGGCGATCGCCTTCTAGTAAGATAATTGAGTTATTGCCTAATAAATCTCGAATCAGTTCGTTAGAACGTCCTATATCAAAATTTTTG
Source organism: uncultured bacterium (assembly GCA_964548905.1). Classification (GTDB taxonomy): domain Bacteria; phylum Cyanobacteriota; class Cyanobacteriia; order Cyanobacteriales; family Xenococcaceae; genus CAZJTL01. Next base: position 25,703 of record CAZJTL010000046.1, on the reverse strand, counting down.
GGGTCGGTATTAAAGATCTGTTGGATTGCTTGGGGATGACTGATAAATACCAAAGGAGCAAAACCAAACATCCTCAGCGTGAAGATATCTCCATATTCCTTCGCACAGCGATCGAGATAATCTAAAGGCTGATTAATCCAAGCGAGGGATTGTAATAATTTAGGTGTTGTTGGACCTTGAGGTAATATCATATCGAATCTAATTTTTGGCTAAGCTGCTTACCTTTTAATCTAGATCGATTCTCCGAGATCATCTTCAAATTTATAGCCAACACCAACAACTGTTTTGATAAAAGTCGGATTAGCGGGGTCGATTTCAATTTTTTTGCGTAAGCGTCTGATGTGAGTATCAACCACGCGATCGTCACCGAAAAAATCATTACCCCAGAGTTTATCTATTAATTGACTACGACTCCAAACGCGATTGGGATAGCTAATAAAAGTAGCTAGGAGATTGAATTCTAGAGTAGTTAGATCGAGGTTTTCTGGTGGTTGGAAAGGAAGTTGACGAGTGGCGATATGTCGATCTAAATCGAGAATGAAATGTTTGGTATGATGAGTTTGCGATTGAGGTTGTCCTCCTTGTCTGAGACTTCGCCTTAGTAAAGCTCTTACTCTAGCAACTAATTCTCTGGGACTGAAAGGTTTAACCAAGTAATCATCCGCACCTGTAGAAAGTCCAATCACGCGATCGATCTCTTCTCCTCTAGCAGTTAGCATGAGAATATAGGGATCTTTGGCGATAGGATGTTGGCGAATGCGGGTACAAACTTCTAAGCCATCCAAACCAGGTAGCATCAAATCGAGGATAATTAAATCTGGCTGTTGTTGTTGAGCTACATCTAAAGCCTCTAGCCCATTATGAACGACGCGACAAGAAAACGCTTCTTTTGTCAGGGTTGATTGAATTAGATTCGCTATTTCTGGTTCGTCTTCAACAATTAAGATTTCCATGATGTTCGACTAGAAATTCTCAATATAATTATTCCATCTCCTCAAAATTACTAAAAAATGTCATTTGCCTATCATCGCACCATTCGCCTGTCAGATACAGATGCGGCTGGTGTTGTTTATTTTGCTAATGTAATGCAGATCTGTCATGAAGCATACGAAGAATCTTTAGCTAATGCCAAGATTAATCTCAATCAGTTTTTAAATAATTCCTCGATCGCGCTGCCTATTGTTCATGCTTCCGTTGATTTTTTTCGTCCGCTTGTTTGTGGCGATCGCATAGTAATTAGTTTAGAAACCAAGCAACTAAGCGACAATGAATTTGCGATCGATTACTCAATTGTCCGTGAAGATGACTTAAATCGAGTTGTTGCTACTGCAAAAACTAGGCATGTTTGTATTAATACAGGCGATCGCAAGAGAATTAATCTACCCGATCCCCTGGATCGATGGTTAAACTCAATTACAGATTGAGAAAGCTAAGTTTATGGAAGAAAAGCAAACCTTTGATGACACACAAATATCAGAAGTTGCTACTGCAAACGATCCACAAGAACAACTTTGGCGTAAGGCGATCGTAGCAATTGCAATTTTTACAGGAGGCGTTGCTGCATTAGGATTGATAATCCTAGAGGAAATACTCGATCCAATTAATCCGCTATTTATATATTTTTTATTTGCTCGATCGCCTAAATCAATGGTTCATGGTTCATGGTTCATTGAAAAAAGAAGGCAGGAGGCAGAAGGTAAATAAGTTTTAAGTCTTAAGTCTTAAGTCTTAAGTAGAGAAGTTTTTTACTTATTACTCATTACTCATTACTCATTACTTCCCCTACACCCTACACCCCTTCAAACCTACTGACCAATCTTGCCAGTACTTTCTTTTATTGTGGCAACTAGCTTGGATACCTGTTCTGGTGTTTTTACAGCTTGGGCGGGAGGAATGGCTGCGGGCCAAGCTTGTTTAAGTTCGGTCATGTTAGTGGCGATCGCGCTTGTAGCCTCAGCATTTTTTTGTTTTAATTGACTTTCAACATCTTTAAATAAGTTCTCTGCATAAAGCACAAAACCACGCGAATCTTGATATTCGATTGCCTCGACAATTTTGCCATTATTAATTGCTGCTTGATATTCTTCGTCTGCTGTCTCTAATAAACCTTCGATCGCGCCTACTACGAATTGAGGAGAGCCAAGCTTGTCTGCGGGAATACCTTTCATAGCCGTTTCGATCGCCTTGATAGCTGCATCGTATTGTGGTTGAATTTTAGCCACATCCGCTTTAGCTTTAACCGAATCGTGTAATTGATTCAAAGTAGATTTAAAATCAGGAACTTTTCTAGTTGGTAATTCTGCCTCAATATCGCCATAAAGTTCTTCAACAGGATGACCGATATGAGGTTCTGCTTGGTCTAATTGTTTTTGGTCAATTAATTCCTTTGCTACCAGCAAATGACCCTTCATTAAGCCCAAACTGGTCATATAGTCAACGTCTGGATCTGTTGTTCCACTGGCTTCTTTTGTTTCTCCCCCATGATTGCCAGAATGACTCGGCGCAGGTGCTGAGTCTGTTTGAGGAGTAGAAGGAGTAGAAGCGGAAGGAGTTGTGTTACTCGTGCTGGTATTAGAAGAACCGCCACATCCATTTAAAGTAATTAACGTAACGGCAAGACCAGCAATTGAAAAAAGACGAAAATAGGAAATCATAAGTTAAAAGTCAAAAGTTTAAAGTCAAAAGTTTAAAGTTAACTCTCTTCGGAATAGGGAATAGGGTTTAGGGACTAGGGATTAGGGAGCGGGGGAAGCTTCGGTGTGCTTCGGTGTGCAGAGGGAGACGAGAAGACTGGGGGACAGGGAGACTCTGAGAAAACAAGCGAGCCTATAGTCCTCCTACCCCCTGCTGCCTGCTGCCTACTCCCTGCTCCCTGTTTAATTCGGAATTACCTCAAAATTGCCCATACAACCTTGTTCGGCGATCGCGTCTTGATGAGGATGAAACATAAACTTACCTGGATAGGTATAGGTAAACTCAAGAATATGTCTTTCCGCAGTTCCCATCGTAATTACGTCTGTTTCTTCACTGGGAGTCAGGGTTCTACCAGTGCGATACACCTGAAACATATTGCCGTGAATATGAAAGGTAACGGCAGGATCGAACTCAATCATATTCAGCAAATAGACTCGTACTAACTGATTTTGATAAATCCGAATCGGATTATCTCGGTAATAGTTAGGTATGCCGTTAAAGACATATAATTCATTGCTTTTGTCGTTATTAGTGTCATATGCCCCCATCACCATCACCATTTCATCCGCAGGAGATCGTCCTTGAGGAGGATCGATAATAAACATCCCATATAATCCCTTGCCAATATGCCTGGTAACAGGAGCAATATGGCAGTGATAGAGGTGAACCCCGTAAGGTTTGGCATCAAACTCGTAGATCGTTTCTTTGCGATTACGCACTGGCTCGATCCCATCCATCTCGGCTGGATGAGTACCATGAAAATGAAGGCTATGAGAATGTCCTGCTTGATTTTTGAAAATTACTCGCACGCGATCGCCTTCCGTTGCTCTTAAAGTTGGCCCAGGTACGCGATCGTTCACGTTCCAACTGACAAAGGAAGTTGCATTATTAAGCTGAATTGGAGAAGTGTGGGCAGTTAAAGTAAACTCGCGCACTACTCGCCCATTTTCCTTTTTTACTTTTCCATAGTCAAAGTCTCGCAACACAGCCATCGGATTAAAAGGATTGGTATTATTAGCGAGAATTTGCTCGTCAATAGTAGGAATTCGCACCGATGACCGTGCTGAAGACTTAGAAAGACTATTTACTAGCCCAATCCCTCCTCCTAATGCACCTACTGCTAACCCATATTTAAGTAGCTGACGGCGACTTAAACGAGGTAACTTTGACCAAAGGAGAGGATTAGACATGTTGAGCAACTAGAAAGAAAAGGTAGTTCTGACTGTACCAAGGACTAGATCGTCATTGTTTTCGTTATTGTCAGGGGAAGTAACCCAAACTAAACCAGGGGTAATAGCGATATTATCGTTGAGCTTATACTGGTAGAAAGCTTCTACATGTAAGGAAGTATCATCGTCATCTCCTAAAGGATCGATACTGGAATCAATCACATAAGGTTCCATACCCACAACGATCCCGCCGAGATTACCTTCTTTACCCAAATCGGGGAAACCAAGGGTAACTGCCCAGTTCAAAACATCTTGACTGCCGCGATCGCCAAAAACATTTCTCAGGGCAGTAATTTGACTGTAACCACCCCATGCACCAATGACAATGCGATCGTTAATTGCCCAGGAAGCACCCAATCCATAGGAGTTAGTAGAAGTGGAAACTGCTGTTCCGTCCTCATCTTCAGTATTAGGATCGTCTGTAAGAGCTTCTGTAATACTCTGAAGATTAGACAAATTGCTACCTGTACCTGTATCACTTTGGTTGTAACTGTGAACGTAAGTAGCAGCCAGCTTAATCTTATCAGTGGGCTTGAAAGTGACTTGTCCGAGAGCGCTATAAGCTCCATTAAACAAGCCATTCCCCTCAGACGGATCGCTAGCATCCTGTGCTAGATAAGCTCCTGCTAGTTCGATTTTTTCGCCTAGCTGGTGAGTAAATCCAATTCCTGCACCTTCGGGAGGGTAATAAATCGGGTTGCGCGTACCAAAGGCGGACACTGCTCCCTCACCACCATCACCATCAAGGATATTTACTGTATCGGCAATATCATCTGCTGCACCACCAGTAGCACTAATTAAAATGTTAGTATTTTCGCCGATCGGCAAGTCATATTGCAGTACTTCTAAAGCAAGATCGTTACCGTCAGGTTGAGCAAAACTCAATTCTCCCGCAGGATAACCAGTTTCTTCAGCAAATTCGGGAAAACTACCTGCTGATAGTCTGGCAAATAGATTATCTTTTCCACTGAAACTAGTATTGAATTCTAACCGATTTCTGTTACCAAAAACTGTATTGCGAGAAGCGTCTTCCCCATCAGCGCGACTACCTGAAACAATACCTCCTAAAGCAAAGATTGCTTCTCCTTCTAGCTTGGTAGTTGTGGAAAACTGATTTTCTTCTAGCTCGGCTGTACGGGCTTCCAGTCCGTCAATTCTACCCCTGAGAGTAGCTAATTCTGTCTGGAATTCTTGGTTGAGTTTTTGGATCTTGTCCAAATCCTCTTTAAGGATCGATTGACTCGAAGCAACTAAACGCTCGATTTGATTCATGCAAGCGTTTAAACCAGCAGCAAATTCGTAACGAGAGAGAGAACGATTACCTCTAAAAGTACCATTGGGATAGCCAGCAATACAGCCATAGCGTTCGACCAGGCTTTGTAAGGCTTCAAATGCCCAATCGGTTGGAGCTACGTCTTGTAATTGATTTACCCCTGTCACTTGTTCGAGTTCACTTGGTTGTCCCTCTTGGCTATAAAGATCGACTTGGTTAAGCAAATCACTGCTAGAATTACCCTCTGAAACCAAACTGGATAGCTCTTGAGCTAAAGATGGATAACACCAAGCAATCGAGCCAATCATTGCTATAAACAGCCATAAATTTAGCTGCTTATAAGTAATTTTTCTTATTAATTGTCGCATACTAGTTTACTCCTCACCTAAATCAGTAACTTGAATAAGCTACTAGGAATTATTATGAACAGGGAACAGGGAACAGGGAACAGGGAGCAGAAGGCAGAAGGAAAAACAAGTCTAAAGTAAGCAATTTTTTTTACTCATTACTTTCTCCCCTGCTCCCTGCTCTCCTGCTCCCCCCGCTCCCTCCGCTCCCCCTTCTCCCCTAGCCCCTAGCCCCAAAAAAAAGGCTACTCGAACTCGTTAAGGTAATTCAAGTAACCAATTATAGAGCTATTAGTATCTCTTCTCAATTACTCTTCTGGATTTTTAAGCAAAAATTCAGCTTTCCTCACAAGATTTAAATTGTTGGATTAAATTGAGAACAAGGAATAAAGAACACAGGAGGTTGTTAAACCGATAAATTTGCTAGCGGTTCATTAATCTGATTATGCTATGGCGATCGAATTACTGAAAATAATCTTTAGCTTGAGGAAGATTACAATTATTTTTAATAACTTAAATAGGCGATCGCGCTTTTCTTGCTAATGGCAAACAAAGAAGCCTTAATTTGCTACCTCTGTTGAGATCTCTCTTGAGATTAATCGACAGATTCGCTATCATCAAGAGATTTAGTATGTAAAACAATAAAGTTACGGCGGGGACGACTGATAATACCTTCCTGCTCAAATAAATTGATAAGTCTGGTTACAGTTACTCTAGTTGTGCCGATAACTTCTGCTAATTCCTGGTGAGTAAGTGGAATTTCAATCAAACGACCCTGATCGACCGAACGACCGAACTTGAGAGCCATCCAATTCAAAATTTTCAATAACCTTTGGTGCATTCTCTCCGATCTAACAATACAGAGTAATTCTTCTGTTTGTTGGATATGACGGCGGAAAGCATCAGAAAGCCAATTACATTGATGCCAGGGAATACAAGAAGCTTCTACATAGGTCAAACACTGGACTTGGTAGGGATTGACTTGAGATAGGGGTTGACCGATTACATCGCCAGACCCCCAATATCCTAGCGTAATTACGCTGCCATCTTCATTCCAAGTAAAGGTTTTAACTGCTCCCTGCTTGACTAGCCAAAAGGCATCTTGCTGTAAGGGCAGCAAGTCATGAGGAGCAAAGGTGTGCAATCTTAGTTCAACGGCTGATGTTTTTTGCATCAGGATACTTTTTTTACTATAGTAGGTCAGTTTAATCTTGCCACTTTACATTCTTTACAAACTAGTTTGTTGTTGTAAAGAAAGAGTAAAGAAATAGCTCTGAGTTTATACTAGCGTATTTAACAAAACTTAGGTTTATAAGTTATGTTCTCACTAGTTATCTTGATTTAAGAATTTTCTCACTGATTAGTTAATATTGATAAGGTTTTCTCCCAAAATGATGGCTAAATTGTATTGAAGAACAACTGTCGGCAAGATCGATTTTTGATTTTGATCGCGATCGCGCCCAACAGATAGTTGATTTAAGTTTGCTGTCTCGATCGATAGGATGTATAAGAGATAGTAAGCTTTTACCAGGAAATAGAGATTCGTGTCCGAGCAAAAGATTAGATTAATGATTGCTGCAAGTGGGACTGGTGGACATTTATTTCCAGCTCTTGCAGTAGCCGAGCAATTACCCGACTATCATATAGAATGGTTAGGTGTTCCCGATCGATTAGAACAAACTTTAGTTCCTCAACAATATCTATTGAACACCATCAAGGTGGGTGGATTTCAACAGCGATTTGGCGTAAATACGCTACGTATTTTAACGCTGTTAGTTGCCTCCGTATTTCAAGTTAAAAAATTACTTCAGGAACACCAAATCAATTTAGTGTTGACAACGGGAGGCTACATAGCTGGACCAACGATTTTAGCCGCACGCTGGCAAGGCATACCAGTTATTTTACACGAGTCTAACTTTCTGCCAGGAAAAGTCACACGTTGGTTTAGTCCTTTTTGCCACACTGTAGCTCTTGGTTTTGCAGGGAGCGCCAGGTACTTACCTCGCGCCCACACTGAATATGTTAGCACGCCAGTGCGATCGCAATTTCTGAGCAGCCAAAAATTAGAATTAACCATTGACAATGATAAACCCCTAATTGTAGTAGCTGGAGGATCTCAAGGAGCAGTAGCGCTGAACCAGTTAGTCAGAGAAGCTGCACCAACTTGGTTAGAAATGGGAGCGGCGATCGTCCATTTAACAGGTAATAACGATCCAGATGCTAATAGTTTGCAACACCCTTACTATTTTGCCATGCCCTTTTACGAAAACATGGCAGGTTTATTACAGAGAGCCAACCTAGCGATTAGCCGTGCTGGTGCGGGAACACTTACAGAATTAGCCATCTCTCGAACCCCAGCTATTTTGATTCCCTATCCCTACGCAGCAGAAGATCATCAAGCATATAACGCTAAGGTGTTTGCCGATAGTGGCGGTGCGCTCGTCTTTAAGCAAGCAGAATTAAACGTCGAACTACTGCGAGAAAAAGTAGCAACTTTATTGCGATCGCCCCAGCAACTAGAAGCAATGGCTCAAAAAGCGAGTCAATTGGCTTTAAAAGATAGCGCGACAAGATTAGCAGAGTTAATTAGAAGTGTTTAAGTAATTGCACCCAATTAAATTCACAGGTGAGGGTAGGCAAAAGGTAAGAGGCAACAGGCAAAAGCAAAAGGCAACAGGCAAGAGGCAACAGGCAAGAGGCAAAAGAAAAAGTGATAGGAGAGGGTAATACTAAATCCGCATCTCAAAACCTACTTATTAATTCTTCCTATTGCCTATTGCCTATTGCCTATCCTGATAAGTAGTCTCTAGTAATCGGATTTGGGATAACTTGATAATAACTTTAAATTTTATCAATAATTTGTAAATCAACCATGAAATGTTGATTATTTAATAGCAGGGTAATGGACGTTATTTTTACCTAAGTGTTATCAATATATTATCAGTTGAAACTGATAGAAAATAAGTAAAAATCTTTGAGCATCACTTAAATTTTATCTAAGAAAATAAAATTTAATGAGCCGTGATACCTTGAAAAAACTAGCTTTGGTAATTTATTCTACTTTCTTGGTCGAGTGATCGCAAATATTTTTTTGCTCGATTATAGAGAGAGATTTTAATTATTACTCTGTTTGAATAAGCGACGTAAACATTGGTTTCAGACCAAGATTTTTAGAAACAATCAACAAATAATCAACTAAAAGGAAAAAAACAATGATCGTATACGGTACAACTGGAAATGATAACAAACTTGGAACTTCAGCAAACGATTTTATTTATGGTTACGCTGGAAATGATTTACTTCAAGGTTTAGGCGGTAACGATTTTATCAATGGTGGTACTGGCAACGATACTCTCAATGGTGGTACTGGCAACGACAGTCTCTACGGTGGTGAAGGCAGTGATACTTACTATGTAGATAGCGCTAGCGATCTAGTAGTCGAATACGCTTCAAGCAGCACCTATCAAGGAGGCTATGACACAGTTAAAGCGACGGTTAACTATACTTTGACTGCTAACGTAGAAGCATTAGAACTCTTAGGTACTGCTGTTTATGGCACTGGTAATAGCCTGAATAATAGTATTAAAGGCAATAGCGTCAATAACGTTCTCAGTGGACTGGGCGGCGGTGATAATCTCTATGGACAGGGCGGTAATGATACTCTTTATGGAGGGCAAGGCATTGACGTACTTGATGGTGGTACTGGTAGTGATTATCTTAGCGGTGGTACAGAGAATGATTACTACTACGTAGATAATGTCGGCGATAAAGTCGTTGAATATGCTACAACTACCTCCTATTATGGAGGCTATGATTCTGTTTACAGCACGATTAGCTATACTCTGACTAACAATGTAGAAGGACTATCCCTTTTAGGCACTGCTTTTTCTGGAACTGGCAATAGCCTCAATAACTCTATTTGGGGTAATGATAGTGCTAATATCCTCAATGGCAAACTTGGCAATGACTACATAGGTGGTGGCAATGGCAATGATTATCTCTATGGCGAAGATGGCGACGATCAGCTACAAGGCAATGCTGGCAATGACAAGTTATATGGTGGTATTGGTAACGATCGCTTAGTAGGTGCTTCTCTGGCTTTTGCAGGAGAAACTGGAATAGGTAATACAGATACTCTAACTGGTGGAGAAGGAAAAGATACCTTTATACTAGGCGGTGTTCAAGGAAGTGGTGAATTCATCGAAACTACTCGTTTCTACAATGATGGCAATGTTTTCACTAGCGGTACAAGTGATTACGCTCTTATTACTGATTTTAAAGTTGGCGAAGATCTCATTCAACTTGCTGGAAAAGCAACCGATTATGCAATCAAAGTGTCACCGATCGCTTCAGATTTAGTCACATCGGCAATCTATCTTAAAGGTGTTACGGTTAAAGGCATTCAATTATCAGACGAACTAATTGCTGTAGTGCAAAATGTTGCTGTTGCCGATCTCAATCTTAACAGCAGTCAATTTAGCTATATTCCTCTTGGATAGAGTCAATAGCATCGACTAGAACACAATCGATTAATAATTTATCATCTGGGCGGACATTATTCGATCCGCTCATTCTATTTTGCTATTGACAACACTGGCGCGAAACTAGTTTCTCAATATTGGCTTGAGTTTCTTGCAATAACTGTTCCCTACTATCATTGGCTTGAGCTAGGCTAGGAATTAAATTACGAGCTTGCAATGCCATGTGCAGTTGTAATTGAGCAACATATTCGCTAATGTCTTCGCGAAAGAGTTCCGATTCAGCTTGTCCAGAAAAAGAATCCAAGAGACTTCTCCTTTACGATTTTGTTACTGGTTGACATTTCATTTACTTCTACTGAAATTATCACGATCTGAGAATTATTTGAAACGCAGAGAAAGACTTTAAATATTTCGCAATATATTTGTTAATAAATTCAAAGAAGGCATTCTTGCAATAGGCAATAGGGGTTAATTGCGTGCCAGTTTACTGAGAAATAGTACAATGTTAAGGAATATTGCAGTAGGCTATGAATAGTTCTGATAAACAAAGTCGATCGCTTACTAGCTCAATGGTTGAACAAATTAAGCCTCAATATTCTGTCAACTGGCATACAAATATTGCAGAAATTCCTCAATCTGAATGGGATGCACTAGCCAAAGCATTAAAAACACCATTTTTAGAATGGGAATGGCTCAATAATCTCGAAACGTCTGGTAGCGCAACGGCTAAAACAGGTTGGCACTCTTGTCATTTAACGATTTGGAGGGATAGACAATTACTTGCTGCTGCACCCCTCTACATCAAAGGTCATAGTTATGGTGAATTTGTTTTTGACCAGGAATGGGCTAATTTAGCTTATCGTCTTGGCGTGCAATATTATCCCAAACTCTTGGGTATGGTTCCATTTACGCCAGCAGTAGGCTATCGATTTTTAATTGCAGCAGAAGAAAATGAAGACGAGATTACCCAACTCTTAATAGCGGCGATCGATAGTTTTTGCGATCGCAATCGTATTTCTGGATGTCATTTTCTTTTTGTCGATCCAGATTGGCGCATAGTTATGGAAAATTATGGTTTTCGTAATTGGCTGCACTACAGCTACATCTGGAGTAATAACAACTTTAATAGTTTTGATGACTATTTAAAAATGTTTAATTCCAATCAACGGCGCAATATTAAAAGAGAAAGAAAAGCTGTCGATCGAGCGGAATTAATTGTCAAAACTTATTCTGGTGAGGAAATAGCCCCCAGTCTATATCCACAAATATACAACTTTTACAGTAGCACTTGCGATAAATTTTATTGGGGCAGTAAATATTTAACTCGTCAATTTTTTAAACAGTTATACCCCAACTATAGCGATCGCGTAGTTTTAGTTACTGCTTATCGAGATGAAAATGACCATAAACCAGTAGGCATGTCTTTTTGCATCAACAAAGGTGACAATTTATACGGTCGCTATTGGGGTTGCTCTCAAGAATTCGATTGTTTGCACTTTGAAACTTGCTATTACAAGCCGATTGAATGGGCGATCGAACGAGGAATAAAGATGTTCGATCCTGGTGCGGGAGGAAGTCACAAGAGAAGAAGAGGTTTTCCTGCTACTGCTAACTACAGCCTACATAGGTTTTATCATCAGCGTTTGAGCAAGATTTTCTCTACTTACATCGACGAAATTAATCAAAACGAGCAAGAAGAAATTGATGCAATTAATCAAGATTTACCTTTCAGTAAACGCGAGATTAATCTGGAAATAATTGAATAGAACTAGCGGTTATGTTTCTAAAAACCTGGAGGTAGAAGAACTTTATCGATCGGTACGATCAGCACTTTATTCTCTCCAACAGGTTCACTTGCGGTGGCTTCATTAATTTTAACGCCAACCTTATTTCCCTTGGGTATGCCAGCAATTTTGACAGAAGTACCTTCGAGCTTAGTTGCTATTTGTCTATTTTTAATTTCTTTGTCTGTAATCACACCAGAAACTAGATGGTACTTTAGAACTTTCTCTAAATTTTCTGGTTCCGATAATTTCTTTTCAATTGCAGGTGAGAGCTTGGAAAAAGCTGCATCACTAGGGGCAAAAACAGTTAAAGGTTTTTCATTTTCTACAGTATCAATCAATTTTGCTTTTGTTAATAGAGAAGCAAAAGTTTCGGCATTATTCTCAGAAAGTAGCTCCCTTAGAGTAGGACTATCTTCGCTTTGCAAATAGAAAGCAGCAGGTTGAAAAAAGCTAGAAGAAGGATAGAAAAACTGGGCTAATACTGGTGTTCCTATCAGTAAAGCTCCTGCCGTTAAAGAGAAAACGCCTAAAAAATTTTTCAGCAAATTTTTAGTTTTCATAGTTCGACAAAGGCTACATTTTAGACATATATAAGAATTTTTTTTCAGCAATCACTCTTTAGAGTATAGCTATCTATAATAATTATACAGTTGGCTAAATCAAATAATGCATCTAAAGCAATCTTTAGAAACAATTAAATTTATCGATCGAGCTGGAATAATTATTTGGGAGTCATAGCTAAACTGGAAAAGACTTCATTGTGGCAAAAGATTTGCCAAGCTGTTATTGAGATCGAAAACTATGTCTAATCTGAGACATGACTTGTCTAACCCTGATGATTCTACCAACAATTCCAAAGAAACGCGATTAAGTAATGAATATTTAGTCGGAGGACGCTATCGCATCATCCGAGAAATAGGAAGTGGTGGATTTAGCAAAACCTATCTAGCAGAGGATATAGGAAGTGTAGAACGTTCTCGATGCCTGATTAAACAATTGCAACCTCAATTTAGTGGCAATACAGCTTGGCAAGAAAGTATTAAGCGGCGCTTTGCTAACGAAGCGATCGTGCAGCAGCGTTTGGGCAGTCATTTTCAAATTCCCCAACTGTATGCCTATTTTGCAGAGAATCAAGATTTTTATTTAGTTCAAGAATTTGTTGAGGGACAAGAACTGAGACAAGAAATTGAATCTGGGCCTTTCAACCAATCTCAAGCGATCGCCTTGTTGCAAGATGTCTTAGGGATACTCGATTTTATTCACAAAAATAATGTCATTCACCGCGATATTAAGCCTTCAAATTTAATCAGACGCAAGCAGGATGGCAAATTTGTCTTAATTGACTTTGGTGCTGTTAAGGAACTGAGTACCCTAGCGTTGAATTGGCAAGAACAACTAGTCAACACTCAACTAGTGGGAACACAAGGCTATATGCCACCAGAACAAATTATCGGCAAACCAACTTTTGCCAGCGACATCTATGCTTTGGGAAGAACAGTTATTTATGCACTGACTGGAAAATCTCCCCTAGAAATGGAAGAAGCAGCCACAGGAGAGTTACTAAATTGGCAGCAATATTGTCAAATAATTCCAGAATTAGGCAATATTTTGCATAAAATGTGTTCTACTAAATATGAAAAAAGGTATCATAGTGTAGATGAAGTTCTTGACGATTTAAGAGGACTGCTCTCGATCGATCGAACAATTGGAGACGGATATCGCATTGTTCACTATTTGGGAGGTAAATTAGGGAATCGGGTTTATCTAGCTGAGAATTTGCGGCAACCATACCACTCTCCTTGTATTGTTAAGCAGATCCAGCCCCATGCTGAGGCTACCCTTGGCTGGCAACAAGCCGAACGCCGCTTTGATAAAGAATTACAAACTCTGCAAAAATTGGGCTTTCACGAGCAAATTCCCTCAATTTGGGATAGTTTTGCGGAAAATCGAGAATTTTATTTAGTTCAAGAATGGATCGATGGCGAAAATTTGCAGCAAAAACTGGAGAAAAGCAAACGCCTCAACGAAACAGAAGTAATCCAACTACTAGAAGATGTGCTGGCAATCTTAGCTTTTATGCATCAGAATAATATTATTCATTGCCAGATTAAACCATCTAACTTAATCTTGCGTCGAACTGATAGTAAATACGTGGCGATCGGCTTTGACAGGGTTAAAAATTTAACCGACTTGAAACCAGAGATTACAGAAACTAAGACTTATAATAGCTATGCTGGAGCAGAAGCTTATGTCCCACCAGAGCAAATCGTAAATCGACCATTATTTAGTAGCGATTTCTATGCATTAGGGATGACGGCAATCCAAGCCTTGACAGGAGTAGAGCCAGAACAGCTTCATACCGACCTGCAATTAGAGGAATTATTCTCTCAAGCAGGAGTAAAAGTTAGTCCCAGATTAACTCATATCCTGCAAAAAATGATCTATTTAGATTGCAGTAGGCGCTATCACTCTGCAACTGCAATTCATGGTGACTTACAAAAACTTGTCAGAAGTAAGGGAAGTAATTTGGGATTAGCATTGACAAAAGTTGCTGAGACTCAAGTTGAGGAAAATTCATCCATCAACTCGATCAGACGGGAAGATTGTCAAAAATGGTTGAATCGCAAACTGATTCTCACTCTCCTAGGAGGAATAGCTGTAGCGATCGGTGTTATCGAAATAATTAACCCAACAATTAGACTGAGCTACTATACTCTTCAAGGGAAGCAATTATTGTCAGAGTCTCCAGATGCAGCTTTATCTAAGTTTCAGCAAGCACTCGATCTCAAGCCAAAATCTTCTAAAGCTTGGAAAAATAAAGGTGATAGTTTACTGCAACTAGAACGTTATCCAGATGCTTTAAAAGCATACGATCGCGCGCTCGATCTTAACGATCGAAATGTGGAAGCTTGGAAGGGTAGAGGAGATACCCTCTATCGATTGGAACGATACGATGCAGCACTAATAGCCTATGACAAAGTTTTAAGTTTTCGTGACAACAATGCTGAAGCCCTCAATCGCAAAGGTAGAACCTTATATAAATTAGGACTACATCAGCAAGCTTTAACCGTACAAGAAGAAGCAATCAAAATCAATCCCAAAAATGCTCAAATATTGAGTGATAAGGGAGTTGCCTTAATGGGTTTGGGACAATATCAAGAAGCACTCTATGCTTTTAATCAGGCACAATTGCTTACACCCAGAGAGCCAAGATATTGGCAAGATAAGGCTTTAGTTCTCAGTTATTTAAATCGCCCTCAAGATGCGCTACGGGTTTATAAAGAAGCCTTGGATGCTTACGAACAAGCAACCAGAGATCGTCCCAAAGATCTGACGGTTTGGCTCGATCGCGCCACTGTTCTAACCCAATTACAGCGCCATCAAGAAGCTTTATTTAATTACGAACAAATCCTTAAATTAAATCCTAATTCTTATTTGGCATGGCTTGGTAAAGGAAATACTCTTTTTACTTTACGTCGCTACCCTGAAGCCTTAAATGCTTTTGACGAAGCACTGAACATTATGCCCATGTCCTATCTTACTTGGCACAATCGCGGTTCTCTCTTGCAAGATGGACTAAAAGATTTAAAAGGCGCGATCGCCTCTTATGACAAAGCGATCGAAATTAATCCTAGTTTTTACAACGCTTGGCGCGATCGCGGATTTGCTCTAACCCAATTAAATCAACATCAAAAAGCAGTTAGCTCATTTCAATCTGCATTAGCAATTAATCCCAATGACTATAAATCCTTAGTTGGTAAAGGAATCGCTCTTGCTTCCTTAAATCAAGGAACTGAGGCATTAGCCACCTTTGATAAGGCTGCCAAAATTCAACCAAGAGATCTTTTTGTCTGGCTGAATCGAGGTGCTGTTGCTGAAAAAGGAGGCAATCTTGCTCAAGCGTGTGAATCCTATCGACAAGCGATCGAAATCAACCCCACTTTTGCACCAGTCGTTCAAGCCATAGCAAAACTTGGATGTAGGTAATCGAGAGCAGGGGAGCCTTAAAAAGACAAGGGGGACAAGGGGGACAAGGGGGACAACTTCCTTGTCTTCTCTTCTACCTTGTCTCCTCCTCTGACGACTCTGGAGGACGTGCTGCCTTCTGCCTCCTGCCTCCTGCCTCCTGCCTTCTAATCCCTAACCCCTAATCCCTAACTAGAACCTAAAAGTAGTCCGAATAGTTCCTACATAAAGGGTATCGTTATCATCAATGTGTCCTGGGTTAGTAACTACAACTACACCAGGCGTAATCCAAACGTTATCATTGACTTTGAAACGATAGAAAACTTCAAAGTGCAAGGAAGTGGCATCGTCTTTGACACCGACTCTTTTTGGTAATGTGGTTTGATTTCTCTCTCCGACTGTATTTAAGTTTTCGTTATTATCCGTTACTGGAATATCAGGCTCACCCCTTCTGCTAGTTTCAAAAAATGGTACGGGTGTACCTTGAGTTTCTGGTCCCGCATCAACCAATTTAGGTGGCATACCAAAGACAAAACCGAGTAAATCTCCTTCTCTGTTAAAAGGATCGGATAAACCTAAAGAAAGGGCGAAAGTAGCAGCATTGGCAAAAGGCTTTTTATTAGCAGAACTACCAATGCCGTCGGGAGTACCATTATCGCCAGGTATTGCATCACCAGAAAGAGGAAAATCGGGAAGTGGATTGAGGAAATCGGCAAAAATGTAACCCCCCCAAGCGCCAGCAGTCAGTTTTTTGCCTAAACGCCATTGTAAAGTACCGCCAACAGCATTGATTTGCGCGGGTTGGTCGCCAACAAAAAATCGACAACAAGCCTCAAAGCCAGAATTGTTACCTTGGTCGGGTGGTGCAGGAATAGATGAACCAGACCATAAGCCTAATGTTTCGGCGTTGACGCTACCCGTAAATGTTCCCAAAGTACCATCACTAGAATAGGCGTTTACATAGGTTATTCCTGTAGTAAAAGTGTCAGACGGTTGTAATAATAACTGTGCGCCTAAAGAACTGCGATCGGCACCAAAGAAACCTCCTTCGGGATTGCTGCTATCGGCGGTACCGTAAGCAACTTGAAATCGCAATTGCTTAGAAATCAGCCAGTCAACACCAGCACCAGCATCTAACACACCACCAATTTTAAAAATCGGACTTGCTTCGCCAAAACTGGAAATTGCGCCTCTTCCTGTATCGAAGAAGGGGGAATTCGCACTAAGAACGTTACTGAGGCTAAACCCGAAAGGAATGACAGAGACAACAACTTTCTCGTCCAGAATCGGAAATCGATATTCTAGTAAATCGAGAATAACTTTATTGTCCAGATCTGCTTGATAAGAGAGTCGCGCCATGTAGGTGTTAAGAGACTCGGCATTGGTATAACCGCCATTATCAAAATTACCAGTGGTTAAATAGGTGCGAAGACGGTCTTTTCCGCTAAAAGATGTTTGTAACCCCAAACGAGTTAGGTTGGCTAGTACTACGTTGTCATCTGGATCGCCGCGATCGCCACAGTCAATTTCGGGATCGTCATTACGATCTCTCCTAGTTCCACTTTGACCAGCCACAGAATCAAAGAAAAAACCTGTATCGTCGGGAAATACTCTACATCCCCCTGGTGGATCGCCACCTCCAGCAAAAGCAACACCAAAAATAACTTCACCATTTAAAATGGTTGTGGTAGAAAATTGATGATCTTCCAAAAAAGCAGTCCGACCTTCTAGATTGTCTACTTTTGTCCCTAAAGTAGCTAATTCAGCTTGAAACTCTTCACTGAGTTTTTGTAGCTTTGCCAAATCTTCTTGCAAAATCGATTGATTTTGAGTTACTAAACGTTCGATTTGTTGCATACAAGAGTTTAAACCAGCAGCAAATTCGTAACGATTTAAAGGTTTGTTGCCTCGAAAACTACCGTTAGGATAGCCTGCAATACAACCATAACGCTCGGCTAAAGATTGTAATGCCTCGTAAGCCCAATCTGTTGGGGCGACATCACGCAGTTGAGAGACATTAGTGACTTGACCTAAAGACTCATCATAGGCGATCGCGCCGCCTAATTGTTGAGCTTTGTTTTGACGTAATTGCTCCCAAGACTCGGCTCGAACCATCCCTGGTGTCGTTACCAAAAACAACAAGCTGGATATTAGCAAACTGAAATTTTTTAGCTTCATATTTTCATCACACCTTTTTAATTAATAGCTAGGGGTTAGGGGTGTAGGGAACAATTCGCAATTCGCAATAGCCTACGGCACGACTACGTCTACGCAATTCGCAATTAAAAACCTTCCTACTTACCTTCTGCCTTCGCAATGAACCATGCCCTATTTACATCCATCGCCCAATAGCAAAAACTGACAACCAACTGAAGGCTCGTCTCTAATCATATTTTTGAGAGAAAAACCTTCATAAATATCTTCAACAGTATCTTTGGCATCTTTTAGGTCTAATCTACCTGTAATGTCTGCGCGGGGATCGAACTCCAGAGTTCCACTCTCGCCAACATCTGTTTGTAGAGTAGTCAAAGCTGCTTGAATAATCTTGGGTTCAGGTGCTTGACGACTGAAAGGCAGGTCAATCTTAAGCGGATTCCACAAACTGATAAAGTTATTCAAATTTTGCCCGCTACTAAAGCGATCGTGCAAAATCGGTGCAGTGTAATTAATTGCTACTGATAAATCTCTATTCAAGTCTGCTGATTCGTACCTTTGAGCAACTTGGTTCGGTAAAGAACAGTATTTTTGCACTAAATTTCCTTTATCCGCAGAACCGCGACCATGAATACCAATCAGAAAACCATTGCGATCGAATACTGGACCTCCACTCATACCTGGACGGGTTAGATCGACATAGAAGATGCTGTAGCCGTTTTCTCCTTCTTGGGGATTAATTTTACGAGTAACTGGAGTCCATGCTAAACGTCTTTGTCTGCGAGCAACCTTCCCCCGACACTCACCAGTAACAGAGTCTTTTTCTTTCTCTGGATCTGGCCAACCAGAGATATAAATTTTTTCGCCAATTTGAATTCGATCTACATTGCCTATTGAGGCGATCGGATATTCTACATCGCTCTGAAAACCTACCACTGCTAGATCGGTACCAGCAACTCTGGTGGGAATTGCCAAGGAATAACAGCCAAATCTCCATAGCCTAGATTGAGAACTAATTGACTGATTCAGAGGGCAATTTCTGCGATCGTTGATTTCTGTGACTTGATGGACTTTCCCGTCACTAGTCCTAATCCCATAAGCAACTCCTCGATCGAGGTCTTTTTGCTTGAAATTATGAGTGACAGTTAAAACCAAGTAAGTCCGATCTTTGCGAGCAATAATTACTCCAGAACCAGGGTTCCAAACCCCATCTGGGTTGTTTTTTCTAGCTAAAGGATTATTGCGATTTGCTTCTAATTCTTTGACGAGTTCAGGTGTTAATCCGGGAGCAATTATTACAGTAGTTTGTCTAGCAATTGAATTAATTTCTTCTAAAGAAAGCTCCGCTAAACTGGGAGCAGCCGCCAAACAACTCAGTAGAATTGCGCCCAAACCTAAACATGAGCGAACAATTCTTCTCAAGAAATACATTTGTCTTTTATTTAAGCTATTTCCTTCTAAATATTAGATAGATTTGTCTGAAGAGATTATTATTCTTTACAAAATTCCACAATTGGAGAGAAGCTCTCAGGCAAGTAATTTGCTGGTTAGGAAAAGGCTATTACCCTTGCCAACCCGAAGCAAGAGATATCAAAATTACAGCACCAAAAGCCAAACGATACCAAACAAATACCCACAGACTTTGTTTTTGCAAGAATTTTAATAAACCAGCAATGGATAGATAAGAAAAAATAAAGGTAGAAATAATACCGACAATTAAAAGACCAATAATATTATCTGGTAGTGCTTGCAACTGATATTCTTTGTAGATTTTGAGTGCTTTATATAAAGTAGCGACAGTTAGGGTAGGGAAACCTAATAAAAAAGAGAACCTAGCTGCTGTGTCTCTTTCTAATCCTAAGAATAAACCAGTTGTCAAAGTCGAACCAGAACGAGAAACACCTGGAACTAGAGCGAGCATTTGACCGAAACCGACTAAAATACCATCTTTAACTCGCAAGCGATCGAATCCACGTTTACGCATACCAATTTTTTCTGCCAATCCTAGTAAAAGTGCCATGACGATCGAAGCAAAAGCAATAATTGGGGCATTCTCAGGCAAAATATCTTTGAGTAAAAAACCACCAATTAAAGCTGGTAAAGTACCTACGGCAATACCAACAATAATTTTCCATTCTTCTTTTTGCCAATTGCGATCGCGCATTGCTTCCATTCCGCCTTTAAAGACATCAACAAGCAGCGACCAAAAATAAATAACGATCGCAATTACACTACCAAATTGAATCGCATCGACAAAATCTTTACTACCTAACTCCTTCCAGCCAAAAACCTTAGTGAAGATCAATAAATGCGCCGTACTGCTAATCGGCAAAAACTCAGTGATTCCTTGTACGATCCCCAAAATAAAAGCTTCAATATATTCCATTAATTACACAGTTCCTCAATGTTTTACTAGATTACAAGCTTAGCTATCAGTTATCAGCTATCAGCAGTCAGCAGAAATAATAAGTTTATTCCCTACACCCTTACACCCCTACACCCTAGTCCCTAGCCCCTAATCCCTAATCCCTCTCCCCTTTGCCCTGCCATTTATCCCAAAGATCGGGGCGACGTTTTTTCGTTCTATCCATTTGTTGTTGTAATCGCCAACGGTCAATTTCTTTATGATTGCCCGATCGCAGTACGGGTGGTACTTCTAAATCTCGAAACACCGCAGGTCTAGTATACTGGGGATAATCGAGTAATTCTGTTTCAAAACTCTCGGTTTTAAGAGATTCTTCTTTGCCTACTGTTCCTGGTAACAAGCGCGTTACCCCATTGACTAAAGCTAAAGCGGGAATTTCGCCACAGGTCAACACGAAATCCCCCAAAGATATTTCGCGATCGATTAAATAACTAACTCTTTCATCTACTCCTTCATAATGTCCGCAAATAATGATTAATTGATCGTAGTTGTGTGCTAATTGTTGTAATAATGGTTGAACGAGAGTTTCTCCTTGAGGACTCATTAAAATAATTTCTTTTTTGGGTAACAAGTCTAGAGATTCTACAGCAGCAAAAATAGGTTCTGGTTTGAGCAGCATTCCTACCCCACCACCATAAGGTTCATCATCGACACGATGATGTTTGTCGCTAGTAAAATTGCGAGGGTTAACCAAATTAACCGTGGCAATTTGTTTGGCGAGTGCCTTGCCTAGTAAACCAGACTTTAAAGGCGAATCGAAGAAATCGGGAAACAGAGTGATAATATCAAAGCGCACGGAAAATTTTGACCTTAAAAATCAAATAACAGTTATTTCAAGCCTATTTTTTTGCTGAGCTAGCAATAGTTTTAGAAAAGATATTTATAGTTATATAATGAAATATGTTTTTTTATAAAAAAATAGCCAACTAGTAGGCGTATTTGTGGTGAATAAATAATTATTAGGATTTATTTATTACCAATTTAATTAGCGATCGAATCAGAGATTGCACCATATATTTGATAAAATTTTGAATCGAGTCGTCACTTTATCAACAGCATCTCCAAACAACATAGTTTTTCTTCATGCTCGACCAAGAAAATATCTTAGAAACGGCAAGTATAGCACAGACAAACGACCAACTTCCATCAACCCAAACTGCCATTTTAGTTATAGGTGGTGCTGAGGATAAAGTGCATGGAAGAGAAATACTACATACATTTTTCCGTCGCTCGGGAGCAGAACAAGCAACTATTGCCATTATTCCCTCAGCGTCAAGGGAACCAGCTTTAATTGGCGATCGCTATTTCCAGATTTTTACGGAAATGGGTGCCAAGCATGTCAAAGTTGTGGATATTCGCGATCGCGAACAAGGCGCAGATACTTTTTATCAAGAATACATTGAAGAGTGTACGGGAGTCTTTCTCACGGGTGGAGATCAATTACGTCTGTGTGGATTGCTATCTGATACTCCTTTGATGGACAGAATTGTCGAAAGAGTTCACCATTACCAAATCACCATCGCTGGAACTAGCGCAGGAGCGGCGGTGATGGGATATCATATGATTGCTGGTGGTGGTAGCGGAGAATCCCCCAATCGTGCTTTGGTAGATATGGCAATGGGTTTGGGCATAATTCCTGAAATCATCGTCGATCAGCATTTTCACAATCGCAATCGTCTAGCTCGGTTGCTGAGTGCTGTCTCTGCTCACCCCGATCGCCTGGGAATAGGAATCGATGAAGATACCTGTGCTTTGTTCGAGCAAGATGGAACAATTCGTGTTATGGGCAGAGGAGTAGTTACGATCGTCGATCCTAGGGATATTTCCTACACTAACTACAATCATGTTAGTAGCAACGAGCCACTGAGTATTCACGATCTTCGCATTCATATTCTTGGTTACGGCGATCGCTACAGCCTTAAGGAGCATCGACCCCTAGCTATGATTAATTGAGATAATTAATTGGTGGGAAGTATCCTCTCCCTCTTAGTGAATTTGTCACAACAATTTAGAAAATCTCCTTCAAAAACTGTTCTTAGTGAACAGTTAGTTGGCTTTTGTCAGAGAGAAACTAAAATTGTCTTCTATTTGCTTCTAAGTCAGACATCTATACAGGACACATATGAGAATACTGAAAACTCAAACACTACGAGGACCGAACTACTGGAGCGTTCGTCGTCATAAGTTGATCCAGATGCGTCTTGACTTGGAAGAATTGGCTCAGAAGCCATCTAACGAGATTGCTGGATTCTATGAAGGTCTGGTTCGAGTTTTACCTAGCTTGGAAGAACACTACTGTTCTCCTGGTCGTCGCGGTGGTTTTTTAAGTAGAGTACAACAAGGAACGATGATGGGTCACATTGTCGAACACGTTGCTCTAGAGTTACAAGAATTGGCTGGTATGACCGTAGGTTTTGGTCGAACCAGAGAAACAGGAACCCCAGGCATTTACAACGTCGTCTTTGAATATATCGAAGAACAGGCTGGACGTTATGCAGGAAGAGCGGCAGTACGATTGTGCGAATCGATTGTCAGGACGGGTAGCTATCCCCTAGAAGAATTAGAACAAGACCTTGGCGACCTCCAAGAGTTACGCGCTGGAGCAACGATCGGTCCGAGTACAGAAACCCTGGTTAAAGAAGCGGAAGCGAGAAATATACCCTGGATGTGGCTGTCTGCCAGAGCAATGGTGCAATTGGGTTATGGGGTAAATCAGCGTCGCGTTCAGGCTACTTTAAGCGATCGCTCCAGTATTTTAGCAGTAGAACTGGCTTGCGACAAAGAAGGGACTAAAACCATTCTCAGAGAAGCTGGTATTCCTGTCCCCCAAGGAACGGTAATTCAGTACTTAGACGAATTAGAAGATGCGATCGACAATGTGGGTGGCTATCCAATTGTAATCAAACCAATGGATGGCAATCATGGCAGAGGAATCTCGATCGATATTAACAACTGGCAAGAAGCAGAAGCAGCCTATGATTTAGCTAGTGGTGCCTCTAAAACTCGTGCGGTAATTGTTGAGAGTTACTATCAAGGTAGCGATCACCGCGTCTTAGTTATCAATGGTAAGGTGATTGCGGTTGCTGAAAGAATTCCCGCTCATGTGGTTGGAGATGGCAGATCGACGATCGAGGAGTTGATCGAGATTACTAACAGCGATCCCAATCGCGGTGAGGGTCATGATAATGTTTTAACCAAAATCACAGTCGATACAACTTCCATCGGCGTTTTAAATAAACAGGGTTACGATTTAAAAACAGTCTTAAAATCGGGGGAAATTGCTTATCTTAGAGCAACCGCCAATCTAAGTACTGGCGGTATTGCCATCGATCGCACGGATGATATTCATCCCGAAAATAAATGGCTAGCAGAACGAATCGTTAAGATTATCGGTTTGGATATAGCAGGAATCGATATTGTTACCCCCGATATCACCCTACCACTACGGGAAGTAGGCGGTGTCATCGTTGAAGTAAATGCTGCGCCTGGGTTTCGGATGCACGTTGCTCCCAGTCGGGGTTTACCTCGTAATGTTGCTGCACCTGTGCTGGATATGTTGTTCCCCCCAGGAACGCCTAGTCGCATTCCCATCTTGGCTCTGACTGGTACTAATGGCAAAACTACCACTACTCGTTTACTAGCTCACATTTATCGTCAAACAGGCAAGGTAGTTGGTTATACTACTACCGATGGTATTTATATTAATGATTATTTAGTTGAACAAGGTGATAATACAGGGCCTCAGAGTGCTAGCGTCATTCTCAAAGATCCGACAGTAGAAGTAGCAGTCTTAGAATCTGCTCGTGGTGGTATTTTACGCGCTGGCTTAGCTTTCGATCGCTGTGATGTGGGAATTGTTCTCAATGTTGCTGCCGATCATTTAGGTATTGGTGATATCGATACGATCGAGCAAATGGCTCAAGTTAAGAGTGTAGTCGCTGAAACAGTTAGTTCGGAAGGCTATGCCATCCTCAATGCTGACGATCCCCTGGTTGCCGCAATGGCAGAAAAAGTACAGGGAAAAGTTGCCTATTTTTCCCTCGATCGAGATAATCCGATCATTCAAAACCAGGTGCGCCGTGGCGAGTTGGCAGCAGTTTATGAGAGCGATTACATTTCGATTTTAGAAGGAGAATGGACGCTGCGGATCGAACAAGTAATCAATATTCCCATCACCATGGCTGGCATGGCTCCCTTTATGATTGCCAATGCTTTAGCAGCTTGTTTGGCAGCTTTTGCTAATGGGGTAGATATTGAAATGATTCGTCGTGGAGTGAGAAGTTTTCAACCTTCAGACGCACAAACTCCTGGCAGAATGAATTTATTTAACTTAGGCGATTTTCATGCCTTAGTAGATTACGCTCACAATCCTCACGGTTACGAGGCAGTTGGCGGTTTCGTTCGCAACTGGAAAGGGGAGAAAATTGGCATTGTTGGTGGCCCTGGCGATCGCCGCGATCGAGATTTAATGTTATTAGGAGAAATTGCTGCCCAAGTGTTCGATCGCATCATTATTAAAGAAGATGATGACAAAAGAGGACGCACTGCTGGAGAAGTTGCCGATTTAATTGCCAAAGGAATTTACAAACAAAATCCTAATCTTAGTTACGAGATTATTCTTAGCGAAGTAGAAGCGATCGAAACTACTATGAAGAAAGTAAATTCAGGTGGATTGGTGGTAATTTTCCCCGAAAGTGTAACCAGAGCGATCGATTTGATTAAAACCTATCAAAAATAAGAGGCAATAGGCAATGGGCAATAGGCAATAGGACAAAAAGCGATCGCGAGAACTAAAAACATTTTAGAACAGGCGATCGCTACGATCCGATAATATGGCTATTCAACAGGACATGATATTAGCTAGATTTCGTTAGGAAATTCACTGGATGCAATAAACACGATGTTGCTCTCGATCGAGAAGTCTTCGATCGCCTTACCTTGATTTTCAATCCAGGTGATTTGAGTGCCATTTAAGGACAAAACACCTTCTTGATAGGTCAGTTGTTTCTCGTTAATATTGACATTCAAGTAAATTTTATCCTCGCTAGAATTGAAATCATCAATAGTATCGATACCATTATTAGCGAGGAATTGGAAGTAAAAACGATCTTCACCGTTTCCACCAGTGAGAATGTCATCATCTAAACCACCTATAAAGCTATCATTGCCATCGCCACCTACTAAGGTATCACTACCCGCATTACCCGATAGTAAATCATCACCTAAATCGCCATTAATGTTGTCAGCACCATCACCACCAATTAAAGTATCCTTTCCAGCACCACCAGCAAGAGAATCTAAATCTGCATTGCCTTCTAGTTTGTCGTCACCATCATCACCTTTGAGT
>CAZJTL010000045.1:0-27199 GCA_964548905.1 uncultured bacterium | reverse complement strand
CTTTGTGCAAGCCATATTTTTTCCGTTCTTTCGCTCTGGGATCGCGAGTTAAATAGCCTTCTACCTTAAGAGGTTGGCGATTGTCAGGGTCTAGTTGACACAATGCTCTAGCTATTCCTAGTTTAACAGCATCGGCTTGACCTGTTAATCCACCACCATGAGCATTGACCAGGATATCGTATTCGTTTTCTAAACCTAGAGTTTCTAAAGGAGATTTGATGGCTGAGAGGTAGACGCTAATTCTATTAAAATAAATTTCGCCCGATTTACCATTGACAACGACTTGACCGTTACCTGGTACTAAACGAACTCTAGCAATAGCAGATTTACGACGACCAGTTCCCCAATATACTACTTTTTCTTGATTATCTTTAGCTTCCATTATTTTTCTCCGCCTGGAATGGTGTTAATTTTTAATGCTTCAGGTTGTTGTGCTTGATGGGGATGTTCTCCACCAGCATACACTTTTAGCTTGGTAAATAGTTTGCGTCCCAGAGAATTTTTGGGTAGCATCCCTTTAACTGCTTGTTCGATGATGCGTTCGGGAATGCGGTTCTGTAGTTGCTCGAAGGTTTCTACTTTCATGCCACCAGGTCTACCAGAATGTCTTCTGTACACTTTCTGACTGCGCTTTTTACCTGTCACAATTGCTTTTTCAGCGTTGACAACAACGACAAAATCACCTGTATCTAGATGAGGTGTGAAAGTAGGCTTATTTTTGCCTCGCAAAACGATCGCAATTTCAGAGGCTAAACGACCTAGACGCTGATTGGTTGCATCTACAACAAACCATTTCTGGTCTAAATTTTCTTGAGTTGGCAGTGGTGTTTTATTCATGGTTTTTTGTGTTTAATCTTTAATTTAGTTATTTTTCCCCATCTTTACTTGACGCTGGCGATGGTAAAAGTGGGTTGGGTGTCGAACCAAATCTGTTGGGGAAAAGGAAATTCTGGATAGCCAACCCGCAGCAGGCATAAACCTTTAGCAGGTGCAGCATATTTCACTTCTTGCCGTCTTTGTTCGACCCAAAGCTGAGTAAAGCTTTCTGGCGTTCTTTTGCCAATCCCCACTTCTAGCAGCATTCCTACTAATAGCCTGACCATACCGTATAAAAAGCCGTTTGCCTGAATTTCCAGATAGATAAAATTGCCCTGGCGATAGCATTCTGCTGCTTGAATATCTACCCAAGAATGTTTTCTAGCCGAACCAGCACGATGAAACGCTGCCAGATGATGTTTGCCAAGCAGAGGCTCTAAAGCTTTTTGAATTAATGATTCTTGAATCGGCTCACGGTAGTAATGCCAAGCAAAAGGTTGAATAAACAGATTAGGTTGATTATCTGTATAAATTGTATAGCGATAGCGCCGCCAACTAGCTGAAAAGCGAGCGTGCCAGTCACTAGGTACTGGTGCAGAAGCTCTGACAATAATATCTTCAGGCAATTGAGTATTGAGAATTTTTGCCCATTTTTGGTCTGGGATGGCACTGTCATGCTCGAAGTGTGCTACTTGCGCCGCCGCATGTACTCCTGCATCAGTACGACCAGCACCGTGAACTGTCACCTTCTTTTCTAGTAGCTTGGCAAGTGCTGTTTCCAGTTCTTCTTGTACCGTGCGTCGGTTGGATTGTCTTTGCCAGCCATGAAAATTAGTGCCTAAGTATTGAATTACCAAGGCAACTCTTTGCTTTTTTTTTAGCAGCAGTAGATTTTCCATCGATTGGGCAGAATCAGGAGACAAGCTTAAAAATTACTGCTAGCTAAACTAGTTCGATAATTGCCATTTCAGCATTATCTCCACGGCGCGGTTTAGTTCTGACAATGCGAGTGTAACCCCCAGCGCGATCGCCATAACGATTTTGTACTTCTTTAAATAGTTCGTAAACTAACTGTTTATCATATAGATAGCCCATAGCTTGCCGTCTAGCTGATAAAGAGCCCTCTTTGGCTAAAGAAATCATTTTATCTACTTCTTGTCTTACTGCTTTAGCGCGAGCTTTAGTAGTAGTGATTTGACCGTGACGAACAATTTCTGTTGCCAATGACCTGAGCAAGGCTTTACGCTGGTCGGCTGGTAGCCCCAGTTGTGGTACGCGACATCTGTGACGCATTGTTAAAAGATCTCCTCGATACAATTAATTAACTTAATAATTAATTTAGTTTAGTTAACTTTTTGCTGACTTTTCTTGTGGAAGAGTTATTCCTAGGCGTTTTCTTAAAGCTTCGACTACTTCATCAGCAGATTTTTGTCCGAAGTTTTTAATCTCAAGTAGATCTTCTTGAGAATAATCTAAAAGGTCGGCAACAGAATTAATTTGCGCCCGTTTCAAACAGTTGTAAGCTCTTACAGAGAGCTGCAATTCTTCGATCGGAATTTGGCTGGTTGGGTCTTCATCCTCTTGATAGTCGTCTTGAATTTCGCCTATACTACTGACATCAATTAAAGGATTAAACAGATCGACTACAATTTTTGATGCTTCAGACAGGGCTTCTTCTGGCTTAAGGCTGCCATTAGTCCAAATTTCCATCGTCAATCTCTCTTTGGCATGAGAGCCATCGAGACGAGCATCTTCAACACTATAGTTGACCTTGGTAACTGGCATGAATACTGCGTCGATTTGCAGGAAATCTAGCGAAGTATTTTCGTCTCTACCACGTTCTACTGCCCGATAACCTTTCCCTTTTTCGACTTTGAATTCCATCTCCAGCTTTGCCCCAGCAGCTAAAGTAGCTACATATTGGCTGGAATCGACTATTTCGACTTCTGAGGGCAAGTTAAAGTCGTTGGCTGTTACTGTTTTAGAGCGATCGGTTGCTGCAACTGTTAAACGACCTATTTGGGGTTGGTTGGTGTAACTTTTGAGGACGATTTCCTTCATGTTCAGCATGATTTCCAGAACATCCTCTCTTACCCCTTCAATTGTGGCAAATTCATGAGTGGCAAAGCCAAAACTCTGCTCTGATTTTGCCATCCCGCCCCCAATTCGGATAGCTGTTACGGCTGCGCCTTCCAAATTAGACAGTAAAACTCGTCTGAGGGAATTGCCTATCGTCGTCCCTTGACCGCGCTCTAGAGGCTCTAAGACAAATTTGCTATACTGATGCTGATTTTTAAGAGTTTTTGATTCTACACACTCAATTTGAAACTGCGCCACAGATATTTTTCCCTCCTTTGTCATTTGCCATTTGTCTGTTTGTTGGTAAGTATCGATCGGTTAGAGATTTTGGCATCACCAATTAAGCAATGACTAATGACTAATGACTATACTCTACGTCTCTTGGGCGGACGACAGCCATTGTGAGGAATTGGAGTAACATCTCTGATTAAGGTAATCTCCAATCCCGCTCCTTGAAGAGCGCGTATAGCTGTCTCTCGACCAGCCCCTGGACCACTTACCATTACTTCAATCTGACGCATTCCCTGTTCGATCGCTCTTCTGGCAGCCCCATCTGCTGCAGTTTGAGCGGCAAAAGGAGTTCCTTTTTTAGCTCCTTTAAAAACGCTAGAACCAGCCGAAGCCCAAGAAATCACTTCTCCTCTAGCGTCAGAAATAGTAACGATAGTATTGTTGAAAGTCGATTGAATGTGAGCGACTCCGTTAGGAATATTCTTTTTTGTTTTTTTTGCGCCGCTTTTCTTTTTTGGTTGCGCCATATTACTTGATTGATATTGCGATCGGTTTGGTAAAAATTAACAAGTTTACTTCTTAGCTGGAGCTTTTTTCTTACCAGCAACTGTCACCCGTCTACCTCGACGAGTACGCGCATTAGTTCGAGTTCTTTGACCGCGAACGGGTAGCCCTAGACGGTGGCGACGACCGCGATAGGTACCAATATCTACTAAGCGCTTAATGTTCATCGCTTCCCAACGTCTCAAGTCACCTTCAACTTGATAGTTAGTTTCAATATAAGCTCTCAGAGCTGTGACATCTTCGTCAGATAAATCTCTAACTCTGGTGTCAGGGTTAACTCCTGTTGCTGCTAATATGTCTTGCGCTCGTGACAGACCAATCCCGTAGATATAGGTGAGGGCAATCTCTACGCGCTTGTCACGGGGTAGGTCTACACCAGAGATCCGTGCCACGTTATTTTTCTCCCTATTTGTTGATTTTTATGGTTTGCTGCTATGATTTCGATTGTCTTGGTATTTAAGAATGACTAACCTTGGCGTTGTTTGTGTTTAGGGTTAGTACAGATAACCATGACGCGACCGCGACGACGGATGACGCGGCATTTTTCACAAATTTTTTTTACTGATGCTCTAACTTTCATGCCTTTTTTGGCAACACTGCAAGCTTATTATTATACACAATATTCACTGACTTGTCAAGCAAAATGCCACAAGTAAACTTAAAGCTCTTATAGCCTTCAATCATTGGATTCGATTTGCTATTTATTGCGAAGACGATAAGTAATTCTACCCTTGGTCAGGTCATAGGGGGTTAGTTCCACCTTGACTCGATCTCCTGGTAGAATTTTGATATAGTTACGTCTAATCTTTCCTGAAATATGGGCCAAGACATTAAATCCGTTATCTAAGTCAACGCGGAACATGGCATTAGGAAGAGATTCAGTAACTGTTCCTTCCATTTCAATAAGATCTGCTTTAGACAAGTGATTGCTCCTAAACTAACAAAATGCAACATAAAGATTGACCGTGGTTTCTAGATTGGCAGATAATATAAATTCTTGCCGAACCGTCTAGTCGAGTTTACTATATACTATCAAAGCTAATTTGGACTTGGCTTTGACAAGAGCGAAACCTAGTGACTAAACTTAGCCTCAACTTAATTTGGTCATAAATTAATGACCTCTTGCAAAGACTTGCTCACTTCTTCCATCGAACGATCGCCATTAATCGATTTAAGATTTCCGTTTTGACGGTAGAAATCGACCACTGGCATTGTATCTCGCTCGTAAACCTGTAAGCGTCGCAAAATAGTTTCTTCGTTATCGTCTTTGCGTCCTTCTTTTTTCGCCCTTTCCAACAGACGAGGAAAGAGTACTTCGTTAGGAACTTCTAAATATAGTTCGTAATCCGCAACTTGATTTAATTCTTTGAGTAGTTCTCCTAGAAAAGAAGCTTGATGAACATTACGAGGAAAACCATCCAAAACCCAACCCGTTTTCGCATCGGCTTGAGATAGACGTTCTTTAATCAGATCTAAAATTAGATCGTCTGGAACTAAAAGTCCTCGATCCATATAGCTTTGAGCTTGCTGGCCAAGGGGAGTTTGCTCTGCGATCGCCTCTCTTAAGATATCTCCTGTAGAAATATGAGGAATATCATAAAGTTGAGATAGGCGCTTAGCTTGAGTTCCTTTCCCCGCACCAGGAGGGCCTAAAAAAATTAGTCTTTTCACTTATGATCATTGTCCTTGTAATTGCAGAGATTGGTAAACAATGGCTTATCAATGCCAAACGCTCGTCTACTCAATCTCTGTCGAGTGTGCAAACTTAAAATTGGCTACTGTTTAACCATTCCCTCATAGCGTTGAGAGATTACATAAGTCTGGATCTGTTTAGCCGTATCGATCGCCACCCCTACTAAAATCAACAAAGAAGTAGCACCTAAGCCTCTAAAAGTAGTTACTCCAGTAGCACTTTCTACAAAAGTAGGTACGGTAGCAACAACTCCGAGGAAAATTGCACCCAAGAGGGTTAAGCGATTAAGTACGCCTTCAATGTAATTACTAGTAGCTTTACCAGGACGGATACCTGGAATGCTAGCCCCCATTTTCTTTAAATTTTGAGACATATCAATGGGGTTAACAATTAAAGAAGCGTAGAAATAGCTAAAAAATAGAATTAACACCAAGTAAACTATTACATAGACCCAATTGCCAGGTCTGAGGGCGATCGCCACCTGGTTGAGTACTTGACCAAAACCAGATTGTCCGCCTACAAATCCTGCCAAAGAAGAAGGTAGTACTAGAACTGCCGAAGCAAAAATAATCGGCATTACTCCACCCTGATTTAGTCTCAGAGGCAGATAGTTAGTTCTTTCTCTATAGACACGTTTACCAACTTGGCGACGAGCTGAGATGATGGGAATGCGACGAGTCCCTTCTTGAACAAAGACAATGCCAATAATCATCACCAGGAAAACTAGAAGTAGGATAACTACCTGAGCAACAGCTTCTCTACCTCCAGTCTGAGCAAATTCGATGGTATTTCCCAGAGTATTGGGCAAGGTGGCGACAATATTGACAAAAATCAACAAAGAAGCACCGTTACCGATGCCTCTTTCTGTAATTAACTCTGAAATCCACATGACAAACATGGAACCAGCAGTTAAAGCTAAAGCCGTTTCAGCGATAAAAAATGGTCCTGGGTTCGTAGCATAGGGTTGCAGCAGTCCAATGGTAAGAAACACACTTTGAAAGATCGCCCAACCCAAAGCTACATAGCGAGTAATTTGGGAAATTTTTCTCCTGCCCGCTTCCCCTTCATTTTTTTGTAAATCCTCTAAGGCAGGAATAGCAGCAGTTAGTAGCTGCATAATAATTGAAGCATTGATGAAAGGAAGAATTCCTAGGGCAAAAATGCCTAAAGCAGATAAACCTCCACCTGTAAAAATATCTAAAAATCCCAACACAGGGAGATTTTTGATCCCTTCAGCGAATTTAACTCTGTCGATACCAGGAACTGGAATAAAAATACCCAAACGGATTAAAACCAGCAAACCGATGGTTACTAACAAACGGCCGCGCAGTCCTGCTGCTTGTGCCATCTGCAAGAAAGTTTCTTGAGCAGTTGGTGTTTTATCTCTGACCATGTAAAGACGACCTCTAGTCGATTTGGCTATTAAAGTTAGTAAATTAAATGTAATATTTTTTTAAAGTTTTTAGCTTTAATCTTGGATAAACTTATTGCCAAAAATTAGTAAATTTTATGACTCAGATTGCTGATTCTGGATCGTTTGGCTTGCTCCAAGCATTTTGGCACAACCAACAAATCCAAAATCTCCAATCTCATTTTGGTCCAAATTTGGTCTTGTTAAGGCTAAACCTTTTCGCAACTACCACCAGCAGCTTCAATTTTTTGGCGAGCGCTCTTGGTAAAAGCTGCCGCTTTAACTGCTAGAGCAACTTTAATCTCACCATCACCCAGAATTTTAAGAGGACCGTCATTGCTGGTGACAATGCCCTTCTCAATCAAGGTATCTAAAGTAACTTCTGCTTTAGCTGGTAAAGATGTTAGTTGACTAACATTAACGATCGTAAAATTTTTAGGATTAACAATGGGAAAATGCTTTAATTTGGGAATACGGCGATATAGGGGCATTTGTCCGCCCTCAAATCCAGGCTTAGTACCTGTTCCAGAGCGAGACTTTTGACCGCGCATGCCAAAGCCACAGCTAGCTCCTTGTCCTGCGGAAATTCCACGACCAACTCGCCGTTTGCGTTGTTTAGAACCCGATTTGGGACCAATTTCATTTAATCTCATGATTTTCTCCTCAAGGTTCGAGACTAAGCGTAGAGTTGTTCCAGGGGAATTCCTCTATCTTGAGCAACCTCTGTAAAGGTACGCAAGTTTTCTAGAGCGTTAACAGCAGCTCTGGCATTATTGAGAGGATTGTTAGACCCTAGTTGCTTGGCGAGAATATTTTTCACTCCTGCCAATTCTAAAACGGTTCTGACTGCTCCACCAGCGATTACCCCAGTACCAGGTGCTGCGGGTCGCATAATCACTTTAGCGCCTCCAGCTCCTCCGTTGATGATGTGGGTGATTGAATTAGCTTTAGTCAGAGGGACATCTACTAGTTGCTTTTTGGCATCGGCAACCCCTTTACGGACTGCACCAATGACATCAGCAGCTTTACCGACACCTACACCCACTTGACCTTTTTCGTTGCCAACTACTACGATGGCGCGGAAGCTAAGTTTTTTACCACCTTTGACTACTTTACTGACACGGCGAATTTGAACTACTCGCTCTTGCCAGTTAGTTTCTTTCTCTTTTGCACGGCTGCTTTTCCGACGCTTTGCCATAGTTTGTTTCTGTCCTTGTTGTTTCTGTTACGAGCTTAAAAATCTAAACCAACTTCGCGAGCAGCTTCAGCTAGGGCTTTAACGCGACCGTGATAGAGATTGCCGCCGCGATCGAAAACTACTTTGGTTACACCTTTTTCTAGCGCTCTTTGAGCAACTAGTTTGCCTACTGCGGCTGAAGCTTCACAGGTAGAACTAGAGGAACCTGCCGCTTTGAGAGTTGCATCTAAAGTAGATGCTGCCACCAAAGTATGTTGGGCGACATCATCAATTACTTGAGCGTAAATGTGGTGATTAGAGCGAAATACACACAAGCGAGGACGTTCTGGAGTACCATCGACTTTGTTGCGTATACGCTGATGACGACGTTGTAATAATTGTTTGCGAGACAGCTTCATCGTTATTTCTTCCCTGTTTTACCAGCTTTGCGTCTAACAGCTTCGCCTAGATAGCGAATTCCCTTTCCTTTGTAGGGTTCTGGGGGACGCACCGCGCGAATTTTAGCAGCGACATTACCAACAACTTCTTTATCAATACCGCCGATGGTAATTTCTGTATTTTTTTCAACAGCTACCTGAATTCCTTCAGGCATATTCATTTCTACTGGTTTACTATAACCAACGTTGAGAGTTAATTTTTTTCCCTGCGCTTGGGCGCGATAGCCCACGCCTTGAATTTGCAGTTTTTTCTCAAAACCTTGAGAAACCCCTTCAATCATGTTGGCGACTAAAGTACGGGACAGACCATGACGTTGACGAGCAACACGAGAATCATCTTGAGGTTGAACGTTAATATTTTCACCGTTCTTTTCTACTTTGACAAATTCTGGCAGTTCTCTGGATAGAGAACCTTTAGGCCCTTTAACTGCAACATTTCTGCCGTTAATTTCTACTGTTACTTTATTGGGAATCGCGATCGGGCGCTTGCCAATGCGAGACATAGCTAGTTACTCCTTTGTTGTTTGTTGCTAGTTGATTTACCAGACATAGCAAAGTACTTCGCCGCCGATTCCTTGACGACGTGCCTCTCGGTCTGTCATTACCCCTTGTGAGGTGGAGACGATCGCTACACCGATTCCCCCAAGAACACGAGGCAGTTCTTTACAGTTGGAATAAACTCGCAAGCCAGGTTTACTAACACGTTTCAGGGTATTAATAATTGGTTGGCGATTTCTGCCTTTATATTTGAGAGAAAGCACTAAATGCTTGTTGATTCCTTCACCTGCTTCTTCAAAGCTGTCAATAAAACCTTCTTGTTGCAGAACTCTAGCAATACTTAGGGTCATTTTAGTGGTTGGCACTACGGTAGTTGAGTGCTTCACTAAACAAGAATTGCGAATGCGAGTTAGCATATCTGAGATAGTGTCGTTTGCCGCCATTATTTCCTAATCTTTTCTCCCGATTTTAAGGATTTAGTTACTGCGGAAGGGCATGCCCATTTCTTTAAGTAAGGCTCGACCTTCTTCATCTGTATTAGCTGTGGTGATGATGGTAATATCCATCCCGCGAATTTGATCGATGCTGTCGTATTCGATTTCTGGAAAAATTAATTGTTCTCTGACACCCAGACTATAGTTACCACGACCATCAAAACTTTTGGGACTGATACCGCGAAAGTCACGAATACGAGGTAAAGATAGACTAATCAGGCGATCGAGGAAAGCATACATTCTCTCTCCTCGAAGAGTGACCATCACACCTACGGGCATTCCTTTGCGAATTTTAAAGCCCGCGATCGCCTTTTTTGCTCTAGTTACCACTGGTTTTTGTCCAGTAATAATGGCTAATTCGCTCAAAGAGGAATCCATAGCCTTGGCGTTTTGTGCATCTGCTCCTAAACCTCGATTGACAGTAATTTTGGTTACTTTGGGGACTTGATGAATATTGGTGTAGTTGAACTGTTCCTTGAGCTTAGGAACGATAGTGTCTTTGTAGAGTATTTTAAGTCTTTGAGTCATAGTTAATTTTATCCTCGGTCTTTCCTGGGCTTGGTCAGGAGTTTACGGTTGCAAACACAGTAAAAATAATCAAAAAAGATGACTAGTTATCAATAATTTCCCCTGTTTTTTTCAGCATTCTGACTTTGCGACCATCTTCAGTAAAGGTATAGCAGACGCGACTGGCTACTTTTTGCTTATTGGAGTAAAGCATTACTTTCGAGCTATGAATAAACCCTTCAAAAGTAGCAATTTGCCCTGATTCTCCTTCTTTGGTAGGCTTGACATGTTTGGTAATAATGTTTACGCCCTTAACAGTCACTTTGCTCGATTTTGGGTCAGTTTTAAGAATTTCGCCGACTTTTCCTTTATCTTTACCAGAAATTACTTGAACGGTATCGCCCTTTTTGACGTGCATTTTATGACGCTGGGGAGATTTAGATTTGCTTGATTGTGGAATCATTTTAGATAACCTCCGGAGCCAGAGAAACAATTTTAGTGAAATTCTTCTCGCGCAACTCTCTGGCTACAGGTCCAAAAACGCGAGTTCCTCTAGGATTACCATCCTGGTTAATAATTACGGCTGCGTTGTCATCAAAGCGAATGCTCATGCCGCTTTCACGACGCAAAGATTGTTTGGTACGAACGATAACTGCTCGCACCACATCTGATTTTTTAACTGCCATATTGGGAATAGCATCCTTGACAACGGCGATAATCACATCACCGATTCCGCCATAGCGACAGTTACCAGTTCCAAGAACACGTAAGCACATCAGTTGGCGAGCGCCACTGTTATCGGCTACGTTGAGATATGTCTGCTGTTGAATCACGACTTTAACTACTTGTTAACAATGAATTAGGAACGAGATGAAATTATCTCAGCGATTGTCCAGCGTTTGGTACGGCTGAGGGGTCTAGTTTCACGAATACGAACGCGATCGCCTGTTTTACATTGATTTTCTTCGTCGTGAACTTTATATTTCTTGGTTTTGACGACAATTTTGCCGTATTTGGGGTGGGGAGAACGGTTTTCAATGGCAACAACGACGGTTTTTTCCATCTTGTCGCTAACAACCACTCCTACTCTTTCTTTGACTGCCATACGAGTCTACTTATCCTCTTTTGCCGCTTTGGTTTTGGGGGTGATACCTAATTCCCTTTCCCGCTCTACGGTCAATAATTGAGCGAGACGGTGCTTGGTGTGTTTGAACAGATGGGGTTTCTCTAAGCGATTGGTGGCTTGCTCCAATCTCAGTTGAAATAGTTGTTTTTTCAGATCGACTATTTCTGTTGCCAGTTCTTCATCATTCAGTTTTCTGGCATCTGCTATTTTGGGTAGAGGCATAATTATTAGACTGTCTCCTCATCTCGGCTAACAAACTTAGTTTTGATTGGTAGCTTCTGGGCTGCCAAACGCATAGCTTCACGGGCAACGGTTTCGGAAACACCAGCCATCTCAAACATGATCCGCCCAGGTTTTACTACTGCTACCCAAAATTCTGGCGAACCTTTTCCAGAACCCATACGAGTCTCTGCGGGGCGCATGGTGACAGGCTTGTCGGGAAAAATCCGAATCCAAATTTTACCGCCACGACGAACGTAACGAGTCATCGCTCGTCGAGCTGCTTCAATTTGACGAGAGGTAATCCAACAAGGCTCTGTGGCTTGGAGAGCAAATTCACCAAAATTGAGAGTGCTGCCTCGCTGCGCCATGCCTCTCATGCGACCGCGTTGCTGTTTACGAAATTTTGTTCTTCTAGGACTTAGCATAATTTAACAACCAATAACTATTCCGAACGGTCTTCAAATTTTTGACGACGGCGTTGACGACGAGGTGTTTGTGCGGGTATTACAGCAGGTGTTTCTTCTTGTCCGGGAATAATCTCTCCCTTAAAGACCCAAACTTTCACGCCTAGGATACCGTAAATAGTTTTGGCAGTACGGTAAGCGTAATCAATATCAGCTCTAAGAGTATGCAAAGGTACTCTACCTTCACGAACCCATTCGGTACGGGCGATTTCTGCACCGTTGAGACGACCGCTAACTTGGATTTTAATTCCTTGAACTTCGGCTCTTTGAGCGCGTTGAATTGCTTGGCGCACTACACGGCGGAAAGAAACTCTTCGCTCTAGCTGTTGAGCGATATATTCCGCAATTAAAGCTGCATCTGCATCTACTCTAGAGACTTCAATAACGTTAATACGTACTTGACGAGTCCCACCTAAAGCATCTTGAATCCCTAGCCTGAGAGCTTCGATTCCCGTACCACCGCGACCTACAACAACACCAGGTCTGGCAGTATGAATTTCTAGATCTACTTGGTCTGCTTTGCGCTCGATGCGAATTTGAGCGATACCAGCTTTGCTCAGAGTATCGTTAGTTTCAATATAATTTCTGATTTTACGGTCTTCTTGTAAAAGTTCTGGATAGCGCTTGGTGTCAGCATACCAGCAAGACTGATGCTCTTTGACAATGCCCAGGCGAAGACCGATTGGATGAATCTTTTGTCCCACAAATGTTTCCTCTGGAAATTACTTTCTTCCTTATTCTGCTGCTTCGGGTGCAACAGCAACGGTAATATGACAAGTCGGCTTGCGAATTTGATAAGCACGACCTTGCGCTCTTGGACGATAGCGTTTTAAAGTTGGGCCCCCATCGGCAAAGGCTTTGCTCACTACGAGTGTAGCGGGGTCAAGACCATTATTATGCTCGGCGTTAGCAACCGCAGAACGCAGTACTTTTAAGACTGGGTCGCAGGCCTTGTAGGGCATGAATTCTAAAATGATTAATGCTTCTCGATAAGAGCGACCGCGAATTTGATCTAGTACTCGGCGCACCTTAAAAGGTGACATACGAATATAGCGAGCGATCGCTTTGGTTTCTGTGCTAGTGTCTACTGCCATGATTTGATTCGATCTTCTTTATGCTTATTTGCGACCAGCTTTTTTATCACTCTTGGCATGACCTCGGAAGGTGCGAGTGGGAGCAAATTCACCTAATTTATGCCCTACCATTTGTTCGGTAATAAAAATAGGTACATGCTGGCGACCATTGTGAACGGCTACAGTATGACCCACCATTTGGGGCAAAATAGTCGAAGCTCTCGACCAAGTTTTGATGACTTCTTTTCTGTTATCTAGATTTAACTTCTCGATTTTGGTGAGAAGACTATCAGCAATAAAAGGACCTTTTTTTAATGAACGACCCATAGTTTTTGTTGTTGGTTGTTTGTTGTTCGCTAATGGTTAGTTACTTCTGACTTCTGTAAGGGCGAATAGCCATTCGCCCCTACGTCTAACTTCTGACTT
This sequence comes from uncultured bacterium, assembly GCA_964548905.1. Taxonomy (GTDB): domain Bacteria; phylum Cyanobacteriota; class Cyanobacteriia; order Cyanobacteriales; family Xenococcaceae; genus CAZJTL01. The sequence goes on along the minus strand of CAZJTL010000045.1, from coordinate 13,960 downwards.
CCCTAACCCCTAACCCCTTATCCCTAATCCCTTTGAATTATCGACGACGACGAATAATCAAAGCGTTACTCAGTTTCTTGCGCTTGCGGGTTTTCTTCCCTAATGCTGGTTTACCCCAAGGAGTAACAGGGCCGCTTCTGCCGATTGGTGCGCGACCTTCTCCACCGCCGTGGGGGTGATCGACTGGGTTCATCGCACTTCCTCTGACTTGAGGTCTACGTCCTAGGTGACGAGTTCTACCTGCTTTACCTAGTTGTAAGTTTCTAGCGTCAACGTTACCTACTTGTCCGATGGTGGCATAGCATTCTTTACGCACCATTCTCACTTCTTTGGAGGGCAAACCAATGGTTACATAATCGCCTTCTTTTGCCATAACTTTGGCAGCAGCACCAGCCGCACGCACGATCTGACCACCTTTACCAGCGACGAGTTCGATATTGTGAACGGTTTCACCCAAAGGGATTTTGCTTAAAGGTAGGGCGTTACCTACTTCAATGGGAGAATCTGGGCCAGAGATGACGGTAGAACCTACTGTTAAACCAACTGGAGCAATGATGTAGCGTTTTTCTCCATCTTGATAGAAGAGGAGGGCAATTCTAGCGTTGCGGTTGGGATCGTATTCGATCGCGGCTACCTTCGCAGGAATATTATATTTGTTGCGACGAAAATCAATTTGGCGGTAAAGGCGCTTGTGACCGCCACCTCTACGGCGGCTGGTAATTACACCACGGTTGTTGCGACCTTTGGGGCTATGTTTGAACTTAGTGAGCGACTTTTCTGGCTCTGATTTAGTAATCTCCGCGAAATCCGAAACAGATGCTTGACGGATTCCTGGAGTATATGGACGAAAGGAACGAGTACCCATAATTTAGATTTTTACTTACTTTTTCTTTTTTCGGGTCAAATATTGCTGCTGAGAGCTAGACTTCTGGGAATAAAGTAATCGAGTCTCCCTCGCCTAAAGTCACAATCGCTCGTTTGTACTGAGGTTTGTAACCGATAAATCTACCTACACGGCGCTTTTTGCGTGGTGGACGATTGGTATTTACTTTGACTACCTTGACATCAAATATGCTTTCGATCGCTGCTTTGATCTCTGGTTTAGTCGCTTTAGGTACCACGTCAAAGACGTATTTGTTTTGTTCTAGAAGTATGGTTGCTTTTTCGCTAATAATCGGTCTGACAATCAGATCGGCTAAATTGCGTTCGTTGTAATTAGTCACCGTACACCTCCTGGATTTTTGTCAATGCTTCAGAGGTCACTACAATTTTGTCTGCTGCTAGTACGTCGTAAACATTCAAGCTATTTGCTAGTAGCAATCTGACATTGCTCATGTTGCGAGCTGAAAGATAGACGTTTTCAGGAATTTCTGACAGAACGAGTAACACTTTAGACTCTGAATCTGCACCCCAACGACTTAAAGCGCTAGCTAATTCTTTAGTTTTAGGTTGAGCAAATTGCTCGGCGAAAGCTTCAACTACGATCGTATCTTCACTGCGACTCATAAAGGCTGTTCTCAAAGCCAAGCGTCGTTCTTTACGATTCATCTTGACGTTGAAGTCTCTGGGTTTGGGACCAAAGATGACACCACCACCACGCCATAGGGGAGAACGAATCGAACCAGCACGAGCGCGACCTGTACCTTTTTGCCGCCAGGGTTTGCGTCCACCACCTCGGACTTCTGCTCTAGTTTTGCTAGAGGCAGTTCCTTGACGTGCATTAGTGGTTTGCATTACTAAGGCGCGATGGACGATATGAGCGGCGTTTTCTTCTTTGGCTACTTTTAATTCTAGGGTTGCTTCTCCAGCTTGTTCCCCCTGCCAATTTTTAACTACACAGTTAACCATATTGTTTGTTGTTAGTTGTTTGTTATCAGTTATTTGTGGTTAGTAAATTTTTTTACCAACTAATAACTACTAACCAGTTTTTATTTACCTACTTTGTTAGTGGGTGTAATGCTCAATAAAGCGCCTGGTTTGCCAGGAACTGCACCTTTGATCAATAGAAGATTGCGTTCTGCATCTACTCTGACAACTGTTAGTTTGCGGATAGTTACTTGAGTCCCACCATAACGACCTGCCATTCTTTTGCCAGGATAAACACGACCGGGAGTAGTACCTGCTCCTGTTGAACCTGGTAAGCGGTGGTTCTTAGAACCGTGAGTCATCGAACCTCTTTTGAAGTTGTGCCGCTTTTGATAGCCAGCAAAACCTCTACCGATGGTGTCGCCACTAACATCAACAATTGCGCCAGCGCTGAAAAAATCTGCGCCGACAGATTGCCCTAGTTGAAATTCTGCGGTTTCCTCAAGACGATATTCTTTGAGATGACGCAATGGTGTAGCACCTGCTTTTTGCAAATGACCCAGTTCTGGTTTGCTCAAAGCTTTTTCTTTGACTGCTAAGTAACCCAATTGAATCGAGTTATAACCATCAGTCTCTTTTGTTTTTACCTGCGTTACTGTGCATGGACCCGCTTGTACTACAGTTACAGGAATTGCCATTCCTGTTTCCGCGTCGAAAATTTGGGTCATGCCCAGCTTTGTGCCAAGGATACCTAATGACACTCTAGTTAGCCCTTCTAATTACTAAACAACACGCGCAGTCAGGGATAATGGCAAGAACATTAACTTGGTGCTTGCCAAGCTCTCTATTAATAGAGAGGACTAATCCCTGACATATTTTTTGGTATTTTTATTGCCAGAACTTGTAAGCAAGTTTCTTCAATTATCTGGCGAATAACACTCAGCCTTTTGCCTGGAGACTTAAAATAACAACTATCTCAGTATCTACCAGAAGGCGCAACCTTAATGTAATAACAATAAGCTACTACTACAATTAATTTTAACCAAGACGAATAGCCAGATCTGGCAATTTAGCGAAAACTGCGTGGATCGGTAACTCTGCTCGGTTGATCGGTGACTAAATACTGTTGAGACAGCATATATTTTTTAAGCCACAATCTAAGATTGTACTTTATCTTAGTCCTAGAGATCAAGGATATAAGAAAAATCTTTTCAAGCTTAAGACCTGCCATATAATCTTAGCAGGGATTTTTAATAAAAATACAAAGTTACTATGGCACTACTTACCACTGGTAAATCTTTTATCCGCGCTTTAGAAAAATCTGGTTCTTTGGGAGTGTATGCGCCTTTAGAAGGAGGATTTGAAGGACGATATCAGCGTCGTTTGAGAGCTTCTGGCTATGAAATGTTAAATATTACTGCCAGAGGATTGGGAGATTTAAGCGCATACTTAACTCAAGTACATGGGGTACGTCCGCCTCATTTGGGCAAAAAAAATATCGGTCAAGAAGCTGCGGTCGGTCAAATATACTATGTAGCGCCATTGGCAACCTATCAGTTAGAAACTTTACCACCTAAATCTAAAGGTTTAGTGTTGTGGATTCTGGAAGGGAACATTCTTTCTCGCCAAGAAATTGAATATTTAGCCAATTTACCCAATCTAGAACCACGAATCAAAGTAGTTTTAGAATTGGGCGGCGATCGCTCTTTCCGTTGGCAGACTTTAGAACAAACTTTAGCTGCTGCTTAAGTAGAGAGAAGGCAGAAGGCAGAAGGTAAATTAAGTCTTAAGCCTTAAGTCTTAAGTTTTTTTACTTGCTACTTTTAAGCTGGAACACTTAAGAAACAAGAGTTCAAATGTAACGCTTGCAACCTCAAATTTCTTCCTGATGACACAGTAGAGTTACACCATATTGATGGAAATCATAATAACTGGAAACCAAAGAATCTAGAAGCTCTACATAAAGAATGTCATCAGCATAAAGCCATACACGGCTTGATGAGGGTTGAACGGCTGAGAAATCAGACCAAGTAATTAGTAACCAGGAGCGTGGTAAAGGGAAACTTTTACGCCACGTTCTGAAGGAGAGGTGTCCTTTGGCAACAGAGGCATCGACTCTAACTGCCGTGCTGCACTAGCGAACAAATAAGCCAGTAAGGAGACTCTCATGCTAAACCAAGGCGACTATACATTAATTATTGATAAAAGCGGCAGTATGTCAACCAAAGACCAACAGGGGGATAAAAGTCGCTGGCAGGTAATGCAGGAGTCTACCCTTGCTTTAGCAAATAAGTGCGAAGAATTCGATCCAGATGGCATTACCGTATATACTTTTGCTGGTAAATTTAGGCGCTACGAAAACGTAACTGCCAACAAAGTCTCGCAAATCTTTCAAGAAAATGAACCTGCTGGACGTACCGATCTAGCAGGAGTGTTGCTAGATGCTGTGAATAATTACTTTAAACGTAAGGCATCGGGACAAATTAAAGCGGCGTTGGTGAGACAATTTTAGTAGTTACTGATGGCGAACCAGACGATCGCAAAGCAGTTATGAAGGTTATCATTGAAGCATCGCGTCAAATGGATCGAGATGAAGAATTAGCAATTTCTTTTATGCAAATTGGTAGCGATCGCGAAGCAACCAGATTTCTCAAAGCTTTAGATGATGAGTTGCAAGGTGCAGGAGCTAAATTTGATATTGTCGATACAGTGACAGTTGAAGATTTAGAAGATATGACTCTAACTGAAGTACTATTGAACGCGATTAATGATTAACATCAAAATTAAAGCTAAGTAGGTAGGTGAAATTAAATTTCTAAGTAGAGGTAAGCAAAAGGCATTCTTGCAAGAGGCAATAGAAAAAACAATTTTTATAATTAATTTTACCTATGTACTTAAAGCTATAGATGCGATCGAGAATTAAGAATCGCCAAAAATAAAACTATGGGTGATATAGACGATGTATTATCTCAACTTAAAGCTGAATACGAACAAAAACAAGAGGAACCCGAACAACCAGCCAAAGAGCAACCAACTTCAGGACGTTCAGATCGCGATTCTTGGGAGGATAACCTTAACTTTCAGGACTCTTCTACAAACGTTAATCCTCAACAGGAAAACTCAAAATCTTCGCCTATAGATAATTTGTTGGCACAGGTTAAGCAAGAGTCGGAACAGCCAGGAATGCAGCAACAGTCTCGATCGTCTTGGACAAACATTAATAGTCAACCCGAGTCTAAATTAGATAATAGTTTGCTCGACGAGTTAAAGCAAGAGTTTCAAGAACGAGAAAGACTGGAAGAAGAAAGCAAACAGCAACAATTGCAACAAGAAAAACAGCGTCAATTAGAACAAGAAAAAAGACGTAGAAAAGCTTTAGCAATTCAGGCACAAGAATGGTTGAAAGATTTAAATCCTAAGTCAGATGAAGGTTTGTGGTTTGAAGAGTTTTCTTATGCTTACGAATCGAAATTAGAAGCAGCGATCGATTATTTACAAGCAATTAAAGAAACGTAAGGCTTGAGATCGCAGAACAAGGGATTAGACAGGGAACAACAATTTCGATCGCGAGTATGGACAGCTTTAGCTGTCTTTTAGTAAACCCTTAAGGGTTTATTACGAATTTTTAGTCAAGTAAGCTTGACATATAGCAAAATTTACTTTACGTTAGTAATTAACGCTAAGTAAAAGCAATATAGATAAACTGGCGATCGGTCAGATAATACAAAAGAAATAATGCAAAACCGCTTACGTCTTCTTAGAACTCAGCGTAATTGGTCGCAAGCAGAACTAGCGCAAAGACTGGGTGTCAGCCGTCAAACCATTAACTCTCTTGAAGTTGGTAAATACGATCCAAGTTTGTCTTTAGCCTTCAAAATTGGTCAGTTATTTAGCTGTCCAATTCAATTCATTTTTCTGCCAGAGGAAAGGTCTATGTTTGAAAGATTTACCGCCAGAGCAACCCGTGTAATTATGCTCGCACAAGGAGAAGGAGAAAGATTAGGATATCAATTTGTAGGTAGCGAACAAATTTTGGTTGGGTTGATAGTCGAAGGCAATGGATTAGCTGCTAAAGTTCTCAAAGCTGTGGGAGTTAATCTTGAAGCTGTGCAAACAGAGATAGAAAAAATTATTGGTCGCGGTCCTGGAATTCAAGGTTTAGAATTCCCTTTTACTCCTAAAGGCAAGCAAGTTCTAGACTTAGCTGTAGAAGAATCAGAACAACTAGGTCATAGTTATATTGGGACAGAACATCTTTTGCTTGGTTTGTTGCGAGTTGCAGATGGAGTAGCAGTAAGAGTTCTTGAAATTCTAGCAATAGATCTTGGCAGTCTTAGACAAGAGGTATTAAAGGCGATCGCCTATATGAATGTCCCCTCAGCAAAGGCAAATACCAGTCCCGATCGCATCTCTGAAGTAGAAGAAGATTCAAGTGATTCACCAATTGATTTCATCTCTGGTAAGATTAGCGCTCGTTTTTGTGCATTTTTATTCAATTGGGTAGAATCGCGCCAATTAGGACATATTATTGACTCTAACAGTGGATTTCAGTTACCGAATGGTGAAATAATTGCACCACACATTTCGTTTTTCTCTCAGGAACGCCTCAAAAGAGTACCACGCATTTATCCCGAAGTCGTACCAGAACTAGTTGTTGAAATCAAATCTGCTTTCGCTAGACTAGCTTCTTTGCAACAAAAAATGCGGAACTTTCTAAAATTAGGAATCAGAGTTGCATTACTGATCGATCCGGACACTCATACCGTTTCTATTTATCGACCTAGCGAGCAAGTGACTATTATGGGAGACACACAAAAACTTACTATTCCAGAGATACTACCTGGATGGGAACTAGACTTATCTCAATTGTGGTAGTCTGCGATCGCCACTCTAGGAGGTATTTTATCGTTAAATAACAAAATTATTGCCATTCCCTTAATTGCTCGAACCAATTTTGCAAAACTGTCATAATTTGTACTTTTCTTCTTTCAAAATTAGCAGCAATACTAATTAAAATAATACCAGCAAATAAACCTATTACCCATTTTAAAAAAGAATAATTAAAAACTAAAATTACTAATTGGTAAAATACGGTTAGAACAAAAGTTATTGTTCCCACAAATAGAAATGCTCTAATCCTCACACCTAAGCCAGCAAAAATTGTCACTAAACTAATTAAACTAGGAATAAGCCCTGTATCTTGATGAAATAATAAAGCTGTTAAGCAAATAATTCCACTAGCAAAAACGCGCAAATAATGACGATTTTTTCTTTGATTAGCAGTCATTAAAACTGGATCGAATTGGGCGATATAGAGCAAAGATAAACCGATAATTAAGACATACCAAATAATATCTGTAAAATTATATTCAACCAGAAACTTAGTTAAACCCCAATCAATAAACCACAAACTAACGTAACTCCAACGCAGATTTCTTTGTCCGATCGCAATTCGAGCATAAAAAACAGCAACTACTAATAAACTGAAATAAGAGACAGTAGATGCAGTTAACAGAGCGGTTACTGCTGGCATAGCTAGAGCAAATCGATGCCAGGGAGTCGATCGCCATCCTAAACTTTGCCAGGGCATTTGATAGATAGCTAAAGCGACTAGGCAAACTATAATTGCTCTAAAAGGATCGATTATGCTTAGTTGCCTCCAAATTAGACGGGCATAAACTGCGGTAGCGGCAATTTCTACTAATCCTAGGTAAACCCACCAGTCAGATTTGGAGTTGGTATCTCTTGCTTGCACGATCGCGTATGCACCCAAAAGCAAACTAATCGTAATACTTATTGGGGTTAAATTTGCCGAGGTATCTAAAGCAATTGCTGCGGCGCGTATTTTGAGAAGACTAGCGATCGCCCAGTGAAGATGAGCAATAAGAACAATCTCTGTTGTGGTGAGGTTAAAAAACTTACTATCTTCTCGCTTTGCCCAAAACCAGCCAAAAATTCGATAAATAAGGGCGATCGCGGCGGTTACTAAAGCTAAAATGGTGAAGCCATCAGCAGCGCTTCCTCCTTTGGAGAGAAGCATTTGATAGATAACTAGTTCGTATACACCTACAGAGATAGCAGCAACGGCAATAAAGGTTATTGGTTTCCATTCTTGACGGCGATCGCCTACACAAATTCCAATTATTGCTGTACCAAGAGTAATTAATCCTGTCCATGCAGTAAAAAAATTTAAGCGCCCAAAAATAGCTGCACAAGCGTAAAGTAAGGGAATAATATCTAAACTAATCAATCCAGATAAGCGCGATCGAAAAGTTGGCAACCAATTAGTAATTAATAAACTCAGTAATCCCAAACCAATATTAGCGATCGCGAAGCTTAAACTCCGATCGATCGCGATCGTCCTGGCTACAATAATTTCTAACGTCCAAGCAACACCATATACAGCTAAATTATTTGGTTGCTGCCAATAACGATAAATAATAGCGATACCAACCAAGCAAGATGCTAATAAATATTGCCAATCAGCGTTCATAGTTCATGGTTCATGGTTTATTTTATCCACTCTACTTTCGATTGAATCGGATCTCGCTTGCTATGCTGAGCTGGGCGATCGCTGTATCCTAGATATAGATAACCCAAACAGAGATCTTTTTCTCCCAAGCCAAGAAATTCTTTTAACTCTGGGGTATAAGTTACACCACCAGAACCCCAAAAACTACAAATTCCATAAGCTGTAGCTGTTAACAACATATTTTGAACGCTACAAGCAACAGCTTCAATTTCTTCAATTTCAGGTATTTTTTCAGCAATTTGTCGCTTCATACAAATAACTATGACATGAGAAGATTGCAAGATATTACTTCTCATCCTTTCGTATTTGTCAGAGTCAAACTTTTCCTCTGGAGTTGACTGTTTATATAAATTAGCTTGAAAATTGGCTAACTTTTCTAAGCCTGAGTCAGCAAACACGACAAAATGCCAAGGTTGAGTTAAGCAGTGAGTTGGTGCCCAACTTGCATTTTCTAAGATTTGCCAAACCAAAGTATCGTCAATCTTGTTTCCATTCAAGCATCGTGGTTTAGTAGATCGACGCGCTTTGATTAAATTATTTACCAGATCGGCAAAATCATTCATGTTCGGAATGTTGGTGAGATCGAAACCAATTGCATCTAAATATTGTAAACAGACTGAAGCGACAATAACAGCCAACTGATATTTTTGCAAATAATTAATCTAATCTTTACCGTCAAGCAAATCAGAGGTTATTATCGCAACATCAAGTTAGTCTTAGAGACTTAAAAATCAAAAAAACTGTATGAGTATAAACAAGAGTGACAAGCATCTTGAGGCTTAAACAATTTATAAGAGGCTATTTAGCGATAGTTGAATTAACATATTGTTGAGTATTGTCCATTCTTAATTTGGCTGGCTGTTTTTTCATTGTATGACTGAAATGGACAAAAGCTGCCACAAACAACAATAAACAGATAAAGATGGTTGGCTATGAGAGAGAACTTTTTAAGAGATAACAAGCAACTTCTATTGATTGATGACGATCCCAATTTAATCTTACTAGTCAAAGACTATTTAGAATTTCGAGGCTATCAGGTTACAACAGCAGAAAATGGCAGAGAAGCATTAGATCTTCTGGAATTAGAAATTCCTGATATGATCATTTGTGATGTGATGATGCCAGAGATGGATGGATATGAATTAGTCAGACATATCAGGCAAGATATTCGTACCAATCGCATTCCCGTTCTCTTTTTGTCTGCTAAAGGTCAAAGTTACGACAGAGTAAAGGGTTTAACTGAAGGCGCTGATGTTTATATGGTCAAACCTTTTGAACCAGAAGAACTAGTTGCACAGGTAGAATCTTCTTTAAATCAGATCAAACGTTGGTCGGATACTCGTGTACCCACCCCCGAAGGTGTGCAGACAATCGTTGTTCCTTCTAATGTAGAATTGACACCTACAGAAAGAAGAGTGGTAGAGTTAGTTGCTAAAGGTATGGCTAATCGAGAAATTGCTGATAAGCTAAACGTCAGTCAGCGTACTATTGAAAGTCATGTATCGAATATGCTCAATAAAACTAACCTCAATAATCGTACTGAATTAGCTCGTTGGGCAATTGAAACGAAGATGGCATAAATTTTATTATTTCCAGTTATCAGCGCTGTTTAGTAATTTTATGACTAATCTTCTTTATTGTTGACTTTATATTTATAGTTGACTGATAACTGTTCACTTTTTTGAGAAGGATTGTTATAATGAAAAGCCGTGGCTAGTTCGGATTAGTTAACTACTAATCTGTAATTGCGCCGCTTTAGCTCAGTGGTAGAGCAACTCACTTGTAATGAGTAGGTCGTCGGTTCAAGTCCGACAAGCGGCTTTTATACCCTATCGCGAAAAATCAAGCATTGTAGACTGCTCACCATTCGCTCTGCCTTCTGCCTTCGTGTACTAGACACTATCAGTAATACTACTAAAGTTAAATTTTCCTACTTTGAGACTGGGTACAACACTGCTATCAAAACGCTCTACTTTACCAACTGCTTCTAGATGAAGGAGCATCTCTGGTAAACTCTGGTTGAAGCGCAAATTTTTAATCGGATAGGCGATTTGACCATTTTCGATCCAGAAAGTGCCATCTCTAGTCATCCCAGTTACTTCCAATGTACGTGGATTGACATAACGCACATACCAAGCTCGACTCACTAAGATCCCTCGATCGGTTTCAGAAATCAAAGCAGATATATCTTTATCCGAGCCAGTCATGACGATCGGGTATAATTCTCCTGTTGCCTGTTTGCCTTGTTGCTGGGCCCAGTAACGACTATAGGCAAGATGTTGGGGAATGCCATCTTTGATAATTTCTAAGTAACTATTGCTCAAACCGTCACTGAAAAAAGGTGCAAACTGTAATAATGGATGAGCTGGATCGCGTTGGACTTGAACTAGCGGATTAAACAATTGTTCGCCTAAACGATTGCCTTCTAGTTTGCCGCTATCGTCCGTGCGAGACATAAAAGAACGCCCTTCATCAGCCGCTCTAGCATCCATATTCCAAACAATCCAAGGCAAAAGACTACTAGCAGCAGCAGCATCGAAAATAACAGGATAAATGCCTGGTTTAACCTCTCTAGGATTACGAGATTGAATTGCACGTTCGATAACTTGATCGGTCATTGTGGCGATCGGCAGTTGCTCTAAACTCCAAGCAGTGCGGTTGTTCCAACTCGAACCATTATCAATCCTAGCGGTGAGGCTAAAATCTGCTTCTGTGGTTTGACTAGCTGCTCGTACTCCCGATGAGTTACCGATCGCCTTTAGGGAAGCACTATTACTAAGAGTACCAGAACCGTTTACCCCCGCACTTTGACAACTCGCACAGACTCGTCTGACAATTTCTCCCTTCTCTAGAGGAGAAAGATTAGCTGTCGCCGCATCAAAAGCAGCTATTCGATCTTGATAGGTTTGTTTTTCCAATAGAGGAACCCATTCGGGATCTTCTGGAGCAAAGCGAGCTAATTCTTCCGATCGCCTAATTGTTTGCGCGATCGCCTCTTCATCTATTTCAGTAGTAGAAGCAGAAGCGCTGCTTTTGCCAAAATAACTAGTAACAGTAAGATTAAAGTTATTTTTACTGATATTTTGACTAATTTGGTTTTCAGAAAAGCGACTGAGTGCAGATTCGTTACTGTTGAGACTAACAAAAATCCCTTCTGCTTGCGATCGAGCAATTATTGAATCAATTAAAGCAAGAGCTTCTTCTTGGTTAAGTAGGGTTGATAGTGCGGCTAAAGTCATTATGATTTTGAGGTTGAATCGCTTATTCGATCATACCTACTGGATTGACATAATGCTTCGGCTAGTTTGGCTAGATGGCTCTTCCGTACTCATCGTGATAAGCAAAGATTATCAAATTAAGGGCGTATGCCATACGCGAGGGGAAAAATTATGCTAAAAAATCTTCATCAAGGCATTCAGCTATAGAAAAAGGGCATTCTTCAGGAAAAGCAAGAATAGATAACCCTGTTTCGTCACTAGCTTGTTTTTTGGCAGCTAAGTAACAAGTAGCTAATATTTCTGGTAGATGATTTTTAAGACTAGGGCTATCAGAGAATAATCTTTGGATCCTGCGTCGATGCTCTCTAATACTCGATTTCCAGCTATTAGAACGCTTTTCGGGTTGATATCGCCATTTGAGTAAATGAAGTATAACGACGATTAAATTACTTTCAATGGCTCTTTTCTCATTCTTTCCCAAGCTTTCTATTTCCTCGATTAAATTTTCTAGGTCTAACTGAGTAAATTCTTTTTCCTTTAATAATTGAGCGGTTTGAATGAGCCATTGATAATAATCTTGGTTATAAAGAGTTTCTTGACTGTTATTTGCTTGTAGTTGAGCAGTCATAACTTAGTTAAATAAAAAAATTGCGATCTTCCCCTCATTCTACTAGTCTGCTCCAGATTGATTTGAGGGATAAAGATTGCGTATAGGGATTTAGGGGCTTAGGGGTTTAGGGAAATTGTTTTATTCCTTACTTTAAACTTGACAGAGTACTACTTTGGATAAACCAGATTATGAGTCGGGAGTAGTGACAACCCAAGTGTCCTTACTTCCACCACCTTGAGAAGAATTAACCACCAGCGAACCTTTTCTTAAAGCAACTCTGGTTAAACCCCCTGGATGGACATAAACATCATCACCCTGATGCAACACATAGGGACGCAAATCTACATGACGACCTTCAATGGTATCGTCAACTAAAGTAGGAACTCGCGATAAACAGAGGGTAGGTTGAGCAATATAGTTGCGGGGATTGGCTATAATTTTTTGAGCAAAGTCTTCTTGTTGAGCTTTGGTTGATTGCGAGCCAACTAACATACCGTAGCCTCCAGCTTCGTTAGCAGACTTCACTACTAATCGATCTAAATGTTTGAGGACATAATCGCGGTCTTGTTCTTGCCAACACAGATATGTAGGTACATTGGCTAAAATCGGGTCTTCACCTAAATAATAGCGAATCATTTCAGGAACGTAGGCATAAATTACTTTATCGTCTGCAACTCCTGTTCCTGGTGCATTGGCGATCGCTACTTTTCCCTGGCGATATACTTCCATTAATCCTGGTACTCCCAATAAGGAATCCGATCGAAATTCCAGAGGATCGATAAAATCGTCGTCTACTCTTCGATAAATAGCATCTACTCGATGTAGTCCTTTAGTAGTCCGCATTTGTAAGTAGCCATCTACTACGACTAAATCTCTACCTTCTACTAATTCTACACCCATTTGCTGCGCTAAAAATGAGTGTTCGTAATAGGCGGAATTGTAGATACCAGGAGTGAGAACGACTACCGTAGGATTGGCTAAATGAGGAGGTACTAGATTGAGGATTGTTTCTAATAGCTGACTGGGATAATCATCTACTGGTTTAATTGCCATTGTCTGGAAGATTTCAGGAAAAGTACTTTTCATTACCCGTCGATTTTCCAAGACATAGGAAATACCAGATGGTACTCTCATATTATCTTCTAGTACGTACCATTGACCATCGCGATCGCGAACTAAATCTGTACCCGTAATATGACACCAAATATTATTAGGCGGTTTAATCCCAAGGCAAGGTTTGAGAAATCCTTTAGCTGAATAAATTACTTCAGTAGGAACTTTACCATCGGCGAGAATCTTCTGTTCGCCATAGATATCGCTAATAAACAGATTTAGGGCAGTAATTCTTTGTTTTAATCCCTTTTCCAAACTTTCCCACTCATCAGTAGCGATAATTCTGGGGATGATATCAAAGGGAAAAACTCTTTCTACACCTTGATTGTCGCTGTAAACATTAAAAGTCACACCCATTTTCAGCAGAGCAATTTGGGCTGTTTCTCGATGTTGTTGCAGTTGCTTTAAACCTAGGCTTTGCATCCATTTAATTAGTGATGCGGCTGGCGATCGAGGTTGTCCTTTGGCGGCAAACAGTTCATCGTAGAATTGTTCTGGATCGTAACTATCTATATCCATCAAGACACCTCAAAATAAACCATCCTAATTACTAGGATTAAACTAGAGGCTGCTTTATCTTTGTATTCAGTTTTACGATTTTTTGAAAACTTTTCAAAAATTAAACTATTGTAATCGATTGTAAAAAATACTTGACACGGAAAGAGGGTGTTGATGATTCGA
>CAZJTL010000044.1:0-27231 GCA_964548905.1 uncultured bacterium | reverse complement strand
TATAAGAATTTTTCTTATTCTAATTCAATTTACGGAAAGTGACAGAAGAGGGTTATGGCTATGAAGGAGCAACCCTATCTAAAATTGCTAAGGCTACTGGTTTGGGCAAAGCTAGTCTTTATTATCACTTTCCAGGTGGCAAAGAAGATATGGTAGTTGCTGTACTGGATTATCTGGAACAATGGTTACAACAGCATATTTTGCAGTCCCTACGCAGTCAAGACAGTGTTAATAATCGATTGACAAAAATGTGCGAACAAGTCAACGAACTCTATCAAGGTGGAGAACAATGCTGTCTCTTTGCCGTATTGTTGATGGGAGAGTCAGGAGATTTATTTTACGATCGCATTAATAAATGTCTGCAAATCTGGATCGATGAGATGGCAACAGTTTTAGGCGAGACAGGATTAAATAAAAAAATAGCCACTGAAAGAGCCGAAGATGCGATCGCTCGTATTCAAGGTTGTTTAATCCTTGCCCGTGGCTTAAAAAATCTCGAACCATTTCAGCGAAGTTTACAACAAATTCCTAGTAATTATTAGCCTATCTTCTAACTTTGTTGAAACTGCTGCAAATATTCTTGGATGCTGTTCTGTGCTTGAAGAAGTGAGGCAATTTTAGTGATCGGAGTCGGATTCATTTCCCTAATAGCTTGAATTTGCTGTAATTTAGTTTCTAGGGTTTTAGTCAGTTGCAAAGCTTGTTCGCTCAAGTCGTCCATTTGTTTCTTTTGATAGAATTGCAAGGCATTACCCCGCAAAACGTGAAGTGAGGCGTATTCTCCATACTGACTGGGATTAATTTGCCAACTCAATAGTAATCTTTCTTGTTTATAGGAGCGTAACAATTCTCCTCGGCGCAATTCCTGAATCGGTGTTGCTGGAAGTTTGGCTAAGTATTTAAATTCTGAAAGTACGCTTTGAAAGATAGATAGATCTAGTTTTTGAATAGATAACTGTTTGACTCCATTACAACTTAAAATAATCTGACCATAATCTTGCTGTCGATCGAAAGTTAGTTTACCAATCCCCGCACCAAGAATTCTGCCTAGTAATTCTCGCCATAGTAATTGTGGGGATAAAGTAGTTAGAAATTCAACAGGAGCATCTAAATAAATAGCTTGTACTTCTAAAGCAGGTACGGTTAATAGCCCATTATCTGCATCAGATTTTTGACCATCTTTGCTGGTCAAATTAGAGATTTTAGAGGGGATCGAATTAACTGTTTCTAGATTTAGTGATTGGGGACTATTAATAATTAGTGTTGGTCTGTCTTGAAGTGGATTACGCTTCAGTAGTTTTGTTTCCAGTTGTTCGATCGATTGAGCAATTTTGGTTTGTGTAGAAATTGAAGTAGCTTCTTTCTTTTCTTTTTGATGGTTTTGATTGTTTTTGTTGGTACGATTGTTATTAGAATAAGCAAGAACAATTGACTGCAATGTTTGCCAACCAATTTGTTGAGTTTTCAGCTCATAATTTCGATTGGCAAGCAAAGAATTTATATAAGTAAGAGCTTGTTGATTGCTTGGATTAACCATACCTAAAGTCAAGCAATTATCCTTTAATTCCAGGGGCAAAACTTGATAAAAAAGGCAGTGTCTTAGGGATAAAAAAGAATCAATCAACTTAAAGGTTTGTTCCAGGTTGTCCAAATCGCTAAACTCATGGTTAGATATCTCTTGCGCTTTACTAACAGAATTTCGCTTGGATAATTCAGGCTGAGATTTATCAGAAAATTTAGGTGAATTGCTAGGTTGAAACATTGCTTTAACTGCCCGAAAAAATAATTTGGATATTTGATTTTTAGAGATTATTTTTATTTAAAAATAAAACGAATTCAATCGATCGTAGCAATACATTCAATTTCTACCAAAACATCTTTAGGTAAACGAGAAACTTCAACACAAGCACGCGCTGGTGCAGTCGCTTCTTCAAAATAACGAGCATAAACTTGATTCATGGCGGCAAAATTTTGTAAATCTGTCAAAAAAACCGAAGTTTTGACGACTCCACCCCAATTAGCGCCAGCAGATTCCAAGATAGCTTCAATATTTGCCATAACTTGTTCAGTTTGTTTGGTAATATCACCAATACCTACAATTTCTCCCGTCTGCGGTTCGAGGGGAATTTGTCCAGCAACAAACAACATCTTTCCCGATGCCACGATCGCCTGATTGTATGGTCCTACTGGCGTTGGTGCTTTGTCAGTACGAATGATTTCTTTCATAATTAGTTATTGGTTGTTTGTTGTTTGTTGTTAGTTATTTGTTGTTCATAGTTCATGGTTCATGGTTCATTGATAAAAAAGGCTCTAGCTTTTAGATAATAAACAATAAAGTTGCTCCTCTGCCCCTCTGCTCCCCTGCCCCTCTGCTTCTCTGCTCCCCTGCCTATATCTCCCCTACACCCCACACCCTAAACCCTACACTCTTTCTACTCCCTAATCCCTAACCCCTAATAGTGTGGTCTAATTCTATAATTACGATATTGCCAATATTCTTTGAGAATGCGATCGTGATCGAAGCACAAACTTTGAGGAATTTCCCAGAGATGAAAAACTCCTAGATTTTTGGCATCGTCAGCAGCTTGAGGAGTACCTGTAGCAGTAGCGATAAAGACGATAGCAATGGTATGTTGGCGATCGTCGCGATTGGGATCGGAATAGACGTGGAATTGTTCGATTAAGTTTACTTTTAAACTTACTTCCTCTTGAGCTTCTCTGATTGCTGCTGTTTCTATTGACTCGCCATAATCGACAAATCCCCCAGGAATTGCCCAACCCAAAGGATGATTTTTTCTTTCAATCAAGACTATCGGTCGTTCGGGGCGATCGATTAGTTCGATAATAATATCGACAGTGGGAGCAGGATTACGGAAAGCCATTCAACAGTTAAATTACTAAATTGAAAGATGGAAAATTTTCGCTACTTTCTCGGTAATCTTAAATAGTAGAGCAAACCGCGATCGCTCACAATCAGCTAAATAGCGTAAACTATGACACCAATTGACTTAGCTCCAATCGTGCCACAAAAACCACTCGCCATTTTAGGCGCAGGCGTTTGGGGTTCAGCATTGGCAAGGTTAGCGTCTCGAAATCTGGATCGGGTAAATTTGTGGTCGCGTCGTGCCGATCGCACCTTAGAATCAGTCATAGATGGGGTCGATACCATTGTTTCGGCGGTAGCAATGTCAGGGGTTAGAAACACGATCGACCAATTACAAAACTTAAAATTACCTCAGCACATTATTATTGTCACTGCGACAAAAGGCTTAGATCCCCTCACTACCCATACACCATCGCAAATTTGGCAAGCTAGTTTTCCCGAAAATCCAATTGTCGTTTTATCGGGGCCTAATTTATCTAAAGAAATTGAAAAAGGTTTACCAGCAGCAACAGTTGTCGCCAGTACCAATCCAACCGCAGCAGAACAAATACAGACGATTTTTGCTTCAGATAGCTTTCGGGTTTATCTTAATGACGACCCTTTAGGAACTGAATTGGGCGGTACTCTTAAGAACGTCATGGCGATCGCGGCTGGTGTTTGCGATGGCTTGCAATTGGGAACAAACGCCAAAGCAGCTTTACTAACTCGCGCCTTACCCGAAATGATTCGTGTCGGTACTCATTTGGGTGCCAAAAGTGAAACTTTTTTTGGTTTATCTGGTTTGGGAGATTTGTTAGCGACTTGTAATAGTCCCCTTTCTCGTAATTATCAGGTAGGTTACAGATTAGCTCAAGGTCATACCCTCGATCGAATTTTATCAGAGTTGGAAGGGACGGCTGAGGGAGTCAATACCACTAACGTTTTGATCGATCTAGCCCAAAAACAAAAAATTGCCGTACCGATCGCGATCGAAGTTTATCGACTCCTGCAAGGAGAAACAACCCCCGCCCAAGCAGTTAAAGCTTTAATGGAAAGAGAATTGAAATCTGAATTTTCATGAGGAGGCATACGAAGGCAGAAGGCAAAAGAAAAGTAGCAAGTAGTAAGTAGTAAGTAGCAAGTAAAAGGCAGGAAGTTTATTTGCTACTCGCTACTCGCTACTCGCTATTTATTACTCATTACTTATTAACCTAAGTTGCTAGTTATGATCCGACAGGGAATTAATTCCCTGTCTTATACATAAAGTCCGTTAAAACGGACTACGAACTTTAATATTTTTAGTCGGTTTTAACCGACTTGTAATCTTAGACAGCGATTTTAATCGTTGTCGGGTGAGGTTGAAAATCGAGGGCATAATAGCTAGCAACTTGCGTTATTACTTATTACTCATTACTCATTACTCATTACTTCCCCTACACCCTACACCCTTACACCTCTACACCCTAATCCCTACCCCCTAGGAATTGCTAAATCCAGTCAAAACCCCATAAACTCCCCAAATTGCCATTGCCCTTAAATAATGACTTGCCCGAAACGTCCCCACCGCAGTAATTGCTTCTGGGGTACGGAATTGTAGTCCGTTTTCATAAATTTGTTTGACTACGGTTTCCGTTAACTTAAACGCTTCTTCTTTCATACCCATTTGCAGCAGATAAGCAGCCAAACCAAAATTAATTCCCGTCCAAACTTCAAGAGGATGAGTTGCGTCGGGTTTTTCTGGCGAACCATCTGGTTTTAATCCATTAGCAGCACCAAATTGACCATTTTTGAACTTGAGGAAACAAGCATCATAAACCTTTCTTAAAGCAGACTCAGCGTATTGTTTCTCAACTACAGGTGGCAATCCTAGCAACTGGGCGTAAAATTGACCGCATAATTGATCTGCCATGACTACATCCGAACCACTTTCGCTGTCGAGTCGATAGTATTCTCCATTCCAAAGGGTAGGATGATAAATTTCTCGCGATCGCTGCAACCAATTTTGATAAGTGGCGATCGCCTGTTGAATTGCTTCGGTATTTGTAGGGCGATCGGGATTGGCGGGAGGATTTTCTAAAAGTATTTGGGCGATCGCGATCGCTGCTTCTAACGCCGCGATCCACAAACCACCGCAATAAGCACTAATTCCTTTCAGTTGCCAATCATCAAAAGTTTGATCGGGTGCGCCAGAATTTTCGGGAATACCATCGTTATCTAAATCGAAGGTTTTCAGATAAGCAAGAGTTTCCACAATTGCATCCCAACATTCCCATAAAAAGTCAGTATCATTAGCACCAGTCAGCACAAAATCTCGATACACCTGCAAGACAAAATCGCTAGGTAAATCCTTCCACAAATTACAATCTTGGTAGCTAGTGTAATTCGTTTTTTGCCAAGGATGTTCGTTGGGTGCGCCTAAGTCGTGAGGAGTTGCACCTGTTGCTTTACGGATTGCTTGCGCCCGATTATAACCAATAATTCGAGGTGTATCGTCTCCTGTAGGAATTGCCCTGGCAAAAGCTTCCAAGACTGCCTTATCTAACTTCGACCATAACATCATCAATCCAAACGAACCGTATAAGCGCACGTCCAAGCTTTCATACCAGCGATAATCCATACACTCTAATACGCCAAACTGTCCGATCGGATCTGTTTCTGTCGCCGCCGTCCAGAGAGTACCGCCATCAGTCAGTAAGTATAGTTCGTTGAACAATGCCATCTTAAACCAATCTGGCAGATCTTTTCTTTCCAGAATTGGTGTTTGCCATGTTTCAATTTTTTCCTGCCACAAATCGCTATGCTTAAGAGCAGTTCTAATCATACTCCAAGCATTATTACCATTACGTCCAAAAAAATCTGTATAACGACGATAATAATTAATTCCTTGCGAAAATTCAGTAACAGGAAAATCCCAAGCCAAAATAAAAGGAATTTTGCGAGTTTGACCTGGTTTAATCGTAAAACGAATCGCGATCGCTGCCCCTATTTGTTCTCCTGGTGCGGCGGGAGTCTCATCTTGATGATCTGGTAAAGAGCCATTCATAGCAAAGTAGTCCCAGACATCACTACCATCGCCGACAGGATTCCAACGACCGTGATGAAATACCTCTAAACTGGGATTAGTCACTGTAGCAAAACCGATCTGTCCTTCCCCTTCTTGGATCTCTTCGTGAGGTTGAATTCGATTTAGCAAACACCCAACTCGAAAATTATCTTGAATCCATTCGTTGTAACTCCCCGTACTCTCTCCCCAACGGGGTTGATATTCATAAACAGGACTACCATCATCCCTTACTTCTACCTGTGGAGTTTTAATCGCATTAGTAAACCAGCCTACTGTATTCTGCCAAGTAAGCATGATACTCATCGTAATCGGTTTATCGGTAGGGTTATGTACCGTCCATTCAAAGATAGCAACTGGATAACTCGATTCTTGATAGTTTTCTGCCCAAATTGGCGAAAATTGCTCGCAAACTAGTTGAGATTTAAATACTCCCTCATAGACAAACCAACTGCGAGGATAAAGAGCATGATAGTTGCCTTTCCCTTGAGGATACCAAGACCAACGCGACAAACTACCATCTTCTGGTGCTTGAGTGGACATGGCATAAACCTGCGCTGGCGCATCTTCCTGTTGTTCAAATACGCTGAATTGGCAAGCAGGTAAGCTACGAAAAACATGTTCGCCACCATCGAGATGCCAAAGATTAAAATCGCCTCGATGAGAACGACCGATACAACTAGCACCGAAACCACCTAAAGGCATTCCATGCCAAGGTCCATCATCTAAGTTACTAGCATAGCGAACTGTATAGGGTTTGTCCCAACCCTTACCAATAGGGCGACACCAAGCAGAAGCAGGAATTTTGGGGAGAGAAAGCAGATTATTCACGGGCATTGTTAGTTATCAGCTATCAGCTATCAGTTATCAGTTATCAGCAATGAATCATGAGCCATGAACCATGAGCCATGAACAATGAACCTATTCTATTTACTACTGACTGCTTGTAGTGCTGAGAAAGGTAAATAAGTATTAAAAAAGATTATGCAAATTGAGTGTGATTTTTGTCACTGCCATATTAATTTGATCGAACAATACTGTTATTACATCATTAACCATATTGCAAAAAATTACTTATTTACGACAAGCATTGTGGTTTTTAAATTTTTTAAAAGGGTATTTTAAATGCGTACTAACATTGTATATAGACATTCTCAAGCGATCGTCTCAAGGATTTTCTCTGTATCATTAGCGATCACTTTCAATTTTCATCTCTCCCTCTAAAACCTGCCTAGAGTCTATGAAACAAATAATTACTTAGTTTCGTAGTTAATAATACTAGTACCCACAAGATCGTCAATTTTTCTTGCTATAAATAATATTAGTCATTGATAAGTAGGTAAACACAATTAATTACACACCACTCTGACGTGGAATCGTTGAAAAATATGGTGTATGGACAATCGGTATGTGTAAATAATTTTGTGTTGGCACTTAACTGTCTTATAAGCGATTGAGCCTAAATTTTGCTATTGGTTTAATACTTTTGGCGGATGTCAATGATTAATTGCTTTAGGTTATAATTGTCAGTCAAAATAATTAGCCCGTGACTAGATCGCCATCCCGTAGTAGCGAAGAGAAAACCCAATTTAAACGCTCTTTAATGCGTCTAGAACAAGATGTTTTGAGAATGGGAACTCTTGTTGAAGAATCTTTTCGTTTAAGTCATAGTTCTTTATTCGATCGCAATTTAGAAATGGCTAAGCAGGTTGCCATTTTAGACAAGGAAATCGATCGCTACTACCGTCAGATCGAACTAGACTGTGCTACCTTAATCACATTGCAGCGTCCAGTAGCTCAAGACTTGCGCCTTTTGAGCGCTTTTATGCAACTAGTCAGAGATTTAGAAAGGATAGGCGACTACGCCAAAGACTTAGCTGAGATAGCCGTGAAGCTATTTACTTATAAGCCTCACTCCTGCTTGCAGGAAATCGAAGCTATGTCCAATCACGCTCAACTAATGTTAGCAACCAGTCTAGTAGCCCTAGCCGAGCTTGATAGCTATGCAGGTGAAAAAGTCAAAAAGCTTGATGACACAGTAGATGATGCCTATTCACGACTATATCAAAGGTTAGCATACCAACGAGATATTCCAGGGGTAGTAGAACCCATTTTGCTAATGGTATTGGCGATCAGACACTTAGAAAGAATGGCAGATCACGCTACTAATATTGCACAAAGGGTATCTTACATTGTAACTGGGGAAAGAGGCTAGTATACGAAGTCAGAAATCAGTAGGGGCAATCCCTTGTGGTTGCCCTGAAGTCAGAAATCATAAAGAGACAAGCTTTTTAATAACTAGTTAATCTCAAGATAGCCAAAAATTTACCATTTAGTATCAAAATTCAATCTTGGTAGCATTCTAGCCTTCAGCCGTCAGCCTTTAGTAGTCAGGCATCAGTCGTCAGTCGTTAACTTAAACGGGAAAGCTGATAACTGATAACTGATAACTGATAACTGATAACTGATAACTGAAATTAAGGTTTAAATTGTTGCCTAATTGAGCTGTAAAGGTGTAGTATTTAGATGGAACTCCTCAACAACGTTAAGCGAACTTAAGTTACAACCAATTCAGAACAAGGTAATATTTCTTGACAAATCCGTGGGTCAAGGTCTAAGTTTATTTAGGTGTGAGGATAAAAGGTATATGTCTAAACTTTTTTGGAATTTAACAAAAGTTACTCCAGTTTTACTAGGAGCTTCTCTTTTAGTTACTAGTTCTCCAGTCTCAGCTCAGTCTGTAGATAGTACTTTGGAGCAAATCGAGCAATACAATCAGCAAGCTCCAAGTAGTCAGATGGGTCAAGTTACCAACGTCAATCAATTACGTGACGTTGCTCCCACTGATTGGGCATTTGAAGCATTACAAAGTCTAGTTGAGCGCTACGGTTGTATCGCTGGTTTCCCCAATCAAACTTACAGAGGTAACAAACCCCTTACCCGTTATGAATTTGCGGCTGGTTTAAATGCTTGTTTGAACCAAATGGAGCGTTTGATTGCTTCTAGCGAATCCGTAATGCGGGAAGATTTAGATAAGCTACAAAAGCTAACTGAAGAATTTCAAGCTGAATTGGCTACTCTAGGCACTAGGGTTGATAATTTAGAAGGTCGTACCGCTTTCTTAGAAGACCATCAGTTCTCTACTACTACCAAGTTGAAAGGTAAAGTTATCTTTGGCTTGAGTGGTTCTTTTGCTCAGGATAATGTAGCTGGTCCTGCTGGTGGTTCTCAGGGTGGCGAGCAAGTTAACGACCAAATTACTTTCAGCGATCGCGTTCGTTTAAACTTTGAAACCAGTTTCAATGGTAAAGACGTATTGCGTACTCGTTTGCAAGCTGCTAACGTCCCTAACTTAGGAACCAGTACTGGTGTAAACGCAGCTCGTCTAGGTTATGAGCAAAGTGACAGTACTAATGACATCACTCTTGATGACTTATGGTACAAATTCCCTGTTGGCGAAAAAATCACTGCTTGGGTGGGTGCTAATGCTCTCAGCTTAGATGACATTTTTAACACTACCAACCCCTTCTTTGAAAGTAACGAAACTGGTACTGTAACTCGCTTTGCTCGTTACAACCCCTTAGTCTATCGTGGTACAGACGGTACAGGTGCTGCTGCTAAATATGAATTTAACCAACAATTTGACCTGACTTTAGGATATTTAAGCGACGGCAACGCTAGCAACCCTAACGAAGGTAATGGTTTGTTCAACGGTGCTTACAGTGGAGCCGCTCAGATAGGTTTCTCTCCTAATGACAACCTGAAACTCTCTGCAACCTATGTTCGCAGTTATCAGCCCAGAGGAAGAGTAAACCTCACTGGTAGTACTGGTGACAGTACTATTGACAGTCAATTTAACAACGGCGTTGGTGTTGGCGGTGCTTCTGCCGATCGCTTTGGTTTACAAGCTTCTTGGAAGATTACTGACAGAATTAACATTGCAGGTTGGGGTGGTTACATTACTGCTGATTCTGAAGGTGGAAATGTTGAAGCAGATGTTTACACTGCTGCTCTTAACGTAGCCCTATTAGATTTCGGTAAAGAAGGTAGCGTGATTGGTATTACCGCAGGTTTACCACCTTTTGCTGACAGAGAAAATGAAGATATTCCTATCTTTGTTGAAGGACTTTACAAGTATCCTATCACCGAAAAAATCTCTGTTACACCAAGTGTGTACGCTATTTTCAATCCTAATAGCAATGGAGATAACGACACGGTCTTAGTTGGTACTCTTCGTACAACCTTTGAATTCTAGAGCAATTTAGGCTTTAAAGCTATTGCTTTTTGAATTTAATAATCTCTCCTGAAAGCTTAATTAGAGTTAGTAAGGGGAGATTATTTTTTAGTTTAGTCTGGAAAATTCTCAATCTAGCTCGATTCGTCTCATTTTTCGTTCTAGAATTCGCAACCGTTCTTCAATATCCAATCTGGCAGATTCTTCTGAAAGACTGTAGCCAACTAAGCGATCGACCTTTGCGCTACCGTTCCATGGAACAATTCGGAGGTTTCCTCCGAAGTCCCTACAACATCTGGACAAACATTTTTAAATTCTATTTAATATTTGTCTTGAAAAGGATTAACAATCGTTAGAGTTTTATTTATTACTAAGCTATTTTGCATATCTTCTGAATAAAGGATTTCTGCTTCTGCTGCTAAAGCACAAGCAATAATCAAACTGTCCCAATAGGAAAAACAGTAATCTCGGCGTAATTGTGATGCAGTTAAAAATATTGCGGAGTCAAATGCTATCACCTGGTAACTTTGGTAAAAATCTTGTACTAATTCCTGAATATTCTCTTCAGTAAAATTTGCTTTTTTAATTAAATTAACACAGACCTCATTAATAACTTGAGTGCTAATTACTATATTTTTTGAAGTAATAATCGAACTAGCAATTTTTGACTTATCCTGATTTTGATCGCTTTTTATAAATGCATAAAGCCAAATATTACTATCAACAAAAGATTTCGACATTTTATCTTTCATTGGCTTCATCTCTAGTTAAAGGGACAAAGTTTTGAATGTTGATAGGATTACTTATTAAGCGATGAATAATTCCTTTGCTACTAGATATTATTTGACGGTTAAAGATAATTTCGACTGTCTCTACTTGTTTAATTGATTCTTGATATTCTTGAGGAATTTCAATGTTTCCTTGATTTACTTTAGCTGTAAATTTTATTTTAGACATTTTGTTTCTAATTCCTTCACTGCTTAATTTCTCAATTCTCTATTTTAACTGCTGACCTATTTGTAAGTAACCATCAGTTATCAGCTATCAGTATTTTAAATCTTTGGTTGTTATTCATTCTTTTATCTCTATTAGGCTGTCGATGCACTTGAGTATCCAAGAAATTGTTCGCGCGATCGCCCAGATCGAAGTAGCTCATTTTCGTCTAACCAATCAATTTTATTGCACTCAATGACAGGAATTATTGAGTTCTTAAGCCTTTATCGTCTTCCTAAAGCTATTGCTTATTGAATTGAATAAATTACTAATAAAAGCTTAATTTAAACCAATAAGGGAAATTTTTAGCCAAAAACTAACTGAATAACCCAGAAAAAACGAAAATGATTCCCAAAAGTTCTTTAATTTTCCTTAAAAAAAGCCACGCAAATAAAGTTAGATTAAAAAATTGACTTTATAAAGATTGCAAAGCTTTTTCGATCATGCGAATTGCCAAAAATATCACCGAACTAATTGGGAAAACCCCCCTAGTCCAATTGAATCGGATTCCTCAATCAGAGGGTTGTGTAGCGGAAATTGTAGTTAAACTCGAAGGAATGAATCCCGCCGCTTCGGTCAAAGACAGAATCGGTACCAATATGATTAATGCTGCGGAACGAGAAGGAAAGATTGCTCCAGGTAAAACGATTCTGGTAGAACCAACATCGGGAAATACAGGTATAGCTCTAGCCATGGCAGCAGCAGCGAAAGGCTACCAACTAATTTTAACTATGCCAGAAACCATGAGCCAGGAACGACGTGCAATGCTTAAAGCCTATGGCGCTCAATTAGAATTGACCCCAGCTAGTGAAGGGATGAGTGGGTGTATTAAACGAGCGCAACAAATTTTAGAAACTACTCCCAATGCCTATATGTTGCAACAATTTAATAATCCTGCCAACCCAGAAATTCATCGCTTGACAACCGCAGAAGAAATTTGGGCAGATACAGAAGGAAAAGTAGATTTTGTGGTGGCGGGAGTTGGTACGGGAGGTACGATTACTGGGGTAGCCGAAGTTATTAAAAAATATAAATCGTCTTTTCGTGCGATCGCGGTAGAACCAGCTTCTAGCCCTGTTTTATCTGGTGGAAAACCAGGACCCCATAAAATTCAAGGCATTGGTGCTGGTTTTGTGCCTGAAGTTCTCGATGTTAGTTTAATTGATGAAGTAATTCAAGTAACCGACCAAGAGGCGATCGCTTACGGTCGCCGTTTAGCTAGGGAAGAAGGCATTTTATCAGGTATTTCTAGCGGTGCTAATTTATGCGCGGCGATTAAAGTTGCTCAACGTCCAGAAAATAAGGGCAAATTGATTGTCATGATTCAACCCAGTTTCGGCGAACGTTACTTAAGTACTGCTTTATTTCAGGATTGAGAAGCACCCATAGTCAACGCGATAAGATGAAGATCGTTCAACCAATGGCGATTTGTCTAAAACTATTTTGAGCAATTGCCAATTGGGCTAACATTCGATCGAATGCAGAATCTCGTGAATCACTATCAAACTCTGCAAATAACTCAACAAGCGACCCAAAAAGAGATTAAACAAGCGTATTGGCGTTTGGCAAAGCGTTTTCATCCCGATAGTAATAGCGATACGGCAGATAGTAATAAGATTATCACTATTAATGCCGCCTATGAAATCTTGGGCGATCCACAACGCCGTCGCTTGTACGATCGAGAGTTACAATCTGGTTATTCTCAAGAATCCTACGCTCGCAGACAACAACGGACTACTCAAGCACAGGATAACTATAAGCGTCGTC
Source organism: uncultured bacterium (assembly GCA_964548905.1). Taxonomy (GTDB): domain Bacteria; phylum Cyanobacteriota; class Cyanobacteriia; order Cyanobacteriales; family Xenococcaceae; genus CAZJTL01. Next base: position 14,313 of record CAZJTL010000044.1, on the reverse strand, counting down.
GTCAGAAAGAACGAGAAGCTGATGCCAAACAATTACAATGGCTAAAAGAGGTTTATGCTCCAATTAACAAATTGATCGGTTTCATTCTTAATCCTCTAGAGATGGAAATAGATAATCTGGCTGCCGATCCTTTTGATGATGAGCTAATGTCTTCGTTTCAGGATTATTTAGAGCATTGTCGAAACTATTTGGATCGCGCTCAACAGTTATTTGCTTCTCAACCTAATCCAGCTAAATTAGCTTCTGTTGCTGCTAGCATTTATTACTGTCTCGATCGCATCAGCGACGGTATTAAAGAAATGGAATGGTATTCATATAATTACGACGATCGTTACCTACATACAGGCAAAGAGTTATTTAGAATTGCCAGACGTTTGCGTCGTGAAGGTCAAGATTTAATTAAGAGATTAACTTAATTTAGATTAAACGATCTCGACATTTTAATTTATCTATCTTTTTTAGTCAAATTGATAATTTGCAAACATACGTATCGATTAATAAAAGTAATTTTAAATTGTAAAAAATCGCATAAAGAGTAAATACAGCAACCAAAAATCTCTTCAATAGCCGCTCAAAAATACTGTGCAGATCCGACAAAATTGAGAAAAACAGAGAATAAAAACGATACATCTTTACAAAAAAAACATGGCATCTTTAAGTAATCTTTATAATCAAATATTTTTTGGTAGCAAAAATTAAGTTAATATTATTCGAGCAAGAGCAATCTTGTTAAAAACAACTTGCTTAACAAGCAAAAACAAGGAAAAGGCAATGATTATTTCTGACTTAGATTACATCGAAAATATTTCTGAAGAACTAACAGATATTGATGGTGCAGGTATCATCAGAAAATCTCGTAGCAGTTCATCTTCTGTGTATAACATTACTCAATTTTCTCAAGCAACTTCCGTTGCTATTACCGGTAGCGGCCCTGCATTAGCAGTTGCTAACTCAGGTAACTCATTTGCGATTTTTAATAATAGTTTCAATAACAATCTAGCTTAACTGTTCTAAATTAAGCTTCAGAGCGTTAACACAACCAGCTACTAAGACCTTTTTTCTGGACTAAGGGAATAAAGTCTTAGTAGTTTTTTTGCGTTGAGTGAGTCATTGTTGAGCCATCCATTTATAAAATTTAATTAGGAGTTGATTGTCTAAAATCTAAGACATCAAATGCCTTCTCCCAATCTATACCGATCGCTAATTTAATAATGACACCTTCTCCCTTGCGCTCAATTTCCTCTGAATTAGTTGTTACCTTTCTCAAAAAAAACTTGAGCATGAAAGATATTTACCGTCAAATCCTCTCCCAAGAGATTATCAATAGGACTGCTCAAGAGAAAGGTATAGTAGCCAATCCAGAAGAAATTCAAGCAGAAGCCGATCGAATGCGCCGTCAAAAAAAGTTAGAAAAAGCTGCCCAAACTTTTGCTTGGCTAGCAGAAGAAATGATGACTCCCGATGACTGGGAAGACGGGATTAAAGACCGCATTATCAGGCAAAAACTAGCACAAACTATGTTTGCAGAAGAAGCCCAAAAACACTTCGCCCAAAATCGCTTGGATTTCGAGCAGGTTTTACTATATCAGTTAGTTGTATCTGACGAAAATTTAGCTGTCGAATTACTTTATCAAATAGAAGAAGAAGAAATTAGTTTTTACGAAGCAGCCCATTTATACGATCGCGATGAAAAACGCAGACATCATTGTGGTTGTGAAGGAAAACTTTATCGTTGGAGTTTACACCCTCAAGTCTCTGCTTTGATTTTTAGCTCCGAGGTAGGACAAGTATTAGGTCCAGTCCAAATCGACTCAGGGTATCATTTAGTTAAGGTTGAAGAAATTATCAAAGCAGAGCTAACTCCCCAGGTGCATCAAGATATTATTAGTAAATTGTTTGATGCTTGGTTACAAGGAGAATTGAATTACCTAATTTACAGTCAAGTTCAACCTAGGTAGGGGCTAGGGGTTAGTCGTTAGCTGCTATATAAAGCTGAATTTCTCAACCAGTTCAAAATTAATTGATTAACAATTTCTGGTTTTTCGTCATGAGGACAATGACCAGCTTGAGGAATAGGATAAAATTCAACATTGGAATCGCTGACAGCGAGATCTTGATAAATTTTTGCACCTTTAATTGGAGTCCAAGGATCGTCTTCACCCCAGAGGATTAATAGAGGATGCTGTAGATTTTCTAGCAATTCGTTAGGAGATTTACCTGGTGGTGCAGTTAATACAGAAGCAAAAACTTGTTGCGCCCCAGGATCGCAGGAAGGTTGATAGAGTAGTTCTACTAATTCTTCGGTGACAGCTTGGCGATCGCGATATACCTGATACAAAGTGTTGCGAATGCGACGCTTCTGACGAATGTTATCAAAAATAAATTTTCCTGTAATCGGCGAACTAACCAACTTGGTAAACGTTCCCATCACCAATCCTAGTATGGGGTTCAATTCTTCGGGGCGATGATTCAATCCACCAGCACAATTGATTAATACTGCACCAGCAGCAATTTCGGGGTATGCGGTAATTGTCTGCAAGCAAATCAAACCACCAATCGAATTACCGACCAGTATAGTAGGTTCTTGAATAAATTCTTGCCAAAAATCTTTGAGTTGCTGCGCCCACAATTCTAGAGTGTAGTCTAAAGGGGCTTTATCCGAACCACCGAATCCCAAAAGATCGATCGCAAAGACGCGATAACCAGCTTCAGCGAGAATGGGAATGTTTTTGCGCCAATGTCCGATCGAAGCACCAAAGCCGTGAATCAGCAATAAGGGTTTTCCTTCTCCCTTGACGGTGTATTGAATTTTATGTCCTTGCCAAGTCCAGCTTAGTTTTTCCAGCGAGTTGATTAAAGGTAGTTGTTGGGTGGTCACAGCTATTATTATTTAATTATTTCAAGTTTAGTGAACTATTTTGAAGATACAACAAATTGACAACTCTTCGCCCTAGAAGAGCAAAGATTCTTCCTTCAACTTATATCTTGCACCATTGTCAACAACCGTCAGTCAGTCAGAGAATAAATTCTCTGCCTTATAGTTAAAGTCGGTTAAAAACCGACTCAATTACTAGATTAACAATCCATTTCAATGGATTTAAGCTAAAAGAGCAGCGATTTCAATCGCTGGCGAACTGGCTAATAATTGCTTCCTTAACTAAGAACATTATTATTATTTTTGTGATTTAAGACACAGCAATACTTTTAGTTATACTTACGTGATTACCACAGTTGACTTGCTTATATATCAAAAATACAAAGGTAAAAGAATAAATTATTAGGTTACTTAGCAATATTCAATTAAGTGTTGTTAAGAAAATGAAGTCATTTTAGATAGCTTCATTCCTAATTTTTCATGCTTTGCAATTATTCAAATATTGACGTTTATTTATTTTTTCTTGTAAAACTTGGCAGCTAAACCTATGCAATCTTCTCCAATTTCTTCCATTCTCTTCATCGACTCTAATGTAGCTAATTATCAAGCTTTAGTTGAAAACAGCAATCCAGAAACAGAAGTTGTTGTTCTTGATTCCAGCCAAGATGGTATCGCACAAATTACTGAAACCTTAGCTGCAAGACAAGGAATTAAAACCGTTGAAATTATTTCCCACGGTAGAGAAGGATTAGTGCAACTTGGTAACACTGTTCTTAGCAATGATAACTTGCATACCTACAGCAGACAGTTACAGCAGTGGAAAAATTCTCTAGCCGAGCAAGCAGATATCTTGTTTTATGGATGTAATGTTGCTGCTGGAGAAACAGGCGCAGAGTTTGTTAGACAGTTAAGTAGTTTAACAGGTGCAGATATCGCCGCTTCCGAAGATTTAACTGGTAACTCTAGTTTAGGGGGAGATTGGCAACTAGAAGTAGCTACAGGCGAAATTGAAGCAGAATCGGCTTTAACAGCAGAAATTAGAGATAACTACGAGGGCGTTCTCAAAATCATCAAAGTTACCAATACCAATGACAGTGGTATTGGTGCGGGTTCTTTAAGACAAGCAATAGATGATGCTAATAAGGATTCTGACTTAGATGTTATCGATTTAACAGGAGTTTCTGGATCGACGATCGCGCTATCAAAATCTTTACCTACTATCACCAAAGATGTTTTTGTGATTGGTAATAGTCAAAATAAGATTGTTATTGACGGACAGAAGAACAATCAAATTATCGCCGTTGATGGTGCTAACGTCGGTTTTGAAGGTGTTGAATTTAGAAATGGTTATGTTACAGGAGGAGACGCTGGTGGCGGTGGCGGTGGTGGCTTAGGTGCTGGCGGCGCAATTTTTATTAATAAGGGTAATGTCTTTATTAATAACGCCACGTTTAATAGCAATAAAGCTGAAGGTGGAGATGCTGGTGGCAATGCAGGGGAAGGAGGCGATGACGAACAAGCAGGTAAGGTAGGTGGCTATGGAGGCAGATTTAACGATAACTCTGCTTTTGCTAAAGATGGTGCTGCCCCTGGTAATGCTGGCGGAAAAGGTGGTGGTAAAGGTGGTCAAGGCTCAGAGGGAGTTTTCGGTGCTGGCGGTGGTGCTGGCGGTGGTGGTGGCGGTGGCGACAATTATGGTCATGGCGGTAAAGGTGGTCGAGGTGGCTTTGGTGCTGGCGGCGGCGGCGGCGGCGGCGGCGGTTGGGACAAGGAATTGGTATGGGGTGATAACAGTGAAAATGGTGCTGGCGGACAAGGTGGTGATGGTGGTAGTTATGGTGGCGTTGGAAATAGCGGTCAAGGCGGTGGTGACGGTCGTAGAGGCGGACAAGGAGGCGGTGGTGCTGGCTTAGGCGGTGCTATTTTTGTTAACCAAAATGCTAGCTTAACTATCTCAAACAGTAACTTTACGAATAACAGCGTCGTTCGTGGCTCAGGTGCTAATAGTGGTCAGGCATTAGGAAATGCGATCGCTCGTCGTAATGGAGATTCAGTAAGTCCTTTTGATAATGGTAATAACGATAGCACTGGTTTACCGACGATTAAAATATCTCCTGTAAGCGCTTCAGAACAGGGTGAAGGTGAAAAAGCTAGTTTCAAACTCGAAGTTACTGCTGGTAGTCTACCCAGTGGTGGAGTAGATGTTTTTTATTACCTTAGCGGTACTAATGGCGCGACAGAAGGAAGTGATTTTACTCTAGACAATAGTTTTAAAGTTCATTTAGATTATAGCGGACAAACCTTCGATAATATTTCTGTCACTGATGATCATGAATATGAAACAGCGCCAGAAGAATTTACTCTGCAACTTCTAAAAGGTCAATACAAAATTGATGCTCAAAGTAATGCTGCTAAGGTGGCGATCGAAGATAACGAAACTAAAATTGGCATCGAAAAAGTAGGCGAGCCGATCGAAGGAGGTAAAGCAGGTACAATCAAGCTTATTAGCGATCGCTTACCTGTTGCTGGACAAACAATTACCTTAAATTTTCAAGCACAGTCTGGAACGGCTAGCTCACAAGATTATAGTCTCCTTGAAGTCAAGATTAATAAAGATGGGTGGATTTCAGAAAATGGAAAATACACCAAAGTAGTAGATATCCTAAGCGCAAAGGAAACAAACGACGACAAAAATTATGACCCCAATGAAACCCTATCGATTAAACTTAATGGCGGTACTGGTTATGTAATCGATTCTGCTAAACAACAGGTAGCTTATAGCATTCAAGACAATGAACCTTTAATTAGTATCGAACAATCACAACAGGCGATCGAAGGTACACAACACGGACAGTATAAAATTATTTTCGATCGCGAACCTCCCCAAGATTTTGATCTCTATCTAACCTTACCCGAACTTAACAAGGTAGAAACTGATAAAGCAACTAGGGGAGATATTGCAGATACTAAAGAAGGGTCTGACTATAAGCTCTATTATCGAGATAAAAAAACTGAGAAAAAAGAGTTCATCAATAATAACGATCGCAAAGGCGATTTTATTCCCGTTAAAAAAGACGATTTCCAAAAAGATGCTGATGGAAAATATTCTCTAACTGTTATCGCTGAAGTAGTTAACGACAATCTCTATGAATATAGCAGCAAAGAGAATCTTACTATTGGCTTGAAAGATAACCAAGATAATTATTATCGCGTAGATGCCAACAAAAAAACTCTGACTACTCAAATTCAAGACAACGAACCAATAGTATCTTTAGGTAAAGTAAGTAATCCTAGTGAAGGTTTTGGGGATGGTAGTACTTTGGTTAACCTCAAATCTGCCTTGAAATTCAATGGTAGTAACTACGTAAATGTATCCGAAAACAAAAGCCTAGATTTAAGCCAAACAGGCAAATTTACCCAAGAAGCTTGGATTTTACCTACTGCTACTACTGACGGTTATCAAAGTATTTTGGGTTATCAGTCTACTGAAGACAAGACTAAACGCTATCCTAGTATTTCTGTTTATAATCAAACTGATATTAATGCTGGTTTTGGTGATGGTACTAATTGGCATAACTTTACTGTCGAAAACGTCCTCAATCATGACCAGTGGAATCACGTAGCTACAACTTTTGACGGTACAGAATACAGACTCTATGTCAATGGTAATTTAGTCTATACCACTACTGACTTTAAAGGCAAAACGCCAATTCAAAATCGGCAGTTACATATTGGTGCAACTTTATCCACTGTAGAAACAGATCTTACCAATCTCAAAGGCAGTATTACCTCTAGTAACCCCGACGCTAACTCGCCAGGTGACGAACAAAAAGAGAAAGCTTTTGATGATAAAGATAATACTAAATGGCTGATTTTCAATTTCAACAAAGATAAAGAAAACTGGCTGCAATATCAATTTAGCGATAAACAAGCTTATGCAGTTAATCGTTATGTAATCACCTCGGCTAATGACACGCCTGGTAGAGATCCAAAAGACTGGATTTTACAAGGTTCTAACGATGGTACAAACTGGAAAGATTTAGATGGTCGCAGTGCAGAAGAATTCACCGATCGCCTGCAAAGCAAAACCTATCAGATTGAAGGTAACACGGAAGCCTATCAATACTACCGCTTAAATATTAAGGCTAACAATGGGGGAACTCATTTTCAGTTGGCTGAGTTAAAACTTTTTGGTTCTGTACCGCAAACCCTTACCCCATTCCAAGGACAAATAGACGAAGTGCGTCAGTGGAATGTTGCTCGTACCTATGAAGAAATTCAACAAAATCTAATTGAACCCCTAAAAGGTAATGAAGAAGGCTTAGTTGGTTATTGGCAGTTTAACCAAGATACTCAAGACAGTAGCATTAACAAAAACCATGGTAACTTGCAAGGAGGGACGGGGAATGATTATGTAGAAAATCCCTTGCCTCAAATTGGTTATGTAGAAGTAGAACTAGACAAACCAGTTGATAATGCGATCGGACTGTGGCTGAGATATGACCTGTCTGGTAGCGCTAAGCAAGGAACTGACTACTTTAACTCTCAGGTACGTCGCAGCACAGGGGAACAGCCTTTTAATGGCGTAATTATTCCTAATAAAGAACAGTCTGGCAGAATTTATCTGACAGCCTTACCAGATGCAATTAAGGAAGGGGATGAAGATATTAAACTCGACCTCGTTCCTTATAACTTTGACGGTAAAGATAGTCAAGGTAACTATGGTGTAGTTGGTAATCCCGATAACAGTAACTACAAAATTGACAGTGGCAAAGGCTCGGCAACAATTAATATTAAGGACAATAGTGCCTATCAAGCTAATATTATTGTCAAAGACCAGTTTCAGCGTCTGGTTACTAAAGACAACCCCCTCAGCAAAAAATCGGTTGTAGCTATTGACGATTTATTCTCTGGTAAAGTAAGCGCTTCTGATTCTACATCTCCCTCTGGAGAAGAAAAGAACCAAGTATTAGATCTTAAATTAGAGACTAAATGGTCGAATCCGAGTAAAAATGGTTGGCTACAATATCAATTTAATGATGGCAAAGCTTATCTAGTTAATCAATATACAATTACTGCTGCCGATCAGAGTAGCCGTACATCAGATCCGAAAGCATGGAAATTTCAAGGTTCTCATGATGGTTTTAATTGGATTGTCTTAGATGATGCCAGCAATCAAACTTTTACTCGATCGCAAGCTAAAACCTTTGAGATCTCTAAACCTCAAACTTATAAATACTACCGTTTATTTGTCACCGAAAATAATGGCGCAGATTCCTGGTTGCCTTGGTCTACCAAATTACAAATAGGGGAAATTCAACTCTATAACAAGGATTTTCGTCTCACCGATATTCCTGGCACATTTACCGCCAGTAACGATTTGCGTTTATCACCCGTTGGAGAAGAACCAGAAAAAGCTTTTGACAATCAGTCTGTAACTAAATGGCTGACTTTTAATAATCAAGGTTGGTTGCAATATCAATTTGATGACGGACAACCTCATGTAGTCAATCAATATACGATTACTTCTGCTAACGATTATGCCGAAAGAGATCCTCAAGATTGGCGCTTCTTGGGTTCTAATGACGGTCAGAATTTTGTCGAGTTAGATAGTCGTCAAGGAGAAAAATTCGATACTCGCTTTCTTGCCAAAGACTACAAATTTGACAACAAGATAGGTTACAAATACTATCGCTTAGATGTTACTAAAAATGCAGGAGGAAAGGAATTACAGCTAGCAGAACTACAACTGAGTGCGGTTAAGTCTACTGAGTCTATCTTCCGCTTTGGCGTTCAGCTTGCTACCGAACCAATTGCACCTGTGACAGTTCAGTTGACAACTACTGGAGGAAAACTATCTCGCAGTCAAATAACAATTAAACCTGCTGACTGGGAAAAACCACAGACTATTAATCTGAGTGGTGTTACTGCTGATGGCAAAGTTACAGCTACTTTTAGCAGTACGGATCAGAATTACAACGGCAAAACTACAGAAATACCCTTCTCTAGTAAAGAACAAGCGCCAATTTTGCAAGTTACAGAAGGTAATCCCAGAGACAAACAAATTATTCCTCTTACTTGGATTACTAGCGCAAATGGAACTATTAATGAATCTACTGGAGAGAATGGACAGCTTATTGTGGAATTGAGCGATCCTGCTCCATCAGAAGGCTTAAAAGTTTATTATGTATTGGGTGGTAGTGCCGATCGAGGTAAAGATTATCAACTAGCCAACGAAGGCGATCGCGTCGGCGAAATTCAGATTGCGCCTGGTGAAAGAAAAGCTGTCTTACCCATCCAGTTAATCGATGACGATCTTGATGAGGGTAGAGAGAATATTACTGTTACTCTCAAAGAACAAAAAGATTCCTATATTCTGCGTAAATCTTCTAATCGCAGTGCGGGTATTTTTATCACAGATAACGATACTCCAGGGTTAGATATTGTTAACGTCAACCAGTTTATCAATGCAGAAGGTCAAAAAGAAGAGTTATTTTCTACATCCTTAGCTGCGCTAACTACTTCCGAAGCTAATGTGGCGAGTAGTGCAGCTTTTGCTGTGCGCTTACACAATAAGCCAAGACAAGATGTCACGGTTAAATTTCAAGATCTCGATATTACAGAAGGTAAGCTATCGGTTGCTTCTCTCACTTTTACTCCTGGGAATTGGGATCAATATCAAAAGGTTACTGTCACTGGAGTTGATGACACTGAAACCGATGGTGATATTACCTATAGTTTAAAATTTACCACTACTGGTGAAGATCCTCTCTATCGTGGTGAAATAGCAACCGCGATCGAAATTACTAACAGTGATAACGATGGTGGTTCGATCGATCTGAAAAAGCTAAACGATCCCAACTTAAGTGATGAGGAACGTCAGCAAATAATTGACATTGCGACTCAAAAAGAACAAACACAAGCTCAACAACAAATAAAATCTGAATTAGGAGAGGATGTAAAACTTGACTTTACTAAGATTGAAGCAGATCCTAACGCTCCTCAAGCTAGTTTTGCTCTTACCAATGCTACTAGTTTAGCTGAAAATGCGATCGCACCTTTGAAACTAACCGTTAAGTTAGATAAACCAGCTTCTGAAGATTTACCAATCAAATATGGTGTTGTTGGTGGTGGTGCTACCGAAAAGCTAGATTACAAGATTCATGGCGGTAGTTTTACTCTCATCCGTCAAATTGGAGACACTAACCCACTTTATGGGGTCGATCTGGGTTTCAATAGCAGCATAGCTTTTGGGGATTTTAACCAAGATGGACTCACTGATGCGATCGAAATTGGTAAAGGGAATCCCAAATATTTTGAAAATCAAGGTAATGAGTATAGTCCTTTATTTGTTCAACAACAAGGCAATGATAATCCTTTTCAAGAGGTTACGTTGACTGATGGTGTAGTTAGTGTTGCCGATCTCAATAATGACCAAAAGATTGACATTGTTTTTGGTACGACTAATGGCACTCTTAAGTACTATCAAAATACTTCAACTGAAGAAGTTAGTTTTACCGAACAAACAGGAACCGATAATCCTTTTACTGGCATTGATGTTGGTGATAAGAGTGCGCCAGCTTTAGTAGATCTTGATGGCGATGGCGACTCCGATTTGGCGATCGCTAATGCTGATGGTAGCGTTAAGTACTATCAGAATATAGGTGCAGCAGGTAAACCAGAATTTAGTGAACAAACAGGAGAAAATAATCCTTTAGGCAATTTTAACGGTCAACCTGCCTTTGCAGATTTAGATAAAGACGGAGACTTAGACGCTACTGTCGGGAATACTGATGGCACCTTGAAATATTACCAAAATACAGGGACAGCAAGTCAACCAGAATTTAGCGAACAAACAGGCGCAAACAATCCTTATGATGGTCAACTTTTCGATCTTGGTAACAACAGTCGTCCGATTTTTGTCGATTTAGACGGTGACAATAATCTCGACTTGGTAGTAGGTAAGCAAGATGGTGCATTTGCTTCCTTTATTAACTCACCTCAATTAAAAATTCCTCAAGGTGAAACTACTGGCACGATTAAGATTACTCCTATTAACGATGAAATCGACGAACATCCAGAAGATATCGAAATTCAACTGTTTACTGGACAAGGATATCAACTCGAACCAGAAACGACGATCGAAGAAGTAAAAATCAAAGCATCAGCAGATGTAAATATTACCAATGTCTTCGATGGCAATGACAAGACTAATTGGTCGCTTACTACTAAATCTGGAATCATTCAGGCTGAGATTAACGACGCTACACCCCAGGTAATTACTAAATACAGTATCACTTCTGCTAGTGAAGCACCAGAAAAAGACCCCAAAGATTGGATTTTTCAAGCTTCCAATGATGGCAACGAATGGGTAGATCTGCACACTCATACAGGGGAAACTTTTGGGCGATCGCAAACTCAAACCTTCAGTATTAATAACAATGCTGCTTATCAATACTACCGTCTCAACGTTAGCAACAATAACGGAGGTGAGGGTTTACAAATAGCAGAGATGAAACTCTTCGATCTCAAAGAAAATCCCCAAAAAATCAAAGCGATCGTCGAGATTCAAGATGATAAGGACGCTGCTGGAGTTACTCTTAAACCCCTACAAGCAGCGATCGAAACTAAAGAAGCTAGTAACGGTGGATACTTACAGTATTCAGTTAACCTCAACAGTAAACCCACAGCATCAGTAACAGTCTATGTTGGTGCTAGCAATCCCACCGAAGCTAAAGTATCTGCAACCATACCATCAAATAGTCAACCGATCGAAGATACAGATTTAGCTGACTTCGTTCCCCTTACCTTTACTCCCGACAACTGGAATAAACCCCAAAAGTTTATTGTCAAAGGTGTTGACGACAAAATTGATGACGGAGATGCCAACCAGAAAATCCCCTACACTCTAGTCACTACTGTTGAAAGTGAAGATATCAAATATCATCAGTTAGAAGTTAAAAATAACATCAGTCTCAATAACATCGATGATGATACCGCAGAAGTTAACGTCGAATTGCGTGGTGATGCAGGAAACCTAGAAGAAGGGACAACCAACGTTCTTACAGTTAACCTCAACACTCAACCCACTAGTGATGTCCAAGTAACAGTCACGCCTAGCGACGATCAAATTGTCCTCAATGGAGAACAACCCAGAACAGACGTAGTTTTAACCTTTGACGAAGAAAACTGGGATAAAGAACAAATTGTACGGATAGCTGCGGTGGATGATGGTGTAGTGGAATACGATCATCAAAGCAAAGTTTCTTTTCAAGTTGAGAGTCTGCAAGATCCAAGGGATCTAGAAAAACGAAAAGATCCAGTTTATAACAATCCTCAATTTACGCCAAAACCAGAAACAGTCAACATTCGCGACAACGATCTACCGATCGCCAAAGTAATGCCGGGATGGAAAGCATCCGAACTACAAGGTGCGCCTAGTGGTTTCATGGTGTATCTCAACCATCCCGCATCAAAACGTCCTGGTGATACAGGGATTAAAGTTAACTACGAACTGATTGGTGGTTCGGCGACTTCTTCTCCAGACGTTACTAAAGCTGATTATCAACCGATCGCCAAAACAGGTTCGGTGACGATCGCACCTGGGGACATTCAAAATAACCTGTTAATTGTTCCCATTGACGATAAGTTGGTGGAAACAACCAAACTCAATGTGACTAACAAAAAAGTTAGTCGTAGCAATCTAACTCTTCAGGTACTTACCACTAGCGAAGCAGGTGCAACGGAAACGATCGAAATTCCTCAAGGTAAAAAATTAGATTTCAGTGGAGTTAAAGCTACTGTCAGAGAAGATGCAGAACTCCATACCGTCCGTCGTGCTTTAAAATTTGATGGAAAACTAGATACCTACGTCAAACTCGACGCGCAAAAAGAATCGCAGTTCGATCTAACTGATGCAATTACTGTAGAAAGTTGGATTAAAGTCGATAACTTCGATAAAGATAAAACCTGGCAAACCATCCTCTCCAAAGGCGATAGTGCTTGGCGACTATCTCGTAATGCCAATGACAACACCCTCCACTTTGCTTTAGGGGACGGTACAAATTTTGTCAATGGCAAAACCAACGTCAACGATGGACAATGGCATCATGTCGCCGCCGTTTATGACGGGAAAGATTTATCTCTCTATATTGATGGCAAAGAAGATGGAACTGCTTCAGTTAAGACTAGTGGTTACTCAATCCCTACCAACAATTATCCCGTTCTGATTGGAGAAAATGCACAATCAACAGGACGCAATTTTAACGGTCAAATTGACGATGTTCGTATTTGGGATAAAGCTAAAACTGCTGAAGAAATTGCAGAAAACTTCGATCGCCAACTCCAAGGTAATGAAGATGGATTACTTGCCTACTACCGTGCAGATGAACGTATCGGAAATATACTCACCAATTTAACCGAAAATGAACTAGAAGCGGTTCTGATGGGTAATGTAACTACTCTTGATGTGCAAACAGGAGAAGTTAAAGTCTCTGTTGCAGGTGATGTAACCAGTAGCAAAGATTGGCAGGGTAAATTAGATAATCTCGATCTTAAAGTTACTGACTCAACCATCGAACAGAAAGAATTAACCCTTGACTTAAAAACGGATAAACCCTATCCACAAAAAGATTTATTCATTGCCAAAGATACAGAATTGAATTTTGGTGATGGTGCAGTTGGCAAACTTGCTGACAATATTACTCTGGATAAAACTGGTAATTTTTCTAGCTTAAAATTTGATGGCGTAGACGATCGCGTCAGACTCGACGTACAAAATGAAGCGAAGTTCGATCTAACCAATGCAATTACCCTAGAAAGTTGGATTAAAGTCGATAACTTCGATAAAGATAAAACCTGGCAAACCATCCTCTCCAAAGGCGATAGTGCTTGGCGACTATCTCGTAATGCCAATGACAACACCCTCCACTTTGCTTTAGGGGACGGTACAAATTTTGTCAATGGCAAAACCAACGTCAACGATGGACAATGGCATCATGTCGCCGCCGTTTATGACGGCAAAGATCTTTCTCTTTATGTTGACGGTAAAGTAGACGGAACTGCTTCAGTCAAAACTAGTGGATACTTAATTCCTACCAACAATTATCCCGTGCTGATTGGAGAAAATGCACAATCGACAGGACGAAATTTTAACGGTCAAATTGACGATGTTCGTATTTGGAGTAAAGCTCGCAGTGCAGAAGACATTGCCAATAACTACAATAAAACACTAACAGGTACAGAAGCTGGATTACTAGCTTATTATCAGCTAGACGAGAATAGCGGCGGTTTATTAAAAGATCTTGCTGCCAGTCAAACAAATGCTTATTTAATTAACGATCCTACCTGGCAAAGTGGCAATCTTCCTCCCCTATTCTCCAACTACGCCGAAGGACAAGTTAAATTACTTGTTGACGCAGAGACAGCAGACAAAATCA